>DATJXU010000033.1:0-3977 GCA_035499915.1 Acidocella sp.
CTCAGCGTCTTCTGCGCCAGCAGCCCGAAGGCGACATTCTCCCATACCGGCAGGGAATCGAACAAGGCGCCGTTCTGGAACAGCATGCCGATCTGCTGGCGCAACGCGCGCGCCTGGCGGGCGGGGGCCTTCAGCACGTCCACCCCGTCGATCTCGATGCTGCCCGCATCCGGCGTCACCAGCCCGATGATGGATTTCAGCAGCACGGATTTGCCGGTGCCCGACCCGCCGACGACCACCATCCCGGTGCCCGTCTCGATATCGAGGTCGATGCCATCCAGCACCTTCTTGGCCCCGAAATACTTCTTTAAGCCCCGGATGCGGATCTTCGGGTGGCTCATTTGACGAACAGCACCTGGGTGAGAACGTAATCCAGCGCCAGGATCAGGATGGAGGCCGAGACCACCGCCGAGGTGGTGGCAGCCCCCACGCCCTGCGCCCCGCCGCGCGAGCGGTAGCCGTTGAAACAGCCCATCAGCGCGATCACAAACCCGAACACCGCCGCCTTGATCAGGCCGGAGACCACATCCTGCGCCTGCAGATTGCTGAATGTGGCGGTGAGATAGGCGCCGGAGGCAAAGCCAAGCTTCTGCGTGGCCACCAGATACCCGCCCATCACGCCCAGAATATCCGCCAGCCCCACCAGCAGCGGCATCGCGATGACGCCGGCCAGCAGGCGCGGCGCCACCAGATATTTCATCGGCTCGGTGGAGAGGGTGGAGAGCGCGTCGATCTGGTCCGTCACGCGCATGGTGCCAAGCTCGGCCGCCATGGCGGCACCGGCCCGGCCGGAGACCATCAAGCCGGCCAGCACCGGCCCCAGCTCACGCGTGACCGAGAGCACCACCACCGAGGCGATGGCGCTTTCCGCCCCGAAGCGCGAGAAACCGGTATAGGATTGCAGCGCCAGCACCATGCCGGTGAACAATGCCGTCAGCGCCACCACCGGGAGCGAGAAATAACCGATTTCCATGAAGGCCCGGGCGATCTGGCGCGGGTAATATGGCGGGCGCAGAACATGCGAGACGCCGGAGACCGCGAAAATCCCCAACTCGCCAATATATTCCACCAGCCCCAGCACCGCAGCACCCAGCCAGGCCACCGCATCCAGAATGGCCTTCATGCGCCGACATGCCACCGCTGATCGCGGCGCCCCCGTGAGGTCAGGATTTCATCGCCGATTGTCCCGGCCTCCCGGCCCAGCCCATCCGCGCCATGGCGGGATTCGAGCAGAACCAGCAAATCGCCGGGATTGGCCGGCATATCGGTGACATCAAACGTGGCGAGGTTCATCGACACCCGGCCTACCAGGGGAACGGGGGTATCGTCAAAACAGCCGGGGGTGCGGCGCCGCCCAGCCGCCGCCATGCCCCACGCCCATCCCCGCCGGAATCTCACGGATCCGCAGGATCGGCCGCATCTTGCATGGCTGGGCTGTGCTGGCGTTGAGCCCGCACAAAGCCGCGCCGCCAAAACATCATATCACTCGTGGATCGTGTCCAGATCCGCGAAGCGGGTGAACTCGCCCTCGAAGAACAAATCGATCTTGCCCGTGGGGCCATGGCGCTGCTTGGCGATGATCAGCTCCGCCTTCTGGTAGACGGACTGCATGTCCGCCTGCCATTTCTCATGCGCCTCCTGGAACTTGTCATCCCGGTCGAAGTTGGTGATCTTCGGCTCGCGCTGGGCCAGGTAATATTCGTCGCGATAGATGAACATCACCATATCGGCGTCCTGCTCGATGGAGCCTGATTCACGAAGATCGGAAAGCTGCGGGCGCTTGTCGTCGCGCGATTCCACCGAACGCGAGAGCTGGGACAGCGCGATCACCGGCACCGCCAGCTCCTTGGCGATGGCCTTCAGCCCCTGGGTGATCTGGCTGATTTCCAGCACGCGGCTTTCCGGCCTGGTGCCCAGCGCCGGGCGCATGAGCTGGAGGTAATCCACGATCACCAGCCCCAGCCCCTGGGTGCGCTGCAAACGCCGGCAGCGCGTGCGCAGGGCGGAGAGGGTGATGGCGGGGGTGTCATCGATCACCAGCGGCACATCCGCGATCTCGCGGCTGACGCGCACGAAGGTGTCGAAATCCTTGGTGGAGATCTCGCCACGGCGGATCTTGTCGCCCGAAACCCGCGCCTGCTCGGCCAGAAGACGGGTGGCGAGCTGGTCGGCGCTCATTTCCAGCGAGAACAGCGCCACGCAGTCCTTGGCCATGGCGTTCGGGTTCTCGGCCCGGGCATTGTTCAGCATCGCCTTGGCGGCGCCGAAAGCGAGCTTGGTGACGAGTGCCGTCTTGCCCATGCCGGGGCGCCCGGCGAGGATGATGAGATCGGATTTATGCAAACCACCGGTGCGCTTGTTGAGGTCGCGCAGACCCGTATCCAGGCCCGAAACCGAGCCCTGGTTGCGGAAGGCCTTCTCCGCCAGCTCGATGGCGGCGATCAGCGCGTCGTGGAAGGAGATGCCCTTGCCCTCGCTGCCGCCCTTGGTGGCGAGGTTGAAGAGCGCCTGTTCCGAACGCTCGATCTGCGCCAAGCCGTCCAGCTCCGGCGCGGCGCCATAGGCGTCGTTCACCATCACCTCGCCGATATCGATGAGCTGGCGGCGCAGCCAGGCATCATGGATCAGCCGCCCATAATCCCCGGCATTGATGATGCCGACCATGGCCGAGAGCAGCTGCGCCAGATAGGCGGTGCCGCCCACCTCCGCCAGCACGCCGGAATGCTCCAGCTCGGCACGCAAGGTGATCGGGTCCGCGACCTGGTTCTGCTCGCAGCGTCGCGCAATGGCCTGGAAGATGCGGCCATGGATCGGGTCGGCGAAATGCTCGGCGGCCAGGAAGTCCGAGACACGCTCATAGGCCTTGTTATTGGCCAGCAGCGCGCCCAGCAGCGCCTGCTCGGCCTGGGCATTGCTGGGGGGCAGCCGCTGGGACAGGCCGGAAATCGGGTGGTCGTAATTGTCCATGCGTCCAATTCATACCCCAGTTTCCACACCAGCCGCCAGGGCATCGGTCATGGATGCAGACCAGCGCGACGGTGTATAGCGGGGACAAGCAGGAGATCAGCGCATGACGACGGCGGCAAAGCGGCGTTTCGACCCGGCACGCATGTTCCACCCGGCCTCGATCTGCCTGAGCGGCAGCCTGACGCCGCTTGGGGCCAAGGTGCTCAGCCATCTGCGCGCCGGCGGGTTCGCGGGCGAGATCGGCACGGCGGAGCAGGATCCCGTGCCGAATGCCGACCTCGCCTTGGTGGCCGATGACGCGCCCAATATCCCGGCCGCCCTCGCCGCCCATGCGCAGCGCGGGGCGTGCGGGGCCATCGTGCTCTCCTTCATGCAGGGCACGGGCCTCAGGGAGATGGCGCTCGCCGCCGGCATCCGCACACTCGGGCCGCACAGTTTCGGCATGGTGCTGCCGGCGCTTGGCCTCAATGCCAGCCCGTTCCCGCTCATCCCGCAGCGCGGGCGGGTGGCGCTGGTCGGGCAATCCTCCTCCATCGCCCGCACGGTCATCGACTGGGCGGTGCCAAACGGGATGGGATTCAGCCACCTCATCGGCATTGGCGGCAATGACGCCACCATCGGCTTCGGGCTGGTGCTGGACCATCTGGGGCGCGACCCGGGCACGGCGGCGATCATGGTGGAGATCGACCGGCTGCGCGACCCGCGGGCCTTTTTCTCCGCCGTGCGCATGGCGGCGCGGCTGCGGCCGGTGGTCGCCATCGCGCCCGGCCTGCGGCTGCGCGACCCCTCCGGCGGCGCCTATGCGGCGGTGGAGGCGGCGCTGGTGCGTGCCGGCGTGCTGCTCACCGCCACGGTCAGCGAGTTCCTGGCCGCCGCCGAAACCCTGACCCGCGTGAAGCCCGCGCGCGCCGAGAGCCTCGCCATCGTCACCAACTCCGTCTCGCTGGGGCGCATGGCGGCGGATGAGGTGCTGCGCGCCGGGCTGCAGCTGGCGCGGCTCGCGCCCGAAA
>DATJXU010000034.1:0-2063 GCA_035499915.1 Acidocella sp.
TCACAGCGTGGCCTCCGTTTCTTCCAGGCCCTCGTCGCCCTCGCCGAGATAGGCGGCGATCACATGCGGGTCCGAGCGAATCTCCGCAGGCGTACCGTCCGCGATCTTCTTGCCGTGGTCGAGCACGACGATATGGTCGGAAATCTTCATCACCACGCCCATGTCGTGCTCGATCAGCAGCAGCGAGGTTCCGTCAGCGCGGATATTCAGCAGCAGTTCGTTAAGTGCTGCGGATTCGCGCGGGTTCAACCCAGCGGCGGGTTCATCCAGGCAGAGCAGCACCGGCTCGGTACACATGGCGCGTGCGATCTCGAGCCGCCGCTGCGCGCCATAGGGCAGGGCGCCCGCCGGGTCGTCGGCGCGCTCCAGCAGCCCTGTCTGCGCCAGCCAGTGTTTCGCGCGCTCTATCGCAGCGCGCTCCGCTGCGCGGTACTTGCCGATGCCCAATATGCCAAGCACGCCAAAGCCCGTGGCCGCCTGGAGCTTGTTGTGCTGGGCCACGAGCAGGTTCTCCAGCGCCGTCATGCCGCCGAACAGCCTGATGTTCTGGAAAGTGCGCGCCACCCGCCCCTTGCGGGCGATGGAATGGCCCGGCAGCTTGTCGAGCCGCAGCGGCTTGCCATGCATGATGGTGATTCCGCCGCTTGTGGGCTTGTAGAAGCCGGTGATGCAGTTGAAGAGCGTCGTCTTGCCCGCGCCGTTCGGGCCGATGATGGCGGTGATGTTGCCCTGTTGCGCGGTGAAGCTGACATTGTTTACCGCCGTCAGTCCGCCGAAGCGCATGGTCAGATTTTCCACCTGCAATATTGTCATCAGCCGCGCCCTTGCGCGATCAGCTCCGCGCCGATCTCCTTGGCTTTGCCCAGGGCCACGGTCGGGCGGCGGGTCGAGATGAACCCGCGCGGCTTCACCACCATGATCACCACCAGCGCCAAGCCGAAGATGAGCATGCGGTAGATCTGCAAGGATTGCAGCATTGCTGGTACGCCGATCATCACGCAGGCGGCGAGCACCACGCCTAGCTGGCTGCCAGCACCGCCCAGCACCACGATGGCGAGCACGGTGGCGGATTCCATGAAGGTGAAGGAATCGGGGCTGATGAAGCCGTCGCGCGCGGCGAAGAAACAACCCGCGAAGCCGCCGAACATCGCGCCGATGGCAAAGGCCGTGAGCTTGGTGTTGCGCACATTGATGCCGAGCGACCGGCAGGCGGTCTCATCCTCGCGCAGCGCCTCCCAGGCGCGACCCAGCGGCTGGCGGCGCAGCCGCATCGTCACCCAGTTGGTGAGCAAGGCGAGGGCGAGGATGATGTAGTACAGGAAGGTGATGCGCTGGTTGGGATGCGGGTCTAGCCCAAAGAACCCGGCGAATGTGCCCGGCCCGCCCGCCATGCTGAATTTCAGCCCGAATAACGTGGGGCGGGGGATGTCGGTAATACCATTTGGCCCGCCGGTGAGCGAGACCCAGTTGGTGATGACCAGGCGGATGATCTCGCCGAATGCCAGCGTAACGATGGCGAGATAGTCGCCGCGCAGCCGCAGCACGGGAAAACCGAGGAACGTGCCCCAGCAGGCGGCGAGGATGCCTGCGAGCGGGAGACATTCCCAGAAACCGAGGCCGAAATTGGTGGCGAGCAACGCGAACGAATAGGCGCCGACCGCGTAGAACGCGACGTACCCCAGGTCCAGCAGCCCCGCGAGGCCGACGACGATGTTCAGCCCCCAGCCGAGCATCACATAGGTCATGATCAGCACGCCGAGGTCGATATACGCATTCGGCAGGCCGGGGAGGAATGGCATGACGAGGGCAAAGACGAGCAGGGCAGGGGCGATGTACTTGCCGGATTTCTGCGCCGCCGCGGCCATGTGCACGTTGGGCGCTGCCGGGCGGTATTGGTGCCAGAGCAGCATGGCAATCCGCGCGAGGAAGGTGAGCCCCACGGCGGCCGCCAACAATGCCGGGCGTGCGGAGAGGGAGAGCCCGCCAGCATCGTTGTCGGAAAGTTGCAGGCCCAGAAACGGCGCGAAGATCAGCAGCGCGAAGAACGCGACCGCCGCCGCATC
>DATJXU010000035.1:0-12517 GCA_035499915.1 Acidocella sp.
CCGTATCGTTGCCGCGCCGGCGGCGAATCAAAGGTCGCGGGCTCACTGCGCGGCACCATCCGGGCCTCATGGCGCATTCTGGCGGCGTTCACGCGCGTGGCGTTCACAGGCGGCGCGTGAGTGAGACTGAACGAAGCCCGCGCGGTTTTTTAAACGGGGGCCTTCAAATAATCATGCAGCACGCGTCCGTAGGGCAGGGTCAGATCGGCGATGAAGTGTAAACCGCCAAGCACCTTGCGCACCGGCAAGTCGGCGACTGGGGCATTGACATGAGCATGCAGTTGCAACCGCGCTGGCCCCGACCAGCCACCCTTAACCTGGATGTCGGTCAGATTGTACCCGACCAGCTCGCAGATGGCCTGCGTACCGTCAACGTCGGGAATGATCTTGAGGTTAACCTGCGTTTTGCTCATCTTTTTGACGATCGACGCACTGCTGCACTGCTTTTGCCCATCGACATCGTAGAGGAGGTGCTGGTGCTTGTAGCCCATGGTCGCGACCGCAATCAGGGTATCGGCATAGGACAGCGTGCCCGTTAAAGTATCGTGGATCACGGCCAGTTCTGGCGAGGCGTGCTTCTTCGGAAAGCCCCAGATCTCTCGCCCGCCGGCAATCGGCGGCTCATCGTCGAGATACATCTGCGCCGTGAAACTTACGGGTTCGCCGTTCAGCAGAGCGGGAATCACGATACCCGATTCAGTATAATCCCCGAACCCAGCCGAATCTGGCATCCGGATCACCTCAAACAGCACGGTGTCACTGCCATCCGGTTCCAACGGCTCGGGCAGGGCCTCGCGGATCGCCTCGGGGTCAGACAGATAGGTCAGGATCATATATTCGCGGTCGACAAAACGGTACGGCCCGCGCGGGTAAGAGGGCGACGCGATCGGCATCGACGGCACGTTCATGACATCGGCTATTTTCATTTGCGGCATCCTTCTTGGAGAGAGCGAGAGACAATTTACGGTGTGACGCGGTGCAGGATCACCCCTTCGAGCGGATCGACCGGCGCAGTCCAGGGCGCTTGCGCAATCACGGCCTTAGTCTGGGCGTAGCCGGCCTCCCAGCGGGCGCGTATGCCACCGGTACTAAAATCAATATCCTTTGTGTTGTCTTCGTTCGGCAGGGTTGGTGCCACCAGAGCCACCACGTGCATCTGGGTGACGCAACCGTAGCTTGCCAATTCGACAACCTCGTTGCCGGCACGCTCGGTTTCTGGAAGACGCTGGCTCAGATTGGCGATGACGTGCCGCAGCTTGTGGATCTGCTTTTGCCGCGCAATCTGGGTGCGCGAGCGGGACGCGAACTGCACGTCCTTCTGGCGGTTGAGCACCTGACCGAGTGTAACAGGCTCTTGTCCATCGGGGTTCCAGACATGGACCGAAAACACCAGCGCACTACGCCGTGGATTATCATCGAAGATCGCTTCGAGCGGGGTGTTGGAGAGAATGCCGCCATCCCAGTAAAGTTCGCCATCAACGCGTACCGCTGGAAACGCCGGCGGCAGCGCGCCTGAGGCCATCACATGCTCGACACGAAACTCCTGGTCACGGCTATCGAAGTAATGCATCTGGCTGGTGCAGACATTCGCCGCGCCCACCGAAATGCGGGTCTCATGCCGGTTGATCCGGTCGAAATCGACCAGTTCAGTAAGGGTCCGGCGCAACGGCGCCGTGGAATAGTGCCCCGCATTCTCCGCCCCAAGGGGCCAGGCGTTACCCATCAAGGTCATCGGGTTAGGCTCAAAGAACGCTGGCACCCCGTAGAGCATCGTCAGCAGCCGGGACATCGGCGTACAACCAGGCAGCGCGGCCATAGTGTCGGCCGGCAAAGCGTATTCCACCCTCTGCCAAAAGGTCTCCAGCCGCTCGAGCCGGTCAGTCGGCGCGTTGCCCGCGATCAGAGCGGCATTAATCGCGCCTATCGAGGTGCCGATAACCCAGTCGGGCTCGATTCCCGCCTCATGAAGGGCCTGATAGACGCCCGCCTGATAGGCCCCCAAGGCGCCGCCGCCCTGAAAGACAAGCACAATTTGTCCGTATTTTGCTGTTTCGTGTTTTGCCATCATGGAAATGATCCCTGCTAAGGCCGTTCACTCACATATCCGCGCCAACCATCCGGCGCGCGCCACGCTGGAAATCCACAAGCGTTCAGGCGGTACTCTGCTCACAATCAACCAGGCTAATCCTATTGGCCCATTGGCCCTGTTGCTTGGCCACAGGAGCAATCCCCGGCAGTGGCCGACCATCGGGCCCGGAGCCGCACGCGGTCTCCCCGACAATGATAACAGCTGGACCATCTCCATGGCCTGCTCGGGCTGCGACAGATCGGCCGGGACATAGATCACCTGAACCTGGTTGATTGCCGCCATTTCGGCGCGAAGCTGTTCGATCTGATCCGGCTCACCAAGGCCCTTGAGAGCAATATGCGCCCCCGCCCTGGCCAATTCCAGTCCAATCAAGGTCTGGCGATCCATCCCGCTCTGTTCCGCCGCCTGCGTCCGTGAATGCCCCTCAAGCACCAGCGCCAGCGCACATAAACGCCTGACGACCTCGCCATCCGCTCTTTCGACATCAGCCGGCGCAAATCTGCCGCTGTGAATTCCTAGTTGGTAATTGCAACCGCAACAGCCATGGCAGTTCCCTTCGTCCAAACCAACGGGAGATACGGAATCATAACCCATCGCGCCGAGGGAATCCCCTACGAGTCATAAAAATCGGCGGTTGGTATAACTGCCAAGCCCGCCTGTCGGGGCGAAGAGCGCTTAGTTCAGCTTAGCAGCAGGAGAGCCCCCCAAGTCCTGCCACTTCCGCGGTAATTTGCGCCGCACCGAGCACATCGCCCGTAAAACCGCCGATCTGCCGCCATGCCAGCAAGCCGATTCCCGCCGTCGCCAGGGTCATGATTGCGGCGATGGACAGAAAACAGGGGAGGGTGGCAAGGCCGATTGCCCCCGCCAGCCCTAGCCCTGCCAGCACCTGGGCAGGGCGCGCATTCGCCCCGGCGCTCTGCCCCAATCCTCCGGCGCGGGCTGGCGGCAGGGTGAGTATGAGCCCTGGCAGCAGCCCTCGGCTGAGCGCGCTTAGCCCGGCCAGATGCGCCGTCCCCCCCGCCTCCGGTAACTCCGAAAGAAACGCCGCCCGCAGCCCTAGCGCCAGCACCAGCGCCACCACGCCATAAGAGCCAATCCGGCTGTCGCGCATGATCTCCAGCTTGCGCTCACGCGTGGCTCCGCCGCCAAACCCGTCTGCCACATCGGCTAGCCCGTCCTCGTGCATCGCCCCGGTCAGCAGCACGCTGACCGCCAGCGCCAGCAGCGCGGCAGGCAGAGGGGGCAGCCCGGCCCGCAAGGCCAGATGCAGTGTCGCCCCGGTCAGCCCTCCCACCAGCGCTCCTGCTAGCGGATAGGCCCAGATGGCAGAAGATAACGGCCGAGGCGCGCCCAGCCGCCCAACTGGCAGGCGGGTGAGCAGCATCAGCGCCAGCCGGACCTCGTCCAGCCGGGCCGGCAGCCAAGAGCGGGCAGGCACCGTCATGCGCCGGAAACACCCGCCTCGGCGAAGGTGGCCATGCCATTATGCGCCTCCAGCGCCGCGCGCAGCACGCCGAGCGCCACCGCAGCACCAGAGCCCTCGCCCAGGCGCATGCCCAGATCCAGGATCGGCGCCTTACCCAGATGCGTGAGCAGGCCGCGCTGCCCTGGCTCGGCGCTGGCATGGCTGACGATGCAATGCGCCAGCGCGTCGCCCTCCAGCCGCACCAGCACTGCGGCCGCCGCCGTGCAGATGAAGCCATCCAGAAGCACAGGAATACGCAGCGCCCGCGCCGCCAGCACCGCGCCGCAGATTGCGGCCTGTTCGCGCCCGCCAAAGGCCATCAGCGTGGTGAATGGATCATCCAGCAGGGCTGCATGACGTTTTGCCCCCGCCTCGATCGCCGTAATCTTACGCTGGACGCCCGCATCATCGGAGCCGGTTCCCCGCCCCACCCAATCTGCGGCTGTGCCGCCAAAGGTAGCGTAGGCCAAGGCCGCGGCCACGGTGGAGTTGCCAATGCCCATCTCGCCCAGCAACAGTACATCCGCCGTGGGGTCGAGGGCTTCAGCCCCGCGCGCCATGGCCTCCAGCAGCTCCGCCTCGCTCAGCGCCAGCCCCTGGGTGAAATCTCCGGTCGGGCGGCTGAGCTCCAGTTCCACCACGGAAAGTTCCGCCTCGCTGGCCCGGCAGAGCTGGTTGATGGCCGCCCCGCCCGCGCGGAAATTCGCCACCATCTGCACCGTCACCTCCTGCGGATACGGGTTCACCCCCTGGGCGCAGACGCCATGGTTCCCGGCGAACACTACCGCCTGCGCCTTGCGGATGTGCGGGCGTTCCGTGCCCTGCCATCCGGCCATGAAGATGGCTAGATCCTCCAACCGCCCCAGCGCGCCGGGCGGCTTGGTCAGGTTTGCCTGGCGGGTGCTGGCGGCCTCCGCGGCGGTCTCGTCCGGGCCGGGCAGGTCTGCCAAGCGGGCGCGCAGCGCGGCCAGCGAGTCGGCGGGGAAAAGCGGTTCGGTCATGGTCATCCTTTGGCAGTAAAACGTTTATTTCACCCGCAGCGGATAGCCGGAGACGACGAGCTGCACCTCATCGGCCAGGCGGGCAACGCTCTGGTTCAACCGCCCCGCCGCGTCGCGGAAGGCGCGGGCCAGCGCATTTTCTGGCACGATACCCATGCCCACCTCGTTGGTCACCAGCAGCACGGGTGATGCCTGGGCCGCCAGCGCGGCGCAGAGGCGTTGCGTCTCGGCCTCCACATCGCATTCCGCGAACATCAGGTTGGAGAGCCACAGTGTCAGGCAATCCACCAGGCGCGGTCCGGCGCCATCCGTCGCCGCCAGCGCCCCGGCAAGGTCCAGCGGCGCCTCCCGGTCCTGCCAGGGCGGGCCGCGCCGGGCGCGATGCTCGGCAATCCGCGCCGCCATCTCCTCGTCCCCCGCCTCGGCGGTGGCGATGTAATGCGGCACACCGGGCAGACCCAGCATCCTGGCTTCGGCGTAGGTGCTCTTGCCCGAGCGGGCGCCGCCTGTAATGAGTACGATCATGCTGCCCCTTTTCCAGGGCCAGACCAAACATCATTTTCCCTCCTTGAGAAGAGCCTGGCCGAATATGGTGCACCCTGTCGCCGCCAATATCATCCTCATCCGCCACGCCCCCTCATGCGGTGCGGGGCGGCTGGCCGGGCGGCTGGATATTCCGGCGCAATTGCCGGAAGGTGAGGCCCTGGCCCTGGCGCGGCGCCGCCTGACGGCGTTGGCGGGCGTTCCGGGGCGGGTGGTCTCCAGCCCAGCGCGGCGCTGCCGCGAGAGTGCCGCCGCTTTGTGCCCCGGTGCGGCTGTCATGCAGGATGCACGGCTCTGGGAGCAGGATTTCGGCGAATGGGAGGGGCTGGAGAGCGCCAGTTTGCCCGATCTCGGCCCGCTGAGCCGGGAGGAAACCGCCGCCTTCCGCCCGCCAGAGGGCGAGAGCTTCCTGGACCTCGCCGCGCGCGCCGGGGCGGCGCTGACCGAGATCGCCGCCGCCGGCCCGGCCCTCATCTTCGCCCATGCGGGCACGGTGCGGGCGGGGCTGGGGCTGGCCCTGGGCCATGCGCCTCTGGGCTTGGCCTTCGAGGTCGCGCCCCTCTCCGCCACATTGCTGCGCGCCTTGCCGGATGGGCAATGGTCCGCTGGCTTCGTCAATCTCAGCCTCATTGCCTGACCCATGTCTCACACTGCTCCCGCCGCCATGTTGGCGGCCCTGGCCATTGATGCCGCGCTCGGCTGGCCCGCGCCGCTGTTCAACCGCATCGGCCACCCCGTCACCTGGGCCGGCGGGCTGATCTCGTGGCTGGACCGCCACGCCAATCGCGGCGCCCCCGCTTTGCGCCGCTTGGCGGGGGTGGGGACGGCGCTGCTGCTCATCGGGCTCAGCGCCGCCGTGGCCTGGGCGGTGCAAGCCATGCTGCCCAAAGGCTGGTGTGGCGCGCTACTCGCCGGGGCGCTGGCCTGGCCGCTGGTGGCGGCGCGCTCGTTGCACGAGCATGTGACCGCCGTGGCCACCCCGCTGACGCGCGGCGACCTGGCGGGCGCCAGGAAGGCCGTGTCGATGATCGTGGGTCGCGATCCTGAAAAGCTGGACGGCGCCGGGGTGGTGCGCGCGGCGCTGGAAAGCCTGGCAGAGAACGGCTCGGACGGCGTCATCGCTCCGCTGTTCTGGGGCGCGCTGTTCGGCCTGCCCGGCATCGCCGCTTACAAGGCCATCAACACGCTGGACTCGATGATCGGCCACCGCACCCCACGGCATGAGGCTTTCGGCTGGGCTTCCGCCCGCATCGACGACCTCGCCAATCTTATCCCCGCACGGCTCACTGGACTCATGTTCGCCTGCGTCTCCGCCCGCCCCAGCGCGGCATTGGCCTGCATGTGGCAGGATGCCAGCCATCATCGCTCGCCCAATGCCGGCTGGCCCGAAGCGGCCATGGCCGGCGCGTTGGGCACACGCTTGTCTGGACCGCGCGTTTATGACAACCGGATCGCGAACGAACCCTGGATAAACGCGTCCGGACAGGACCCTGACGCCAAGACAATCTTCGCGGGGCTGGCCCTGTACCGGCGCGCACTGGCCGCCGGGGCAGCACTCCTGGCCCTGGCGATGTGGTGAGGAAGACCTAATGCGTGACCATGGAGGCAATCTGGACGTGGCGATGCGGCATTACGGCGGCACACCGGATGAATGGATCGATCTCTCTACCGGCATCAACCGCCAGCCCTACAAGGTGCCGTCCATAGAGCCGGCGGCCTGGACGGCGCTGCCCACCAGCGGCGCGCTGGCCGCGCTCATCGGCGCGGCGCGCGCGGCCTATGGCACGCAGGGGCGGGTGCTGCCACTGGCAGGGGCGCAAGCCGCCATCCAGATGATCCCACGCCTTGCCGCGCCGGGCCGGGCGCGCATCGTGGCGCCCACCTATAACGAGCATGCGGCGGCGCTGCGCGATATGGGCTGGCAGGTCGAGGAGGTGTCCACGCCGGAAGCGCTGGCAGGGGCCGATCTGGCTGTCATCGTCAACCCGAACAACCCGGATGGGCGGCAGGTGGAGCCCAACCGGCTACTGGCGCTGCTGCCGCTGGTCGGCCGGCTGGTGGTGGATGAAAGCTTCGTCGACCCCACGCCCGCGTTGTCACTGGCCCCGCAGGCCGGGCGCGACGGGTTGATCGTGCTGCGCTCTTTCGGCAAGTTTTTCGGGCTGGCGGGCCTCCGGCTGGGGTTCGCGCTGGCTTCGGCGGCGGATGCGGCGGCACTCGCCCAGCTGGCTGGCCCCTGGCCGGTGAACGGCCCGGCGCTGCAGATCGGCGCCTCAGCCCTCGCCGACACTGCCTGGGTGGCGGCAACCCGCCTACGGTTGCGGGCCGAAACCGGACGCATGGACGCGCTGGCGGCTGAAGCGGGTTGGCATCTGGCCGGTGGCACCGCCTTGTTCCGCCTCTACGAGACGCCGGACGCAGCGCAAGCCCAACGGCGCTTGGCGCACGCGCGCATCTGGTCGCGCATCTTCCCCTATTCCGCGCATTGGCTGCGGCTTGGCCTGCCCGGCAGCGAGGCCGAATGGGCCCGGCTCGCCCAGGTCCTGACGGAGGCGCCCCATGCAATTTAGCCCCGGCGCGGCGGAGATGCTGGAGACGCTGATGCGCTGGCGACGCGATGTCCGGCATTTCCGCACAGACCCCGTGCCCGCCCCGGTGCTGGCGAGGCTGCAACAGGCCATGGAGCTTGCCCCCTCGGTGGGCAATGCCCGCCCCTGGCGGGTGCTGGTGGTGGAAAGCCCGGCCCTGCGCGCCGCCGTGCGGGCGGAGTTTGTCCGCTGCAACGCTCAGGCCGCCGGAATTTACGAGGGCGAACAGGCGGCGGCCTATGCCCAGCTCAAGCTTGCCGGGTTGGACAACGCCCCGGTGCAGCTCGCCGTGTTCACCGATCTTACCCCCCAGGCCGGGCACGGGCTTGGCCGCCAGACCATGCCGGAGACACTTGAGCAATCCACCGCCATGGCCATCCACACGCTCTGGCTGACGGCGCGGGCGGAGAATCTGGGTATGGGCATGGTCTCCATCCTGGAGCCCGCCGCCATGGAGGCGCTGTTCGCGGCGCCGCCGTGCTGGCGCTTCTCTGCCTATCTCTGCCTCGGCTGGCCGGAATTCACCGATGACACGCCGTTGCTCCACCGTGCCGATTGGCAGAAGAACACCGCCACGCCCTGGCAGATACGCTAGGCCGCCAGCGCCAGCAGGGCGGAGATGTCCATATGCGCCTCCATATGCGCGGCCAGCGCGTCCAGCGCGTCTTCCACTCCGGCGGCGTAGTTCAGCCCACTTGCCTGGCCGCCCAGGGCGCGCAGGAAACCCGCACGGAAGCCATCCGCCGCGAACAGCCCGTGCAGATAGCTGCCCATCACCAGCCCATCGGGCGATACGGCGCCTTCTCCTTGTCCGCCAATGCGCGCAAAGGGCCGTGCCCGCGCCGGGCCGGTGCTCTCGCCAATATGAATCTCGTAACCCGAGAACACCTCGCCGCTGGCTTCATGCACGGCCTGCACCAGCCCCAGGCGCTTCTGCGGGCGCATCTCAGTCTCAACCTCCAGCAGCCCCAGCCCCTCGACTTCGCCGGGCGGGCCTTCCAGCCCCTCGGGGTCGCGGATCACCCGCCCCAGCATCTGGTAGCCCCCACATAATCCCAGCACGGCCCCGCCGCGCCGGACATGCGCCCGCAGGTCGATATCCCAGCCTTGCTCGAGCAACGCCGCGAGATCGCCGCGCGTGGATTTGCTGCCGGGCAGGATGACCAACGCCGCATCGCCGGGGACCGGCTGGCCCGGCCGCACCATCACCAGTTCCACCCCCGGCTCGGCGGCCAGCGGGTCGAGATCGTCGAAATTGGCGATGCGTGGCAAAGCCAGACAGGCGATGCGCAACGCCCCGCCGCGCGCCCGCGGCCTGTACAAATCCTGCGCATCCTCCGCCGGCAAACGCGCCGCGCCGGGAAAATAGGGCAGCACGCCAAAGCCCCGCCAGCCGGTGCGCGCCGCGATCAGCGCGTAGCCATCGTCGAACAAACGCGGATCGCCGCGGAATTTGTTGATGATGAAGCCTTGCACCATCGCCGCGTCAGCTGGGTCCAGCACCGCCTGGGTGCCGACCATCTGCGCGATCACCCCGCCCCGGTCGATATCCCCCGCCAGCACCACAGGCACATTGGCAGTGCGGGCGAAGCCCATATTGGCGATATCTCCGGCGCGCAGATTCACCTCCGCCGGGCTGCCCGCGCCTTCCACGATGACAAGATCGTGCCGCGCCTTCAGCCGTTCGAAGCTTTCCAGCACGCGCGGCATCAGGCTCGGCTTCAGCGCCGCGTAGTCCCGTGCCCGCAGCGTGGCCAGGCGCCGCCCCTGCACGATGATCTGCGCCCCGGTCTCGGCCTCGGGCTTCAGCAGCACCGGGTTCATGTCCACCACGGGCGCCAGCCCGGCGGCCAGGGCCTGCAACGCCTGGGCCCGGCCAATCTCGCCGCCATCCGCCGTCACCGCCGCGTTGTTGGACATGTTCTGCGGCTTGAACGGCGCCACGCTCAGCCCGCGCCGCAGCAAAGCCCGGCACAGCCCGGCCACCAGCAGAGATTTGCCGACATTCGAGCCGGTGCCCTGGATCATCAGCGCCGGCATCAGAACTCCACCCCCGGCTGAGCCTTGATCCCGGCGCGGAACGGATGCTTCACCTGCGTCATCTCGGTCACCAGATCCGCCGCCTCAACCAGCTCCGGCGCGGCGTTGCGGCCGGTGAGCACCACATGCGTCATGGGCGGCTTCTCCTCGCGCAGAAAGGTGAGCACCTCGCAGAGGTCGAGATAGCCGTAGCGCAGTGCGATGTTGATCTCGTCCAGCAACACCAGGCGCAGGGTTTCGTCGCGGATCAGGTCCTTGGCCTTCTCCCACCCGGCGCGCGCGGCGGCGATGTCGCGCTCCTTGTCCTGCGTCTCCCAGGTAAAGCCCTCGCCCATGGCGTAGAACTGGCACAGCTCCGAGAAATGTTCAGTCAGCAGGCGGCGCTCGCCCGTATCCCACCCGCCTTTGATAAACTGCACCACGGCGCAGGGCATGTTGTGAGCAATGCAGCGCAGCACCATGCCAAAGGCGGCGGAGGATTTTCCCTTGCCCGCCCCGGTATGCACGATGAGCAACCCCTTCTCCCCGGTCTTGCCCGCCATCATCCTGTCCCGCGCGGCCTTGATGCGCACCATCTTGGCGGCGTGGCTGGCGGCGTCCTCTGGGGGTAGGGGCATGGCTTCATCCTCGGCAATGCTGCTTGACAATCGCTCCCGCATGCGGCCTGTCATGCGGCTGTGCTGGTGCCTGGCTTATGTCAGGCCAAAAGGGAATACGATAGGGGCTCCGGCCCCGAGGCGTAGCCGCCCCCGCGACCGTGACCGGAGAGGCCATCCATCGCCACTGGCAGCAGCCGGGAAGGCGGATGGCCACAGGGCCCAACCGCCCCTATCCGTAAGCCGGGAGACCTGCCAGCCGAGGATTGCAACGGGCGGACGGGGTGTGCCGCTGCCGGGTAAAGGGTGATGCCTACCAAAGGCGCGCCTCCGGTTTCGCGCGCCCCGCCCGCCGGAGACTGAAGGATGCCAATGGGCGCGACGCTGCATGTCTGCATCACCTGCCGGGCCGGCACGGTGCCGGAGGAAGGCCAGCCCTGTCCCGGCGCGCGGCTGCACGCAGCGCTGAGCCAGGAGGCCGCGCCTGAAGGCGTGCGCATCCGCCCGGTGGAATGTCTCTCCGCCTGCGGCAAGGGCCCGGCCATCGCGCTCTCCGCCCCTGGAAGCTGGTCCTATATCCACGGCCCCATGCAGCCGGAGGATTCCGCCGCTATTCTCGCCTTTGCCGCCGCCTATGCCGCCACGCCGGATGGCATCGTGCCCTGGCGCGAGCGTCCCGCCTTGTTCCGCAAGCACGTAATTGCCCGCCTTCCTCCTCAGGAGACCTGTGAATGACCGATCTCGCCAAAATCCCCGTCACCGTCGTCACCGGCTTTCTCGGCGCGGGCAAGACCACGCTAATCCGCCATTTGCTGCGCAACCCCGGCGGGCGGCGCTTGGCTGTGCTGGTGAACGAGTTCGGCACGGTGGGCGTGGATGGCGACATTCTGCGCGGCTGCGCGGACGAAAATTGCCCGGAGGACGCTATTCTGGAACTCGCCAATGGCTGCATCTGCTGCACGGTGGCGGACGAGTTCATCCCCACCATGGAGCGCCTGCTGGCCCTGCCGAACAGGCCGGACCATATCCTCATCGAGACCTCCGGCTTGGCTCTGCCCAAGCCGCTCTTGAAGGCGTTCGACTGGCCCGCCATCCGCTCGCGCGTGACGGTGGATGGCGTGATCGCGCTCGCCGATGCCGAGGCCGTGGCCGATGGCCGCTTCGCCCCGCTGCCCGCCGAAGCCGCCACGCCCACCGAGCATGAGACGCCGCTTTCCGAGGTATTCGAGGACCAGATGGCCTGCGCTGACCTCATCCTGCTCAGCAAGGCGGACCTTGCCGGGGCGGACGGGCTGGCGGCGGCGCGCGCGACCATCACCGCCGAGCTGCCCCGCCCCGTGCCGATGCTGCCGGTGACGGAGGGGATCATCGACCCCGCCGTGCTGCTGGGGCTGGGCGCGGCGGCTGAGGCCGATCTGGCCCAACGCCCCTCGCACCACGATGCGGAGGACGGCCACGAGCATAACGACTTTGCGACCATGGTGGTGGAACTGCCGGAACTGGCGTCGCCGGAGCCCTTGCTGGCCGCCATTGAGCGCCTGGCGCGAGAGCAGAACATCCTGCGCGTGAAGGGGCATATTGCCATCGCGGGCAAGCCGATGCGCCTGCTGGTGCAGGCCGTGGGCCCGCGCGTGCGCAGCCAGTATGACCGCCCCTGGGGCGCGCAGCCCCGCGCCTCGCAACTGGTGGTGATCGCTGAGATTGGCGATGTCGACGAGACGGTGATCCGCGCCGGGTTGACTGATCGCGTGATTCAGACCACCGGCGATTCCGCCTCCGGTCATCACGCTCAGGGCGGCTGACAGCGCGGCCATGCACATCGTCTTCCGCGAGAGCCACGGGCTGGAGGAGACGGAGACACCCTTCGACCCCGGCCAGGACCCGGCGGATCTCGTGGTGCTTTCCTTCTCGGACAGCGATCTCGGCGCCTTCGCGGCGGGCTGGCAGCAGGCGCGGGCGGCGGGGCGGGCGCTGCCCTCGCTGCGGCTCGTCAATCTGGCCGCGCTGCGCCACCCGGTCTCGGTGGACAATTACGCTGAGAAGACGTTGCACGGCGCCAAGGCGGTGCTGGCGCGGCTGATCGGCGGCGAGGCCTATTGGGCCTACGGGCTCACCACCCTGCAAACACTGGCGCGGGAGACGGGGCTGCGCCTCGCTATCCTGCCCGGTGACGGCCGGCCCGACCCGGCGCT
>DATJXU010000036.1:0-6874 GCA_035499915.1 Acidocella sp.
CAACCCGAATTTGGGTCGCACCCGTAGCTTTTCAGGCTACTCGTCAGATCAACGGTACACAGACGCAACTCAAGACGAACAAGTTTTACATTTACCGATGCAGTGATTTACTACATCTTCCAGCCTCATAACTACTCTTCCTCTCGTTCTGTATCGAAAGAGCAGGCCGAGCCAGGCGAAATTAAATTGGGGGCCTTTCTGGGGGCCTTAGCAGAAATCCAAATGTTAAAAGCAACGATTTTCCATATAGTTGTTAATGGCAATTCGATTCCCGCTACCGCTTTTCGCCGCCCAGCCAGGGTTGCTCCGGCCAGTCATGCTTGGGGTAACGCCCGCGCATGTCCCGCCTGGCATCCGCCCAGCCGCCGCGCCAGAAACCAGCCAGATCGGCGGTGATGGCGATGGGGCGCTGCGCCGGGGAGAGCAGCGCCAGTTGCAGGGGGATTTTTCCGCCGGCCAAAGCGGGCGTGGCATCCGTGCCGTAAAACACATGCGCGCGGGCGGAGGCGACGGGCACCGGGCCGGCATAGTCGATCCTCACCGTGCCGCCTTTCAGCCGCAGCTCGGCGGGCAGGTCCTTGTCCAGCCGCGTGGCCTGCTCATGGGTAAGCTGGACGCGCAGCACTTGGTAAAGATCAAGTCCTTTCGCCTCACGCAGATTGGTCATCCCGGCCAGATAGGGGGCCAGCCAAACCTGCACGCTGGCGGCCAAAGCGGGGCGGGAGAGATCGGGATAATCCGCATCCACACCGCGCATCACCGCCACGCGGGCGCAGAAATTCTCCGCAGCGTCGGTCCAGTCCAGCTGGTCCAGCCTGGTGGAGAGCGCCTGCGCCAGGGCGGCCTGGATTTCCTCCGGCGCGGGCGGGGCGTTGCGGTCCGCCAGCACCAGATTGCCGAGGCGCACACGCTCGCGCACCGAAACCGCGCCGCTCGCCGGGTCGAATCCGGTCTCGCGCGTGGTCTTGCAGCGGGTTTGCAGAAAATCGGGCAGGGCATCCGCGTCCAGAGGCGCTGCAAGGCGGATTTTTGATCCCCGCCCGTCCAGGGAGGCGACGGCAATGAGCCGGGCGCGCGCCAGCGGGTCGGAGGCCGGGAGATTGCCGGACCCGCCGCCGGAGAGCCGGTAGGACCCCGCCTCCCCGCGCGCCTGGCCGATACGGTCAGGGAACCCCGCGGCCACCACCGGGCCGGGCGGGCCGAATCCGGGGACATTCCCCACCCCCAGGCGGTTGCGGTAGAGTTTTGCGGCCTGGCGCACGCGCGAGAGGATGGCACGGTCGCCCTCCCCCCGCCCGGCCAGGGCCTCCAGCCGCAGCTGCAAATCCGCCGAGGCCGTCTGGGGCAGGAAATCGCGCTCCTCCAGAATCGCGGCGATGTCGGCGGCCAAGGCGCGCACCGGTTTTTCGTGGCTGGCCAGCATCATCGCGGCCAAACGCGGCTCGGCGCGCAGCCGCGCCATCTCCCGGCCCAGCGGGGTGATTTTGGCGCCGTCATCCAGCGCGCCCAGGCCGGAGAGGAGCGAGACCGCGGCTTTCAGCGCGCCCTCGGGCGGCGCGTCGGGAAAGGGCAGATCCCCCGGCGCCTCGCCCCAGGCGGCGCAGGCCAGGGCAAGCCCCGAAAGCTCGGCGGCGAAAATCTCCGGGCGATCGAATTGCGGCAGGCCGCGATTCAGCGCCTCGGACCAGAGCCTTATCGCCACACCTGGCCCCAGCCGCCCGGCGCGCCCGGCCCGCTGCGCCGCCGCCGCGCGGGAGATGCGCTGGGTGGCCAGGCGCGTGAGGCCGGAGGCGGTGTCCAGCACCGGGGCACGGCGATAGCCGCCATCGATGACAATCCGCACCCCCGGCACGGTGAGCGAGGTTTCCGCGATGGAGGTGGAGAGCACCACCCGGCGCTCCTGGTGCGCGCGCAGCGCCTTGTCCTGCGCCTCGCGCGAAAGGTCCCCGTGCAAAGGCAACACCAAAGCCGGGCAGCGTTCCAGCGCCTGCTCGGTGCGGCGGATCTCCGTCATGCCGGGCAGGAAGACGAGGATATCGCCCGGATGCTCCAGCAGCGCCTCGCGCACCGCTTTGGCGGCGGCTTCGGGAAGGTCGCGTGGGGACATGATGTCGCGCTTCGCGTGCGTCACCTCCACGGGGAACATTTTGCCGGCACTCTCCACCACCGGCGCATTCAGCATGGCCGCGAATTTCTCCGCCTCGGCGGTGGCGGACATGGCGAGAATCCGCAGTTCCGGCCGCAGCGTGCATTGCAGGTCGCGCACCAGGGCCAGCGCCAGATCGGCCTCCAGGCTGCGCTCATGCACCTCGTCGAAAATCACCAGATTCACGCCGGAGAGGCCGGGGTCGGAGAGCAGGCGGGAGGTGAGCAGACCTTCGGTGATCACCTCGATCTTCGTGTTCGGGCCCACCGCGCTGTCCAGCCTGGTGCGAAAGCCCACGCGCTCGCCCGCCACCTCGCCCAGCATCTCCGCCATGCGCATCGCCGCCGCGCGGGCGGCCAGGCGGCGCGGCTCCAGGAGCAGAATCTTGCCCAGCCCCGCCTCCAGCGCCTTCAGCGGCACGAGCGTGGTTTTGCCGGCACCGGGCGGGGCCACCAGCACGGCATTGCCGCCTTCCGGCCCCAGCGCGCGCAACAACTCCGGCAGGGCTTCGGCAACGGGCAGATCGATCATCATCGCGCCCCGATACCAGAGAGGCGGGTTTCATGCGATATTCCCGCCCGATGCGTTGTTTGCTCCTGCTCGCTTTGCTGCTTGCCCCCCGGCTGGCCTTGGCCGCCGCCAGCGCGCCCTTCACCTCGCCGCGCGATGAGGTGCGGCTGATCTCCGCCGCCAACCAGGCCGAGAACGGGCACATCAAGCTCGCGCTGGAATTCAAGCTGCAACCGGGCTGGCATATTTATTGGCAAGACCCAGGCGATGCCGGGCTGGCGCCGCGGGTCAGCGCCGCGCCGCCGCTGGCGCTCAGCCCCGTCTCCTGGCCCGCGCCGGATTTCTTCTCCCAAGGCGGGGTGGGGGCTTACGTGCTCTCCGGCCATGTGGTCCTGCCCTTCACCGCCAGCCATGCCGGGACCAGCGTGGCGGTGCAGGCGCGCTGGCTGGTCTGTTCCGATCTCTGCGTGCCCGAGCATGCCGCCTTCACCCTGCCCCTGACTGGCGGCGCCTCGGCGCAGGCCGGGCTGTTTCCCGTGGCGCCCTCCATCGTGCCCTCGCCCTACACGGCGCATCTGGCGCCCGACGGCACGCTCAGCCTCACCGGCCCCACCACCATGCAGGTGAAATCCGCCCGGTTCTTTCCTGACTCCGCCAGCGTGCTGGTGAATGACGCGCCGCAGCCCCTCTCCTTCACCGAAGATGGATTACGGCTGAAGCTGCCGCTCGCCGGCCCCGCCCCCGCCAGACTGACCGGCGTGCTGGAACTCACCGACCCGAGCGGCCAGATGCAGGCGCTCAGCCTCGCCGCCACGCTTGCGCCGCCCGCATCGCATGCGCCCTGGTGGCTGCTGGCGCTGGCGGGCGGGCTGCTGCTGAACCTCATGCCCTGCGTGTTTCCGGTGCTGGCGATGAAGGGCGTGGCCTTTGCCCGGCTGGGCGGCGCGGCGCACGGGCATATCAGGCGCGAGGCGCTGGGCTACACGGCGGGCGTGCTGGTTTGCATGGCGGCGCTGGGCGGCTTGCTGCTGGCGCTGCGGGCGGCGGGGGGTGGGGCGTTCTGGGGCTTTCAGTTCCAGTCCCCCGTCTTCGTGGCGCTGGTGGCGTGGATCATCCTCGCCGCCGGGCTCAGCCTCGCCGGACAGTTCCAGCTTTCCATGCCGGGCTTCATCGGGCGGATTCCGGCGCAGCACAGCTTCCTCACCGGGTTGCTGGCGGTGCTGGTGGCAACACCCTGCACCGCGCCCTTCATGGGCGCCGCCATCGCCGCCGCCCTGGCCTTGCCAACATTGCCCGCCATGGGGCTGTTCCTGGCGCTGGGGCTGGGGCTGGCCCTGCCGGTGCTGGTGCTGGCCTTGGCGCCGCATCTGGCCGCTGCACTGCCGCGCCCGGGGCGCTGGATGCAGACCGTGCAGCGGCTACTGGCCATCCCGATGTTCGCCAGCTTCGCGTGGCTGGCCTGGGTGCTGTTCCGGCAAGCGGGGCCGGATGGGCTGGCGCTGCTGCTGCTGGGTGCCGCCGCTTTGGGGCTGGCTTTGCCGCGCCGGCCAGCTTTTGGGCTGGCGGTGCTCGTGCTGCTGCCCTTCCTGCACGCGGCCCCGGCGCGCCCTGCCCTCACCTTGCCCGGCGCCGCGCCCTATAGCGCCGCGCAGCTTGCGTCCTTGCGCGCCGCCGGGCGGCCGGTCTTCATCGACCTCACGGCCGCCTGGTGCATCACCTGCCAGGTGAATGAGCGCTCCACCCTGGCCGCCGCCCCCGTGCAAACCCTGTTCAAGAGCAAAAACGTGGCCCTGCTTGTGGGGGACTGGACGCAGAGGAACCCGGCCATTACCGCCCTGCTGGATGCGAATCACCGCGCCGGGGTGCCGCTCTATCTCTATTATCCACCCGGTGGCGGCGCGGAAATCCTACCGCAAATCCTGACCCCCGGCATCGTCGAAGACGCGCTCTCAGGCCAGGGCGCGTCTTGAACAGGGTGAACCGGGCGTATCAATCCCGGTTCATATTGATCTAAAAACTTTCAAGACCATTGCGCCCGCCCCCCATTACGCGCAAAGCTCCGTTAATAAATTGTGACAGGCGCCAAGGACTAAAGGATGCGAGATGTCTCCAGCGCGGCCCTTGATGGCCCGCGCGCGAAACTGGACGCGGATACCATCCGCGCCGCTTATTCGCGCTACGCCAAATCCTATGACAGCTGGTTCGGGCTGGTCTCGCGTGCCGCCCGCAACGCCGCGGTGAGTGCCGTCAACAACGCACCCGGCGGCGCGGTGCTGGAAGTCGGTGTCGGCACCGGCCTTGCCTTGCCGCTTTACGCGCCCGGCAAGCGGATCACGGGGATCGACCTCTCCCACGACATGCTGGCCATTGCCAGTGCCCGCGCCGCCGAAATGGGGCTGCGCAATGTCGAGGCGCTGCTGGAAATGGACGCGCAGAATACCAGCTTTGAGACGGGCAGCTTCGATGTCGCGGTGGCGATGTTCGTGGCCTCCGTGGTGCCGGACCCGCGCGCCCTGGTGAAGGAGCTGCGCCGGGTGGTAAAGCCCGGCGGCAAAATCCTGTTCGTGAACCATTTCGCCCGGGAGAGGGGCCCTATCTGGTGGATGGAACGCGCTATGGCGCCCGCCTCCGGCTGGCTGGGCTGGCACCCGGATTTCCGGCTGGGGCACATGTTCACCCAGGCGGATCTGGCCGCCGCCACGGTGCGCGGCATGCGCCCGCTCGGGCTGTTCAGCCTCGTCGAGCTGCCGAATGGCTAATGTAGGGTCAGCACATGCCCGGCCGACCAGCGCGGCGGGGTGATGATGTCGGCATGGCCCACGCGCACGGAATGCAGCTTGCCATCCAGGTTCCGGTCCCAGAAATCCAGGAATTTGCGCAAGGCCGGGAATTGCGGCGCCAGATCCAGCTCCTGCCAGATATAGCTTTGCAGCAGGCCCGGATGGTCCGGCATGTGGTAGAGAATTTCAGCGGTGGTCAGGCGCCAGGCGCGCATCTGCAAGGCAAGGGACATGCTCAGCACTCTCCATTCAGCTTGGCTTTGGCATTTCCCCGGGGTTTCATCAGACTGCCACACACAACCCCCTGCCGCGCAACTACAATCTTCAATAAATCCAGAAACTTGGCACTCACCACCCGAGAGTGCTGCCTTTCTTGACTTATCCTCAGGGGTCAGGTTAAACCGCTGGCACTCTCACAAGGGGAGTGCTAACAGCCGCGGCGCCGCAGATTGGGCCGGACAGGCTGGGAAGCTTTTAAGACATAATGTTTAGGAGCGATCAACATGGCGAATTTCCGCCCCCTGCACGACCGCGTCGTCGTCCGCCGCATCACTGCCGAGGAAAAGACCGCGGGCGGCATCATCATTCCCGACACCGCCAAGGAAAAGCCGCAGGAAGGTGAAGTTGTGGCCGCCGGCGCCGGCGCGCGCAACGAGGCCGGCGCCCTGGTGGCCCTGGACGTCAAGGCTGGCGACCGCGTGCTGTTTGGCAAATGGTCCGGCACTGAGGTCAAGATCAACGGGGAAGACCTGCTGATCATGAAAGAATCCGACATTTTGGGCATCATCGCCGCCTAATCACCCCCACTGCAGCGTCCTGATGACGGAGCGGCAAAGCCGCGCAGTCTGAATCAGGCCGCTTAAATCAAGGAGCTACACACATGGCTGCCAAAGACGTCCGTTTTGGTTCCGACGCGCGCGACCGCATGCTGCGCGGCGTCGACACCCTCGCCAATGCCGTCAAGGTGACGCTGGGCCCCAAGGGCCGTAACGTCGTCATCGAGAAGAGCTTCGGCGCCCCGCGCATCACCAAGGACGGCGTGTCCGTCGCCAAGGAAATCGAGCTGTCCGACAAGTTCGAGAACCTGGGCGCGCAGCTGATCCGCGAAGTCGCCTCCAAGACCAACGACCTGGCCGGTGACGGCACCACCACCGCGACCGTGCTGGCCCAGGCCATCGTGCGCGAGGGCGTGAAGGCCGTGGCGGCTGGCCTGAACCCGATGGATCTGCGCCGCGGCATCGACAAGGCGGTCACCGCCGTTGTGGAAGAGCTGAAGGCCCGCACCAAGAAGATCACCACCCCGGCCGAGACCGCCCAGGTTGGCACCATCTCCGCCAATGGCGAGTCCGAGATCGGCGACATGATCTCCCAGGCCATGCAGAAGGTCGGCAATGAGGGCGTGATCACGGTTGAGGAAGCCAAGGGCATCCAGACCGAG
>DATJXU010000037.1:0-2060 GCA_035499915.1 Acidocella sp.
CGATTCGCCCGCCGCTGACCATCTCGGTGCCGAAATGCAGCATGCCGTTGAGGAAGGTGCCGGTGGTGAGCACAGCGGCGCCGCAGGCGATCTCCCGGCCATCGGCCAGTGCAATGCCGCGGAGCCGGCCGGAGGCATCCCTAACCAGCCCGGCGGCTTCGGCCTGCAAAATGGTGAGGTTGGGCTGTGCCGCCAGCAGCGCCTGGATGGCTTGGCGGTAGAGTTTGCGGTCCGCCTGGGCGCGCGGGCCGCGCACCGCCGGGCCCTTGGTGCGGTTGAGCAGCTTGAAATGGATGCAGGCGGCGTCCGCTGCACGGCCCATCAGCCCGTCCAGCGCGTCGATCTCGCGTACCAGATGCCCCTTACCGATGCCGCCAATGGCCGGGTTGCAGGACATTTCGCCCAGCCGGTCCGCCCGGTGAGTGACAAGCAGGGTGCTGGCCCCGTAGCGCGCAGCGGCGGCGGCGGCCTCGGTGCCCGCATGCCCGCCGCCAATAACGATGACATCGTAGTGCATGGCCGGGTATTAGCGAGTTTGCCGACAAAACGCCAAAGTTTTGAATCGGGAACGGTCATGCTCCACGTGGAGCATTTTTCGTGGGCGGTTTTGATGCGGTTCTGAAATTATTCGGCCAAGTCAGGCGTCTGCCCTTGACGAAGTGCGGCCGCGTTGGCCGAAATCCGCGCCTGCAGCGCCGTGCTAAGGCTCTTGCGGCTTTTGTAGGTGCCCGGCGGGATCGGCGCATCGAGCCAGATGGTGGCGCGCAGGTTGCGACGTCGCAACAACTTGCTGGCGTGGGGGGCGAGGTCCATGTCCCCGAACCAGGCGATTTCGGCGCGGTCGCCCCGGCGCACGGGCAGGCCCTCGAGTTCGTCGTACACGATCGTTACCGGCTGCACCCAGGGGGCTGCCTCGGTGAAGGCCAGGGAGAAGAACGCCGCGGCGAAGGGCAGCACGCGGTTGCCGTCGGAGGATGTACCCTCGGGGAACAGGAGGACATTATCCCCCGCCGCCAGCCGGTCCAGCACTTCCTTCTGCTCTCGGGCCACGGTGTCTCGCCCGCGCGAGACGAAGATCGTCCGCCCCAGCCGGGAGATCAGCCCCAGGATAGGCCACTGCCCGACCTCGCCCTTGGCGATGAAGCAGGCGGGCAGCACCGCGCCGAGTGCTACGATATCCAGCCAGGACCAGTGATTGGCGGCGAACAGCACCGGCCGCATTGGCGCGATCTGGCCGACCACCCGCAGCCTGAGGCCCAAAATCCAGGCGACACCGCGCCAATATGTGCGGGCGAAGCTCTCCTTGCCCCGCCCGGGCAGCATGAGCAGCACCGCCTGCACCGGCACCGCGAAAAGCGTCCAGAGCACAAAAAAGATGAGGCGGTAGATTAGCCGGATCAGGGCGCGCCGCCTTTCAGCATCTGCCGCAGATCGACCAGAATCGGCTCCGGGTCAGCGCCCATCACGTCCCGTACCACTTCGACCCAGTCGCCCACGTCTTCCACGCGGGTGGGGTTGTCGCGCAGCAGCTCGCGCTTGATGAAGGGGAAGCCAGAGAGCAGCAGCTGCCGCCATAAATCCGAGGTCGGGTTCAGCGCCATGCGCCGGGCGACACCGTCGCGAATGCGCAGGATCTGCAGTTTGCGGGTGATGTGGATGGGGTCCTGCTTGGCGAGATCGGTCTCTTCGTCCTCGATCAGCTTTGCCAACACGTCCCGGTTCGTCTGCTTGATCAGCGATTCATAGCCCCAAAGTGCTGCGCAGCGCAGCCCACCTTTCATCATCGCCTGGGTGATGCCGACCTCATAGGCATGCACCACGTAGGATTTCACCGGAACTGGGCGCACGGATTTCCAGAACTTGCCGAACGCCTCGGAGCGAAGCGCTGCCGGGCCGAAGGCGAGGAAGAAGGATTGCAGATGGTAGCGCACCTGCCAGCTCTCGGTCAGGCCCCAGACATCAGCTTTCGCATAGTTGAGACGGCGTAGAATGTCGCCCAGCGGCGTCAGCGGGCCAAACACGCTGTCATTGGCAAGGATGAGTTCCTGCGTTTCCGCGCG
>DATJXU010000038.1:0-20093 GCA_035499915.1 Acidocella sp.
ATTCGGGCCGACATGCAACCAGAGCCCGCCACCATCACCATACATGCCAGCCTTGTTGGCGTTCCTCACGGCCACCGGGGAAAGTTTTTCAAGAGCTCGGACCATCTTCCGCCAAACCTCCTACCCGCAATTCATCCCACAAATATAAGCGAGATGTACGTGCATGAGGGCGCACGGTCAAGCAAGCCGACCGTTCAAAAAACCTGCAATTTCAATGTAGTTGGTGATGGCGTTGCACTTAAGTGCAAGGGCTTCTGGCGGAGAGGGTGGGATTCGAACCCACGGTACGCTTGCACGCACAACAGTTTTCGAGACTGCCCCAATCGGCCACTCTGGCACCTCTCCGGGGATCGCCGGTGCCGGGCTTATAGGCAAGCCGATGCCGCTCGGCAACAGGCCTGCAGAACCCCAAACCGAGCCGGTGCAGAATCGGCATTGACAGCGCCCTAGGCCCGGCTATAACGCGCCACTCGCGTGGCCGGGTTCTCCTTGGCCGCGCTCTCGGTTATGTGTCGACACCTGATTGGATTATACCATGTTCGCAGTCATCCGCACCGGCGGCAAACAATACCGCGTCACGCAAGACGCGGTGCTGAAGGTTGAGAAGCTGGAGGCGGAAGCCGGCAGCACGGTTACCTTCACTGATGTCCTCGCCGTTGGTGGCGAAGGGACCCTGAAGCTTGGCGCCCCCGTGGTCGCCGGCGCCTCGGTCACCGCCACCGTCATCGCCCAGGACCGCCTGGATAAGGTCCTCATCTTCAAGAAGCGCCGCCGGCAGAACAGCCGCCGCAAGAACGGCCATCGCCAGCACGTCACCGTGCTGCGCATCGCGGCAATCAACGCGGCCTAAAGGAGCAGCAGACCCATGGCACACAAGAAAGCAGGCGGTTCATCCCGCAACGGCCGCGATACCGAAGGCCGGCGCCTCGGCCTTAAGAAGGCTGGCGGCCAGGCCGTCATCGCCGGCAACATCCTGGTCCGCCAGCGCGGCACCAAGGTGAAGCCCGGCTCCAATGTCGGCGTCGGCCGCGACCACACCCTCTTTGCCCTCGTTGACGGCAAGGTGGTCTTCCAGCGCAAGGCTGACGACCGCGTCCACGTTTCCGTGGAGCCGGCGGCCCTGGCCGCCGAGTAAGTTTCGGGCACGGCCCACCCCATAAAAGCCGGCTCATGCCGGCTTTTTTTATTCGAGTACCCCGATGAAATTCCTGGACCAGGCGAAAATCTTCCTCAAATCCGGCGATGGCGGCGATGGCGTCACCGCCTTCCGGCGTGAGAAATATGTCGAGTTCGGCGGGCCGGATGGCGGCGATGGCGGCCGCGGCGGGGACATCGTGTTCGAATCGGTTGAGAACCTGAACACCCTCATCGATTTCCGCTACACCCAGCATTTCAAGGCCAAGAAGGGCGGCAATGGCGCGGGGTCCGACAAGACCGGCGCGGGCGCGCCCAATTTGGTCATCAAGGTGCCCGTCGGCACGCAAATCTTCGATGACGACCGCGAAACCATGCTGGCGGATCTCGACAAGCCCGGCATGCGCATCGTGCTGCTCAAGGGCGGTGATGGCGGGTTCGGCAATGCCCGCTTCAAAACCTCCACCAACCGCGCCCCGCGCCGGTCGGACAAAGGCTGGCCGGGTGAGGAGCGCTGGGTCTGGCTGCGCCTCAAACTCATCGCCGATGCCGGGCTGGTGGGCCTGCCCAACGCGGGCAAATCCACCTTCCTGAAAGCCGTCTCCGGCGCCAATCCCAAGATCGCGGACTACCCCTTCACCACCCTGCACCCGCAGCTTGGCGTGGTGCGGCTGAACATGTCCGAGGAATTCGTGCTGGCCGACATCCCCGGCCTCATCGAGGGTGCCCATGAAGGCACCGGGCTGGGGGACCGTTTCCTGGGCCATGTGGAACGCTGCGCCGTGCTGCTGCACCTCATCGACGGCGCGGCAGGTGGCGTGGTGGATGCCTGGCGCACCATCCGCGCCGAGCTGGAAGCCTATGGCGGCGGGCTGGACGAGAAGCCCGAGATCATCGTGCTGAACAAGACCGACGCGATGACCCCGCGCGAGCTGTCCTCGCGCAAGGCCGCCCTGGCGAAAGCCTCCGGCGCGAAGGTGATGAGCATTTGCGCCGTCACCGGCGAAGGCGTGAAAGAGGTGCTGCGGACCCTGCAGGACGTCATCAACGAAGCCAAGGCCGAGCGCGGCAAAGCATGATCCCGTCGCTGAAAACCGCGCGGCGCATCGTCATCAAAATCGGCAGCGCGCTCATCGTCGACCCCGACACCGCGGCCCCGCGCGAAGCCTGGCTGCGCGGCGTGGTGCAGGACATCGCCGCGCTGATGGCCCATGGCGCGGAAATCATCGTCGTCTCCTCCGGCGCCATCGCCCTCGCCCGCCGCCAGCTCGGCCTGGGCGGCGCCAAACTGCGGCTGGATGAGAAACAGGCCGCCGCCGCCGTCGGGCAGATCCGCCTGGCCCAGGCCTGGGCGCAGACCTTGCGCGACAAAGACCTCACCGCCGCGCAGCTGCTGATCACGCTGGACGACACGGAAGACCGCCGCCGCTACCTCAATGCCCGCGCCACGCTCTCCACCCTGCTCTCGCTGGGCTGCGTGCCGGTGATCAACGAGAATGATTCCGTCGCCACCGCCGAAATCCGTTATGGCGATAATGACCGCCTGGCCGCCCGCGTGGCGGAGATGATGCAGGCGGATGCGCTGCTGCTGCTCTCTGACATTGACGGCCTCTACACCGCCGACCCGCGCAAAGACCCGGACGCCACCCACATCCCCGTGGTGGAAACCCTCACGCCCGAAATCATGGCCATGGGCGGCGAGCCGCCGCCCGGCTATTCCTCCGGCGGCATGCGCACCAAGCTGGTGGCCGCGCAGATCGCCACCCAGGCCGGCTGCGCCATGGCCATTGCCATCGGCAACCGGGAGAACCCCGTGGCCGCCATCGCCGCCGGGGCCAAATGCACCTGGTTCCTGCCCACGCCGGAGGGCCGCTCCGCCCGCAAGAACTGGATCGCCGGCCATCTCGCCCCCGCCGGCACCCTCACCATCGATGACGGCGCCGCCAGGGCGCTGGCCAAGGGCTCCTCGCTGCTGCCCGCCGGCATCCGCAAGGTCACCGGGGCATTCGAGCGCGGCGACCCGGTGGACGTGCTGGCGCTGGACGGCACCCGCGTCGCCCGCGGCCTCACCGCCTATTCCAGTGCCGATGCCGCCATCATCGCGGGCCACCGTTCGGAGGATTTCGAGGCGCTGCTCGGCTTTCGCGGGCGCGACGAGGTGATCCACCGCGACGATCTGGTGATTTTCTAGAGCGCGATCGCTTGGGGTTGACGCATGCGCGCCACCCTCAAGCGATCAGGCTCTTTAATAAGAGGCTGATTCACGCCCTCGCTTGCCGCGCAAAGGCGCGTCACCCTCAAGCGATCAGGCTCTAAACCTCCGGCACTTTCACGGCCGGAGAGACCAGGAATTTCTTCTCCCGGCTGGCCTGCCCGGCTGTCTGCGTGATGCTGGCCGGTTTCACCCCCAGCCATTTCGCCAGCGCCTCGATGATCGCCGCATTCGCCCTGCCATCCTCCGGCGGCGCGGCCACCGCCACCTTCAGCCGGGCGGGCGGCCAGCCGGGGGCGGGGGCCGCATCCAGCACCGGGCCAATGGCCACGCGCCTGGCGCCGGGCTGCGCCTTCACGGCCAGGCTCAGCCCGGCCTGTGTCATCTCCCAAAAGCACCGCGCCTGCGTCATCCTGGCCTTCTAGAGCATTTTCCATTCGCATGCGCTCAGGAAAAACGCTCTAGATCTCTGTTTTGGCGAGCAACATCCGATCAAATGAGTCCATTTGATCGGATGTTGCTCTGAACCACGCCGCCACGCAAAAAAACCCGCCAGCCATTTGGCCAGCGGGTCAAGTCAACAGGGAGGCTTCACGTCTGGGAGACGTTGGGACCGAAATCCCAATCCACCCCCTCTCGGAGGTGGATGATGTCCGGTTCTCACCGGACGTGTTGTATATAAGCCACAATTCAGATTTTTTTAAGTGTGAAAATCGTAATCTGGTTGATTTTCTGTAACAACATGTTCCAGCAGCAGGCCGCCCTCAGGCGGCCCCTGGCTTCAAGCCCTCACACCGTTGCGTTCCGCAATGGAATTCACCAGAAAGTCACGGAAGACCGAGACGCGCTTGGAGTTGCGCAGCTCCTCCGGGTACACAAAATACATGTCCACCTGCGGCTTCTTCACATCCGGCAGGATGGGAACCAGGCCCGCCGTATCGCTGACCAGATAATCCGGCACCGAGCCAATGCCGATACCAGCGCGGATACAAGCCAGCATCGCCTGCAGGGAGTTCACTTCCAGAATCCCGCGGCGGGTGGTGCCGTCCTTGCGGCCCAGCTCACCCAGCCAGTTCACATCCGGCACCGGCGGCTTGCGGTCCCCGAACAGGATCAGCTTGTGCTTGTCCAGGTCATCCACCGTCTCCGGCGTGCCATGGGCCTTCAGATAGTCAGGCGCCGCCCAGACCTGCAGGCGGACTTCCGCCAGATGGCGCTGCACCAGGTCGGGCTGGCGGGGCGGATGCATGCGGATCGCCACATCCGCCTCGCGCATGGCGAGGTCGAGATCGGTATCATCCAGCAGCAGCGACACCGTCACATCCGGGTGCTGGCCCAGGAAGGTTTTCAGCCTTGGCGCCAGCCAGGTCACGCCGAAGCTGTGGGTGGTGGTCACTTTCAGCCGCCCGGCGGGCTTCTCCTTGCTTTCCGCCAGCAGCGCCTCGGTCATCGCCAGCTTGGCGAACACCTCGCGCACGGTGCGGTTCAGCGCCTCACCCTGCTCGGTCAGAATCAGCCCCCGCGCATGGCGGTGGAACAAAGGCACCGCCAGCGCCTCCTCCAGCGCCGAAATCTGGCGCGACACCGCCGATTGGCTGAGATTCAGCGTGTCACCCGCATGGGTGAAGCTGCCCGCCTCCGCAACCGCATGAAAAACGCGAAGCTTGTCCCAATCCATTTTTTGCCCGGTCATTTTTATGCCGCCTCGCTTATATGCAGAGGAATATTCCCCAAGAACTTCTCGACTTCCAGCGCCGCCATGCAGCCGGTCCCGGCAGCCGTGACCGCCTGCCGGAAGATCTTATCCTGCACATCCCCGGCGGCGAACACGCCCGGCACGGAGGTCTCCGTCGTCCCCGGCTTGGTGACGATATAGCCTTCCTCGTCCGTGCGGACCTGCCCCTTGAACAGGGCGGTGGTGGGAGAATGGCCGATGGCGATGAACACGCCATCCACCGCCAGCTCCCGGGTCTCGCCGCTGGCCGCATGCTTCAGCCGCAGGCCGGTGACCACCTCCGGCGTGCCGGAGCCGGTGATCTCATCCACCACATGGTCCCAGATGACCGAGATTTTCGGGTTCTCGAACAAACGCTGCTGCAAAATCCGCTCGGCGCGCAAATGATCGCGCCGGTGGATCAGCGTGACATGGCTGGCATGGTGGGTGAGGTAGAGCGCCTCCTCCACCGCCGTATTGCCGCCGCCAACCACCGCGACAGCCTTGCCGCGATAGAAAAACCCGTCACAGGTGGCGCAGGCGGAAACACCAGCCCCCTGGTAAGCCTGCTCGGAGGCCAGCCCCAGCCAGCGCGCCTGCGCGCCGGTGGCGATGATCACGCTCTCCGCCTCGAATTCCAGCCCGCCATCGGTCCAGGCCTTGAAGGGCCGTTCGGAGAAATCCACCCGGGTGACGATATCATAGAGAATCTCGGTGCCCACATGCTCGGCCTGCTTGGCCATCTGCTCCATCAGCCAGGGGCCCTGGATCGGCGCGGCGAAACCGGGGTAATTCTCAACCTCGGTGGTAATGGTCAACTGCCCGCCCGGCTGCAAGCCGGCCACCAACACAGGCGCCAGATTGGCGCGGGCGGCGTAAATGGCCGCCGTATACCCCGCCGGGCCGGCGCCAATGATCAGAACCCGGGTCTTTTTCACCTCAGCCATCGATAATCGGTCCACAATCCTTTTTGCTTGGCGTACATATCCATCGACTTCGCGCCGATACAAGACACGGTGCCCGGGCTCCTGGCCCGCAAGATTCGTAAAGGCCTGTAACAACGTGTTTTCAGCCATTTAAAGCCCGCGTTTTTTTTCAATATATTGTACGTGAGCAGGCCTGAATCAGATCATTTCAACGGCAGTTTTTTCTTCAACCCGGAGCCGGCCCGCCATGCCGGCATCCGTGGCCGGGCCGCCTTGCTGCGCCTGATGCGCGCACGCTTCGCGCGCGATCCGGCCAAATGGGCCGCCTGGCCCGCGCATGTGGAGAACAAGCCCTACCCCCCGCCCAACCCGGCCACCCCCAGCGTCACCTGGATCGGCCACAGCACCTTCCTGCTCTGCCTGCCGGGGTTGACGGTGCTCACCGACCCGGTCTTTTCCGAACGCTGCTCGCCCGTGCGCTTCGCCGGCCCCAAACGCGTGCGCGCCCCCGGCCTGCCCATCGGCGCCCTGCCGAAGATCGACCTGATCCTGCTCTCGCATAACCACTATGACCATATGGACATCCCGTCCCTGCGGCGCATCCGCAAGCGTTTCCCGGCGGTGCAGATCGTCACCAGCCTGGGCAATGCCGAATTCCTGAGCCGCCAGCGCCTGCCCGGCGCCACCGAGCTGGATTGGTGGGACACAACCACCATTCACGGCGCCCATATCACCGCCACCCCGGCCCGGCATTTCGCCGCCCGCACGCTATGGGACAGGAACAAAACCCTCTGGGCCGGGTTCATGCTCAATCATCATGGCCAGAAACTCTATTTCGCGGGCGATAGCGGCTACACGAAATTCTTCGCCGAGATCCATCACCGCCTCGGCGCGCCGGATCTCGCTCTGCTGCCCATCGGCGCCTATGAGCCGCGCGAGATGATGGCGAGCATGCATATAAACCCCGCCGAAGCCGTGCAGGCCTTCAAGGACCTGCACGCCAAGCGCGCCATCGGCATGCATTTCGGCACCTTCCAACTTACCAGCGAGGCCATCGACGCGCCGGAAAAAGAGCTGGCCGTGGCGCTGGCCGAGGCGGGCATCTCGCCGGAGGCGTTCTTCACGCTGGATGTGGGGGAGACGGCGGGGCTTTAGAGACGAAATCCAATCCCTTTGGACGTTTCCGGCCAGCGGCAGACGATCAAACGGACATCATCTTAAGTAACGCCCGGCCATGCCAGATCATCACGAGTTTACGCCGCCCGCAGCTGCGGAGGTTTTGAAATCGTCCGGATGAAGTGTCGTGTCTTCCTTGATCATGCGCGGCAGAAAGCGCTCTGTCAGCACCGGCCCGAGAATGGAGGTGGTGAGCATCAGCACCAGAACGACATTCAGCAGGTTTTCATCAATCAGCCGATGCCCCGCGGGGTCGAGCGTGTTGTAGGCAACCAAGGCCGCGGCAAGCGTCGCGGCAACCTGGGGGAGGGTCAGCGACCACATGGTGACGCGCACGACATGGCTATAGCCGAAGGCGCGTCCGGCCATGGCCGTGGCGATCCCCTTGCCCGCGAGCAGCGCGCCGATCACCCCGGCGACCAGGGGAAAATTGTCCAGAACGCTCCGCAGGAAGGCCAGCGGATTGATCAGGAAGCCGATGGCGATAAAAAAACATGGTATGAACAAAGACCGGCTTAAAAACGCCAGCTTTTCCTTTGCGGGCGTGTCCTCAACCGCGGTATTGAGCGCCAGCCCGGCGAGGAATGCGCCGACAATTCCCGGCAGATTGATGAGGTCCGCAAGAACGCTGGCAATCGCAATGATGACAAGCATCAAGACGAAATAAGCCTCCTCGTTGTCGCGCACGATCTTCAGGACATACCCGCCGGCGCGGCCAACGCCAAAGATGATCAGCGGCACGAACACGGCGATCTCAAAAATCTGCAACAGCATGGCCTGCAACGAGAAGCCACCGACATAGGTGGAAAGGCACACCGCAAAAACCAACAGCGACAACGTGTCCGAAATCACCGTCGCCCCGACGGTGACCGCGATGGCCTCCAGGCCGTTGGCCTTGTGCTGCTGGACAATGGAACTGCCGAGCAGCGTGTGCGAGGCCAGAAGCGACCCCAGCACGATGGCCGGGACGACACGATAGCCAAACACCAACCCGACCAGGGTGCCCAGCAGCAGCGGCGCAAACGTGGTCCACAAGCCAAAGATCACGGTCTTGTTCCGGGCCTCGCGGAACCGGTTCAGGTCGATTTCCAGCCCCGCGAAAAACATCAGAAAAAGCTTGCCGAGTTCGGCAAAGAAATCCGCGATCGGCCGGTTCTGGCCAAACAGCTCCAGCCCGTACGGGCCGACCACGACGCCGCTCAGCAGCAGGACGACGGCAACCGGCAGCCGCAGCCGGCGTGACAGATAGGGCAGGCCAACAAGCATCGCCATGATAAACGCGAATTTCGTCAGGATGGACAACGAGAGCGCCTGTGTCCGCAGGACGTCTATGGCATGCATCATGAAGCGGCTCCCCATCGGCCTGGTTATGGACCGGCAACAAAGTCCACCCCTGCATGATACATGGACAGGATTGGCTGGGCTTGAAAAATCGGTGTGTCGCCGGGGGCGCGCGCGGCGCCACGGCAAGCCGCCCAGGCCGTTCACACCGATCGGGTCTGCCCCCTATGGGTGCGGCGTCTTGCCCTTGAACATGCACCATTGCGCCCCGGCGCAACGAAAACATTCCGGCTTGCGGGCCTTGCACACATAGCGCCCGTGCAGAATCAGCCAGAGATGCGCGGGCTTGAGCATCGCTTTCGGAATCCGTTTCACCAGCTGATCCTCCACCGCCCGCGGCGTCGCGCCGGGCGCAAGGCCGGTGCGGTTGCCAAGCCGGAAGATATGCGTGTCCACCGCCATGGTCGGCTGCCCGAAAATCTCGTTCAGCACCACATTCGCGGTCTTGCGCCCCACGCCCGGCAGCGCCTCCAGCGCCTCGCGTTCGCCCGGCACCGCCCCGCCATGGCGCTCCAGCAATTGCCGCGCCAGCGCCTCCACATTCTTCGCCTTGGCCTGCCAGAGCCCGATGGTGCGGATCTTCTCGCCAATCCCCGCCGCGCCCAGCGCCGCCATCCCGGCCGCATCCGGCGCCACGGCAAACAAGGCAGGCGTCACCTTGTTCACCGCCACATCCGTGGTCTGGGCCGAGAGCACCACCGCCACCAGAAGCTGAAACGGCGTGCCGTAATCCAGCTCCGTGCGCGGGTCCTCATTGCCATTGGCGATGGCGGTGAGAAAGGCCGGAATATCCGCCTTTCGCATCGGCCTGGAGGGCGCGATCTCGCCCGGCTTGGCCGTCATTTGGTGCCGAACAGCCTGTCCCCGGCATCGCCCAGGCCGGGCAAAATGTAAGCGTTCTCATCCAGCTGCCGGTCAAGCGCGGCGGCATAAACCGGCACATCCGGGTGCGCGGCCTCAAACGCCGCCACCCCCTCGGGGGCGGCCAGCAGGCAGACGAATTTGATCCGCTTCGCCCCGGCTTCCTTCAGCTTCCTCACCGCCGCGGCGGCGGAATGGCCGGTGGCCAGCATCGGGTCCACCACCACGCAAAGCCGCTCCTCCAGCGCCTCGGGCACCTTGAAGTAATATTCCACCGGCTCATGCGTGTCGTGGTCGCGGTACATGCCCACATGGCCCACGCGCGCCGCCGGCACGAGGTCCAGCATGCCATCCAGAATGCCCGACCCGGCGCGCAGGATGGAGATGAAGCACAGCTTCTTGCCCTGCACCTGCACGGCCTGCATCTCCTCCATCGGCGTCTCGATGGTGATCGGCTCCAGCGGCAGGTCGCGCAGCACCTCATAGCCCAGCAGCAGGGAAATCTCGCGCGCCAGGCGGCGGAAGCCCCCGGTCGTCGTCTCCAACTTGCGCAGGATCGTCAGCTTATGTTGCACCAGGGGGTGGTCGATGACGGTGAGCATGCCCGGTTAATCTCCTGCTTTCGGTAGCCTGATGACAAAGCGCGCGCCAACCACGTGGCCGCTCTCATCGCGGCGGTTCTCGGCCGAAATCCGGCCCTGATGCGCCTCCACAATCTGGCGCGAGATGGACAGGCCAAGCCCTGAATGGCTGCCGAACTGCTCGTTCTGCGGCCGCTCGGAATAGAAACGGTCGAAAATGGAATCGAGCTTGCCATCGGGAATGCCCGGCCCCTCATCCTCCACCGCCAGCTCGATTATCCCGCCCGTCTCGCGCCCGCGCAGATAGATCTTCGCATTCTCCGGGCTGAAGGAGATGGCATTGCCGATGAGGTTGCGCAGCACCTGCACCAGCCTAGCCTCGGAGCCACGCACCAGCAGCCCCGCCGCCGGCGCGTCCAGCTCCATGAAGGGGCTGCCCTCCTTGCGGGTCGCGTCATGAATCTCCGCCAGCGTCGCCAGCATGCGGGCCATGTCCACAATCTCGTAGCGGCTGCGCGACAGCTCGGAATCCAGCCGCGAGCTGTCGGAAATATCGGTGATCAGCCGGTCCAGCCGCCCCACATCCTGCGTCACGATGGCCAGCAGCCGCGAGGCCCGGGCCGGGTCCTCCACCCGCGAGAGCGTCTCCACCGCCGAGCGGATGGAAGACAGCGGGTTCTTGATCTCGTGGCTGACATCGGCGGCGAATTTCTCGATCGCATCCATGCGCGACCACAGCGCCTGGGAGGTCCCCTCCAGCGTGCGCGCCAGCGTGCCGATCTCGTCATTGCGGGTGGTGATCGGCTTTGGCAGGGTCTGCGCCCCGGCCCGGCCCTCGCGCATGCGCTCCGCCGCCGCCGCCAGGCGCGAGATCGGGCTGGCGATGGTGCGCGAGAGATAGAAAGAGACAATCACGGTCAGCGCCAGCGCCAGCGCGAACAGGAGCAGGATGGAGATCCGCACCGCCAGCACCGCCGCATCCACCTCGGAGGCCTCGCGCGTCAGCAGCACCGTGCCCACCACCTGCTGCCCATGCTCGATCGGCTCGGCCACGGTCACCAGCAGAATGCCCGCCGGGTCCCGGCGCACGAAGGGCGGCGCCTCCTGGGGCGCTCCGGCGGCGGAACTCGTCCCCGTCATCTGCAGCACCGTGCGCGCATCCGGCTGCCAGCCCAGCGTATTCGGGTCCTGCCCGGCGCCGGAGCCAATCACGCCGGACTCATCCTCATTGCCCGTCACCGAGCCGGAGAGATGGTCGTAAATAAAGCCAACCACGCGCGAGACCAGCCCCGGCGGCGGCGGCGCCGCCAGCGGCTCGGTCACAATCGCCCCGCCCGCCCCCGGATGCACCCGGGAATTGGCGATCAGCTCGCCATCGGGCCCATAGATCAGCGCCTGGGCGTTGGGCGTCGGCTCGGTCAGGGAATAGAGCAGCGGCTGCGCCAGGTCAGGGTCCAGGGTCTGCTGGCCGTTATTCTGCTGCGCCGCCGTCTCGGCGATGGCGCCGGCATAAATCCGCGCCTGCTCGCGCAGGGCCGAAACCTCGGCGGAGAGCAGCCCCTGCTGGTACTGGTCCAGATAGAGCAGCGCCGCGAAGATCAGCGCCAGCGGCAGCAAATTCACCAGGAGAATGTCGCGCAACAGGCGCGACAGGCGGGTTTTCTGGGCCAGCTCAGGCGTCCTTGTACCGGTAGCCGATGCCGTAAAGCGTCTCAATCTGGTCGAACTCACCATCCACATTGCGGAATTTCTTGCGCAGACGCTTCACGTGGCTGTCAATGGTGCGGTCATCCACATACACATTCTCGCCATAGGCGGCGTCGATCAGCTGGTCGCGGGACTTCACCATGCCCGGCCGCTGCGCCAGCGCCTTCACCAGCAGGAACTCCGTGACCGTGAGCTGGATGTCCTTGCCCTTCCAGAGGCATTGATGCTTGGTCTCGTCCAGCGACAAATCGCCGCGGGTCAGCACGTTGGCGGGGGCGGCACCGCTGGCCTCCGCGCGGGTGGAGTCATGGCGGCGCAGCAGGGCGCGGATGCGCTCCAGCAGCAGGCGCTGGCTGAAGGGCTTGGTGATATAGTCATCCGCCCCCAGCCGCAGCCCCATCAGTTCGTCCAGCTCGTCATCCTTGCTGGTCAGGAAGATCACCGGCAGGGCGGAGCGGGCGCGCAGCTTCTGCAGCAGCTCCATGCCGTCCATCCGGGGCATCTTGATGTCCAGCACCGCGAGGTCCACCGGCTTGGCCAGCAACGCTTGAAGCGCGGACTCGCCATCCGTATAGGTACGGACCACGAATCCCTCCGCCTCCAGTGTCATCTGCACCGAGGTGAGGATATTGCGGTCGTCATCGACCAGGGCGATCGTTTGTTTCATCAAGCAGACCCAATCATGAACGGTTATGGCCTTTCTGCCGCCAGGGAGTGACCGGATTATGGCAGCAAATCAAGAGCAGATGGTGAGAGACGCGGCGGCGCTGATGCTGGGCGCGCGCAGCGCCACCCTGGCGACGGCGGCAAACGCCATCCCCCACGCCGCCCTGGTCACCCCCGCCCTGGATACGGACGCACAGCCGCTGCTCCTGCTCTCAGAGCTTTCCACCCACACCGCGCAGCTGCGCGCCAACCCTTCCTGCGCCCTGCTCTTCACCGGCCAGCCCACAGGGGCCAACCCGCAAACCGCACCCAGGCTATGCCTGACCGGCGAGGCCCGGCCCCTGGACGCCCAGGACAAGCGGGAGATCTTTCTCAGGCTTCACCCCTACGCAAAGCTGTATATCGACTTTGCCGATTTCAAACTCTGGAAGCTGTTTGTTTTGGAGTCGAACTATGTCGGCGGCTTCGCAAGCGCGTCATCTTTGAAATATTCCGCATTGCAGCATGAAATTTTCAAACAGACAACGCAAGCCGAAGGTTGAAAGACACCCCGCCCGGCGCTTATGAAAGACTCCGGTACAAAAATTTCCAAAGAGGATACCCCCGCCTGATGACCGAAACAGCCGTGCTCCGCGAAGCCGACCCGCTGAAGGGAACCGGCGTGCGCGCCACCGCCGCTTTGCATGCCAATCACACCGCGCCGGCGCTGGTTGCGCATTCATTGCGAAAGGGCGAAGGCCGCCTCTCCGCCGACGGCGCGCTGATCGTGCGCACCGGCGTGCATACCGGCCGTTCGGTCGCTGACAAATTCGTCGCCGACGAGCCCGCCACCACCGGCGAGGTCTGGTGGGGCAAGATCAACCAGAAGCTGCCGCGCGAAAACTTCACGACCCTGAAAACCCGCGTCCAGGCCTATCTGCAAGGCCGCGAACTCTTCACCCAGGACCTCTATGCCGGGGCGGACCCCGCCAACCGCATCCGCGTGCGGCTGGTCACCACCGGGGCCTGGCATGCGCTGTTCGCCCGCAACATGTTCATCCGCCCGGCGGAGGCCGAGCTGGCGGGGTTCGAGCCGGATTACGTGATCCTGCACGCCCCGGATTTCCAGGCGGACCCGGAGATTGACGGCGTGCGCTCCAGCACCGCCATCGCGCTCTCCTTCGCGGAGAAGCTCATCGTCATCGCCGGCACCGAATATGCGGGCGAGATCAAGAAATCCATCTTCACGGTGATGAACTGGCTGCTGCCGCCGCAAGGCGTGCTGCCCATGCATTGCTCCGCCAATATCGGCCCGCAGGAGGACACCGCCCTGTTCTTCGGCCTCTCGGGCACCGGCAAGACCACCCTCTCCTCCGACCCCACCCGCCGCCTCATCGGTGATGACGAGCATGGCTGGGGGCCGGATGGCGTCTTCAATTTCGAGGGCGGCTGCTACGCCAAGGTGATCGATCTCAGCCAGAAGAACGAGCCGGAGATCTGGGCGGCGTCCCACCGCTTCGGCACCGTGCTGGAGAACGTGGTGGCCAACCCGCAAGGCCGGCTGGACCTGACCGACAAGGCCTTCACCGAGAACACCCGCGCCTGCTACCCGGTTGAATTCATCCCGAATGTCGAGCTCTCCGGCCGGGGCGGACTCCCGAAAAACGTGATCATGCTCACGGCGGACGCGTTCGGCGTGCTGCCCCCCATCTCCCGCCTGACCCCGGCGCAGGCAATGTATCATTTCCTCTCCGGCTATACCGCGCGCGTGGCGGGCACGGAAAAAGGCCTGGGCAGCGAGCCGCAGGCCACCTTCTCCACCTGCTTCGGCTCGCCCTTCCTGCCGCGCCACCCGCAGGTTTACGGCAAGCTGCTGCAAAAGCTGATCCGCGAGAACGGCGCCAATTGCTGGCTGGTGAACACGGGCTGGACCGGCGGGGCCTATGGCGTGGGCCAGCGCATGTCCATCGCCCATACCCGCACCCTGCTGCGCGCCGCCCTGGCGGGCGAGCTGGACAATGTGGAGTACCGCACCGACCCGTTCTTCGGCCTTGCCATCCCCACCCATGTGAACGGCGTGCCCGATGAGGTGCTGGACCCCCGCCAGGCCTGGGCCGACAAGGACGCCTATGACCAGGCGGCCAGAGCCCTGGTGCAGCGTTTCATGGCGAATTTCGAAAGCTTCGCCGAACACGTGGATGACGAGGTGAAGGCCGCCGCCATCAAGGCCGCAGCCTAAAGTTATAAACGTTTTTGGTGCAGCTTTTTCAAAAAGCTGCAGAAAAGCAGCCCTTTTTTGAAAAAAAGGGCTGCACCCCAAAAAACTTTTGAAACTATTCCTTCACGGCCCCGATCAAAAATTCCACATTTCCCTCCGGCCCCTTGATCGGGCTGGGGGTGATGCCCAGCACGCGCCAGCCCGGCAGGCCGGCGAACCACGCCTCGACCCGCGCGCAGACCTCCTCATGCACCGCCGGGTCGCGCACCACCCCGCCCTTGCCCACCTGCTCCGGCCCCGCCTCGAATTGCGGCTTGATCAGCGCCAGCGCAAACGCCCCCGGCACGCACAACGCCAGCCCGGCGGGCAGCACCACCTGCAACCCGATGAAACTGGCATCGCACACCAGCGCGCCAATCGGCTCGGGAATGATCTGCGCCGTCAGATGCCGCGCATTGGTCTTCTCCAGCACCACCACGCGCGGGTCGGAGCGCAGCTTCCAGGCCAGCTGCCCATGCCCCACATCCACGGCGTAAACCTTTGCAGCCCCGTTGGTGAGCAGCACATCGCTGAACCCGCCGGTCGAGGCCCCCACATCCAGGCAAATGCGCCCCGTCGGGTCCAGCCCGAAATGCGCCAGCCCATGCGCCAGCTTCATCCCCCCGCGCGACACCCAGGGATGCTCCTGCCCCTTCAGATTAAGCTGCGCATCCTCGGGCAGCATGTCCCCGGCCTTGGCCACCCGCGCCGTGCCGGCATAAACCAGCCCGGCCATGATCAGCGCCTGCGCCTTGGCGCGGGACTCCACCAGCCCGCGCGCCACCAGCATCACATCCGCACGCTGCTTTGCCATTACTGCGCTCCTCCCGGCATGGCCTTGAACCTGTAGGGGCTGGCACTCGTGGTATCCGGGCTCAGCGCCAGCCGGTGGGCGATGGGCGGAAAGGCGCGCGAGCGGCAATCCTGCCGCTCGCACAACCGGCAGGAAAGCCCGATCCCCACCGCCGCGGTGCTCAAATCCAGCCCGTCCCCATACACGATCTCCCTGGCATGCGAGATGTCGCACCCCATGGTGATGGCCCGCACCGGCGGCGGGTCGCCCCAGCGCGCCGGGCGGCCGGTGATGGTGCGGGCAAAACACAGAAACGTCTCGGTGGCGGAGAGCTGCGCCACCTGCACCCGTATCGCCCCCGGCGTGGCGAAGGCCGAATGCGCCACCCAGCGCGGGCAGGTGCCGCCATAGCGCATAAAGGGAAACCCGGCGGCGGAGAAACGCTTGCTGACATTGCCCGCCGGGTCCACCCGCAGAAAGAAAAACGGCACCCCCCGCGCCCCCGCCCGCTGCATGGAGGACAGCCTGTGGCAGGTCTGCTCGTATGACACGCCAAACCGCGCCGAGAGCGCCTCCACATCGTAGCGCAGCTCCCGCGCCGCGTTCAGCATCGCCTCATAGGGCATCATCAGCGCCCCGGCGACATAGTTCAGCAGCCCGATGCGCAGCAGCTCGGCGGCATCGCGCGTCGTCGGCTCCGCGCGTTTCACAATCGCCTCCACAGCCGTGCGCGCCTCCAGCAAGGCGAGCTGAAAGGCCATCTGGAACCCCCGGCTCTCGCGCGGCAGATCCTCCGACAAGGTCAGCATCCGGTTGGCGGCATCAAACACGCGCAACGCGCCGGGCAAGGGCCGCACGCTCACCACCAGCCCGTGCTGGCGCCGCAGCCGCTCCGCCAGCGCGTGCGAGGAGCCGACAGCCGCCACATCCAGCGTCTTGCCGATCGCCTCCGCCGCCTCCTCCAGCGCCTGAAAATGGTTTTCATGGGCGTGGAAGAAATCCCGCACCTCCTCATTCGGCAACAAGATCTTGCGGCCCGACGGCAAGGTGATCCCCGCCCCCTCCTCGCGCGCGCCCGCCAAGGCGCGATGCAGCGCCAGCACCGCCCGCGCCGCGTTCGGCGCCGCCGCCAAAGCCTGGATCTCGCTCTCGGGCACCGGCTCCCCAGCCAATTGCGGGTCGCTGAACACCTCCCGCAGCGAAACCTCGAACTCGCGCTCCTGCACGCCCGACAGCGCGGCAAGATCGACCTTCAAAATCTCCGTCAGCTTGAACAGCAGAGAGGCCGTGACATTGCGCTGGTCATGCTCGACGAGATTCAAATAAGACGTTGAAATCCCAAGCTTCTGCGCAAAGCCCTGCTGGGTGAAGCCCTGCTCCATCCGCAACCGCCTGATGGTCTTGCCGATCATAACCTTTGACATGTTTTACAAATCGCAAAAATTTACAGTAAAGTCACGCACAGATTTCAACATCTCCCTGGAATTTCCACTGGCCTCCGCACGGCGATGTAAATAGTTTCACTTATACCTTCACCGCGCGGCACCCCTCTCCCTCCACCTTCCCCCCGCCGCGTTGGTGAAGGCCCCTTGCATCCAGGAGTGTCGCCATGCGTACCCAAATGACCCCGAGCTTCTCCCCTAACGGCCTTGGCGGGAACGGTGTGGCGGTGGCGCGTGACGCCCGCGCCACCGGCCGCCCAACCCAGCCCACCCCCACCCCCCGCCGCGCGGAGTCTTCCGATGATCGCAATGCTGATTTTGACCGCCATGATGACGGCCTCGTTCATGGCCATTTCTGGGCCATGTCCTCAACCATCCGCTAATCATAAAAACCATCGCCAGGTTTAGGGAGGCGCGACCAGCCCCGGGTTCATCCCCCGGGGTTTTTTCGCGCTCTGGCGCAGCCCGCACCAGGCCTGGGGCGGTCCGGTCGCCTCTCGCCCTCCAGCCGGGGGCACAGCAGATGCCGCTTGGCAAACCCGGCACTTGGGTGTGAAGTTCCTTTATGTCCGCGCGGCCCTTCATCCTCACTCCGGATCTGTTGCTCCGCGCCTACCGGCTGGGGTTGTTCCCCATGGCCGAATCCCGCGAAAGCCGCACGCTGCACTGGCTGGACCCGGATGCCCGCGGCGTGCTGCCCCTGCACGGCGTCCATCTCTCCCGCAGCCTGATGAAGACATTGCGCAGCACCCGCTTCACCGTCACGGCGGACCAGGACTTCCCCGGCACCATCAGGGCTTGCGCCGCCGCGCGGGCCAACCGGCCGGAAACCTGGATCAACCATGAGATCGAGACGCTGTTCGTCGAGCTTTACCGGCTCGGCTTCGCCCATAGCATTGAAAGCTGGGCGGACGGCCAGCTGGTGGGCGGGCTCTACGGCGCGGCCCTGGGCGGGGCGTTTTTTGGGGAGAGCATGTTCTCCATCGCCACCGATGCATCCAAGGTGGCGCTGGCCCATCTCGTGGCCAGGCTGCGCCTGGGCGGCTACACCCTGCTGGACACGCAATTCATCACCAGCCACCTGGCCCGCTTCGGCGCCCTGGAGGTTCCACGTGGCACATACCACACCATGCTGGCCGAGGCGGTGGAGCAGCCGGCCCGCTTTCCCCTCCGCCCCGATCCTGCCGCATTGATGCGCGAGTTTGAGGCCATGCGAAAAGAGGCCCCCTGAGGAGATTTCATGAAGCGCCTGCTGATCACCGCCCTGGCGGCTCTCACCCCTGGGCTTGCCGCCGCCGCCCCGGCCTTCCTGCCCACGCGCGATGTCGCCGTGCAATACACGCTCGCCGCACCCGGGCAGGCCTCACAAGGCTACCAGCTCAGCTATAACGCCGCCGCCCAGCTCGCCCGGGTGGACAGCCCCAGCGGCTTCTACGTCCTGGCCAACCTGCCCGCCGGGCAGGCGCAAATGGTGGTGCCCGCCTTGCACGCCATCGTCCAGGCGCCGGATTTCTCCGCCCTCACGGCGGAACTCTATGAGGCGGAAAACGCCAATTTCAGCCCGCTGGGCACCGGCCATTATGCCGGGCTGGCGTGCCGGAACTATCTGGTCACCGACAAAAACGGCACGGCCACCGCCTGCCTCACGCCGGATGGGGTGATCCTGCATTTCGTCGGGCACGATGCCAAAGGCGGTGCGGATATCACCGCCACCTCCGTCAGCTACGCCCCCCAGCCCGAAGACCAGTTTGCGCCGCCCGCCGGTTTCGCGCCGCTCACCCTGCCCCCCGGCGCGCTGGCAGCGCTTTTGCAGCAACACTAGGGGCTGTCTGCATTCATCTCGCCTGCGCCATGACCTGGTTGCGATGAATGCAGACGGGCCCTAGAGCGTGATGAATTTAGGTCTGCTCATAGCCTGAGTTCTTGAGGTAGTTGGCACATTCCTGGGGCGTGTATGTGCCCAGGAGTGCGCCGATTGCCGCGCAAACCGCGTCCTTTGTCCTGGCGGCGGCTTTGCGCAGCATGTGTTTGAGTTTGGCGAAAACCTGCTCGATGGGGTTCAGATCGGGTGAGTATTTTGGCAACAGCAGGAGTTTGGCCCCCGCTTGCCGGATCGCCCGGCGGACCGGCTGCCCCTTATGGCTGCCGAGATTGTCCATGATGACCACATCGCCCGGCAGCAGGGTCGGAACCAGAACCTTCTCGACATAGACGCGAAAGCGTTCGCCATTGATCGGGCCGTCGAGAAGCCAGGGCGCTTCGATGCGGTCGTGCCGCAAAGCGGCGATAAAGGTCATAGTGTTCCAATGCCCGAATGGAGCCTTGGCCATCAGCCGCTCGCCCTTCGGCGCCCAGCCTCGCAGTGGCGCCATGTTGGTTTTGGTCCAGGTCTCATCAATAAAGACCAGGCGTTTGGGGTCAATTCGTCCCTGATACCGTCGCCATTGCCCGCGTCGGCGGGCGACGTCGGGTCGCGCCTGCTCGCTGGCGTGCAGCGTTTTTTTTAAAGCTGAGCTTCTCGGCGTGCACGAACTCCCACACCGAGCGGTAGTCGACTTTCAAGCCGCGCTCGCCGAGCTCAGCCACCAAGCCACGCAGTGTGAAATCAGCCGCTCGGCACCGCGCGATCAGCCAGTCCCGATGTTCGCCGGCAATCTTCTTGGGCCGATGGCCACCCATCTGCCCAGGTGCCAGGCTGCCGGTCTGCCGAAACGCCTTCACCCAGTTGATGGCGGTGCTGATCGCAACGCCAAAATGTGCCGCAGCTCGATTGCGAGACATGCCACCGCTCTCAACCGCCGCGACAACACGCTCACGCAAGTCCAGTGAATACGGTGCCCCCATGCATGCTGGCCTCCTGACCCAGCCAACATCTTGAATCAGATCTCGCTCCGCGTCGGGAAGCAAAATCGATTCAAGTTCCGCTCATCACGCTCTAGTAGCGTTGGCAGTCCATCGGGCACCGCAGCGTGTCCAATCTAACGCCGCGTCGGTTAGTCTTTGTCTGGATTGCCAATGTTCTCCTTGACTCTGGACCAGAAATGATCAGTGTCGAAAGCCTCACGTTGGTAGGGATTAACGACGCTGCCAGCGTGACCGAGTACTAATGGGTCCTCAGTCTTGAAATTCGTGCAAACGACGAAGGTCAAAACCTCGTCGGTGATGCTAACCACAGTCTCATGGAACGTGCCAACTGGGACGCGGTACGTCTCGCCAGTCTTCCGAACAAAATCACTAGTTACCGCGACATCACTTTGGCGGTCGGTTGGGATAATTGTCGAGTGAATACCATCATAACGTACGG
>DATJXU010000039.1:0-16608 GCA_035499915.1 Acidocella sp.
AGCGCCTGGCCAATGCGCAGGGCCGGCGCCTTGTGCCCGGCCGCCAGGAGCAGAAGCCCCGCCAGGGCATTGTCGTACACATAGGCGGCATTGGCTTGCGTTAAGTCGAAATCATCCGCGCCCGGGCCGGTATTCACGAGATAGGAGTTGAGCAGCACCGGGCCATCGCCCAGTGCCGCCATCTGGCCCAGCACGGCCTGCGCCAGGCTTTGCCCCAGCCCGGTCTGCGCCCGCGCCAGGGCGGGCAGCAGTAGCGTGCCGGCGCAAAACGCCCGGCGGGTGAGCTTACTCAAGGATTTCGGCGAGCAGCTCGGTGGTGCGGCCATTGGCGATGGTGGCGGCGCGGGCGTCGTAATGCACGCCGCCAACCCGCGCGAAGGCGTGCTGCACATCGGGATAGACGAAGGCATCGATCCAGTCATTCTCCGCGATGCCGTCGATGATCTTCTCCTGCGCCTCCTCCGGCACATACTCGTCCTTCTCGGCGATATGCAGCATCAAGGGCGCCTCGATATTGTCGAGTTCGCCCAGCAAGCCCTCCAGCCCCACGCCGTAATAGGACACGTTCACATCGGCATCCGAGCGCGTGGCCATCATCACCGCCAGGCGCCCGCCCAGGCAGAAGCCGATGGTGCCGGCATAGCCGTTGCAGCCGGGCAGCTCCCGCGCGGCGGCGAGGGTGGTTTTCAGGTCCTCAACGCCCTTGTCCTGGTCGAAGCGGTTCATCAGGTTGAAGGCTTTCTGCCATTCGGCGTCGCTCTTGTCGGAGATGTTCACCCCCGGCTCCAGCCGCCAGAATAGGTCCGGCGCGATGGCGATGAAGCCCTGGTCGGCGAGGTTTTGCGCCGTCTCGCGCAGCGAATCGTTCACGCCGAAAATCTCCTGGATCACCACCACGGCGCCGGCGGAGTCCTTGCCTTTCGGCTCCCAGACGAAGGCCGAGAATTCACCGCTGTGATCAGCGGCTTTCAGTTTGATTTCGCGCATCCTGGTCTCCGTTATTCTGGTATGGTCCGGCCCGGCCGGGATGGCCGGTGCCGGGTGAGTTGTAAGGGATGCGCAAGGGCGGTGCAAAAACATCCGATGAATAATTGCCGCGATTAAGAATTGTTATTAATTTGGTGGGCTGCCTTTGGAGGCGCCGCCCGCTTGTTCACGCGGCGGGGGCAGGTGTTATCTTGCGCCGGCCGAATTGTCACCAATTGCAACCTATACTGCCCAAGCCGAAAGCGGGGCGCTATTGTAACAGACATGGAAACCCTGCCGCATATCCTGGTCGTCGATGACGACCGCGAAATCCGTGACTTGCTGGCCAAATTCCTGGAGCGCCAGCGTCTGCGCGTGACCGCCGCCCGGGATGGAAAGGATGCCCGCCGGGCCTTCCTCAATGGCCATTACCAGCTTGTGGTGCTGGATCTGATGCTCCCCGGCGAGGGCGGGCTGGAGCTGGCCCGCTGGTTCCGTACCGAGACCAACGTGCCCATCATCATGCTCACCGCCATGGCCGATGAGACGGACAGGATCATCGGGCTGGAGCTGGGGGCCGATGACTACGTCACCAAGCCCTTCAACCCGCGTGAGCTGCTGGCGCGCATCCGCGCCGTGCTGCGCCGGACCGGCGAGGCCGAGGACCGCGTTTCCGGCGAAGCCGCCAAGACCTACCAGTTCGCGGGCTGGGTGCTGGAGACCGCACGCCGGCGCCTGCTGGACCCGAGCGGGGTGGAGGTCTCCATCACCGGGGGTGAATACGACCTGCTGGTGGCGCTGCTGGACCGCCCGAACCGCGTGTTGACGCGCGACATGCTGCTGGACCTCTTGCGCGGCCGCCAGGCCGGGCCGTTCGACCGCGCCATCGATGTCGCGGTCTCGCGCCTGCGCCGCAAGCTGGAGGATGACGGGCGCAATGCCCAGCTCATCAAGACCGTGCGCGGCGGCGGCTACGTGCTCTCCACGCCTGTCGAGCGGCTTTGAGATTCTACCTGCTGCCCCGCAGCCTCGCCCGCCGGACCATATTGTTCCTGCTGGTGGGGTTCGCGCTCATCCAGCTGCTCGGGCTTCTGGTGCACACGTTCAACCAGATCAAGCTGCAAAGGCTGGTCGAGGAGCAGGAATTCGCGACCCGCGTTGCGATCATCTACCGCCATATCGCCCTGGCGCAGCCGGCGGACCGGGCGATGGTGGCGGCGCGCGAGCCGGTGCCCAAGGACGATACGGTCAGCCTGACGCTGGCCCCGCCCATCAAGGGCACGCTGCCCATGCCGCTGCCGATGGCCGAGGCGGTGCGGGCGGGCATCTTCACCTATGGCATTCCGCCCAATATCCGCCCGCGCGGAATCGTGCTGCGTGTGGCGGGGCGGCCTTTGCGGTTGATCGTCAGTTTCGGCCTGCCGGACGGGCTGTTTCTCCCGCTGCCCCCGCCGGACGGAGGACCGCCGGAGGGGATGGCGCCGCCGGGCATGAATGGGCCGGACGGTTTTGGGGGCATGCCGCCGGGCGGGCTGATGCTGCCCTCGCCGGATGAGCTGCTGCCGCCCTTGATGTGGCTGACGGTGACGACGCAGCTGCACCCGCCGGCGCCCTGGCGTTCACCGGGCTTTGCCACCGCTTTCATTGTGATGATGCTGCTGGGCGGCCTGATGATTACCCTCGCGGTCCGGCAATTGCTGGTGCCGGTAAAAACCCTGGCGGCGGCGGCGGAGCTGTTTGGCCGCGATGTGGTGAACGCCAAACCCTTGCCCGAGGAAGGGCCGAGCGAGATCGTCACCGCCGCGCGGGCCTTCAACACCATGGCCGCGCGCATCCGCCGCTTCGTGGAGGACCGGACCTTCCTGCTCACCGCCATCGGGCATGATTTGCGCACGCCGATCACGCGGCTGAAGCTGCGCGCCGAATATATGGAGGATGACGAGCAGCGCGCGAAGATGCTGGCGGATCTTGACGAGATGGAGGCGATGGTGGCCGCCACGCTCGCCTTCGGCAAGGATATCACCACCACCGAGCCGGTGACGCGCCTCGATCTCGCCAGCCTGCTGCGCACCATCGTCGATGAGGTGGCGGACATGGACCCGGACCATGCCGGGGCGCTGGATTATAGCGGCCCGCCCCATATGCCGGTGAATGCCAGGCGGCTGTCTCTGAAGCGCGCTTTGAGCAATCTGATCACCAACGCCATGAAATATGGCGACGCCGCGCGGGTGACGCTGCATGTCCCGGTGAAAGGGGTGGTGCGGATCGATATCGATGATGACGGGCCGGGCATCCCCGCCGAAGAGATGGACCGGGTGTTCGAGCCCTTTCGGCGGCTGGAGACCAGCCGCAACCGCGAAACCGGCGGGTCGGGGCTGGGGCTGGCCATCGCCCGCAACATCCTGCGCGCCCATGGCGGCGATATCGTGTTGGCGAACCGGAACGAAGGCTTGCGGGTGACGGTGACGCTGCCGGTTTAAGAGATTTTAAGTAAACAGCCTGGCGTCCTGGAAGTCTTTCCAGGCGGCGTTGAGGGCGCGCGGGTCGCCAAGGGCGGCATGCGCCGTCCAGCCCAGCACAATGCCGAGCGCCCGCAGCGCCTCCGGCGTGCCGCCTTGCAGCCGGATGGCCAGGCCCTCGGCGGTGGCCATGTCGTTCAATTTGCCCAACTCCTCCTGCAACGCCGCGGCGGCGCGGTTGAAGTGGCGCACGCGCCCGCGCGGCGCGAACAGGTTTCCGAAAAACTCAGCAGCGTAGCGCAGTTTTTTCAATTCTATGCGCACCATGTGGCGGTCATGCGCGGGCAGGCCCCCCAGATGCCGGCCGCGCTTGCGCACCTTGCGGTGCAGGCGCTCCAGGCATTCCGCGCCGAAGGATCTGGCGGGCTGGGCGAGGCGGGGCAGCGCTTCGGTGGGCAATCCGCCGCGCCAGCCGCGTTTGGCGATGAAGCCTTCCGCCATCAGCAGAAACCGCGTGGTAGCGGGGTCCTCCAGCAGCTCGCGCACCAGCTTGTAGCCGGCTTGCCGGTGCGCCGTGCATTGCGCCTCCAGCGCCACGAAGCCGACCTCGTTGGGAAAGGCGGCGGCCGGGCCGTCATGCAGCATGGCAATGAACACGTCCCAGTTCCGGGCCTCGCCCATGGTGCCGGCAATGCGCTTGGCCTCCTCGCGCAGGGTCCGGAACTCGGGCGTTGGCAGGGCGCGGTTGAACAGCCCCAGTGCCGAGCGGAGCCGGCGCAGGGCGACACGCATCTGATGCACCGCGCCCACCTCGTCACCTTCGTAAAAGACCGCCCAGTTGGCGCGGAACTGATCCAGGCAGGCACTGATGACATGCTGCACGGCCTCGTCCAGGCAGGGCTCGCCCTGCAGCCCGGGGGCGGCCTTCTGCACGGCTTGGGGCGGCCCGCCCGCCAGCCGCACGGCGCGCGGGCCGGGGGGAAGCGGCTGCAGGCGCAGCGTGAAGCGCGCCGCGAGCGCCAGGGCGGTTTCCGGCAGGGTTGCCGCCGGGGCGGAGATTTGCAGCTCGCTGAAAGCAAGCTTCTGCCCGTGAGCGGTGAGATGCCCGGTCTCGAACGCAAGTTCGGCGCTGCCGAGCTTGCGGATGGTCTGCCTGAGGCTGGCGCTGGCCACCTCGCCCAGCGGGGCGTCTTTCAGAATGCCGGTCAGGGCCGCCTGCCAGTCCGGCCCGAAGGCGGCGAGGTCGGGGGCCTGGGTTGGCAGCATTGCCCGCAGCATCTCGCCTTCGTGCAGCAGCACCATGCTTGCGCCACGCCCGGCCTTGCGCAGGTATAGCGTGATGCCATGGTGCGCCAGGGCGAAATTCTCCGTGTCGAAAAACCGGTCCTGAACGCGCCGGGGACGGGCAGGCGAGGGGGCAGGCGCCAGCAGCGGGCTGGCAGCCAGCGCGGCGAGCCCGGCTTCATCCAGGCTGAAGCGCAGAGGCTTTATTGCCGGGCTTTCGCTTGCCTCCGGCTGGCTGGTCACGGTCGCATCCATCCCGGCAGGATACCCCGCGCCGTCCCGGCGAGTCGAGTTGCGATGCCGTTACGCTCGCCGTCAGGCCAAAGCGTATTCGGCTTCGGGCGTGTAAGTTGGCTGGTCCTTGCCGAGGAAGGAGCTGAACAAGGTTACGTTATCAGCGCGGATGGGCGCCGAGCGGTAGAGATTATTCGCCTGCACGAAATTGGTGAGGGCGGGCGCGACCGGCATGTCCATCCTCGCCAGCGTCACATGCGGGGTGAAGCGGCGTTTCTCCGGCGCCAGCCCCACGCGGTGGAGCGCGGTTTCCACCTTGGCCTGGAGCCGGGCCAGATGCTCGTTGCGCTCCACCCCGGCATAAAGCGTATTCACCCGGCCGTTTTTCTCGAACCAGCCAAGGCCGGAGAGGGAGAACACAAAGCCGCGCCCGCGCAGGCTGGCCAAAGCGAGGTCGATCTCTTCCGCCTGCAGCCGGTTGGCCTCGCCGATGAAGCGCAGGGTGAGGTGGAAATTCTCCTCCGGCACCCAGCGCGCACCGGGCAAATTGCAGGAGAGTTCGCTGAGTTCTTCCTTGACTTCCCAGGGGAGGTCGAGCGCGACGAACAGGCGCATGGCGTGCCCTTTCTTCAAAGTTCAGCGAGTCTGCAAAGAAATTTTGCCCGATCCGCGATCAGCGGGTCAATCATTTTATGATGGCGGTGGCCTCCTGGAGCCATGACAGGGTTTTGCCGGACAGATAAGGCGATAATTTGGCGCGTACCTCAGCGTGATACGCGTTCAGCCAGTCCAGCGACTCGCGGGGCAGCAAGGCGGGTTCGATCAGCGCCCGGTCAAACGGCACCAGCGTAATGGTCTCGAATCGCAGGAAAGGCTTTTTGCTGGTTTCGAACGGCGCGTTTTGCACCAGCAGCAGGTTTTCCATGCGGATGCCATAGGCGCCCGGCAGGTAATAGCCCGGCTCGTCGGAGAGGATCATGCCTTCCGCCAGCGCCACGGGCCGCGCCGCGCGGGAGATGCTGGCCGGCCCTTCATGAACGGAGAGATAAGACCCCACGCCATGGCCGGTGCCATGGTCGTAATCAAGCCCCGCCCGCCATAATTCGGCCCGGGCGAAGGCATCCAGATGCGCGCCCGCCACCCCTTCGGGAAACACCGCGCGGGCCAGGGCGATGGTGCCGGCCAGCACGCGGGTCACATGCGCCTTCACCTGCGCTGGCGCGGGGCCGGGGCCGGTCCAGATGGTGCGGGTGATGTCGGTGGTGCCGTCCAGATACTGGCCGCCGCTATCGATGAGATAGACCTCATTGGCGCGGATCGGGCGGTTGCTCTCCGGCGTGACGCGGTAATGGATGATGGCGCCATTCTCCCCGGCGCCGGAAATGGCGGGGAAGCTCTCGCCTTTGAAAAGTTGCTGCCCCGCGCGGCAGGAAAGCAATTTTTCTGCCGCCGAGATTTCGGTTTCACCGCCCTTGGGCGCGGCTTGCGCCAGCCAGGCCAAAAATTCCACCATCGCCACGCCATCACGCAGATGCGCGGCGCGCGCGCCTTCCTGCTCCGTCGCGTTCTTGCGGGCGCGGGGCAGGGCCACCGGGTCCGGCGCGGCGGCGATTTTCGCGCCCGCCTGCGTCAGCGCGGTGTCGAACCAGGCCGGCATGGTGGCGGGGTCGTAGCGTACAACCTGCCCCTTCAGCGCCGAGATGGCGTCGGGCAGGGCGGCATGGCTGGCGATGACGACATCCTCGCCCAGATGCGCGCGCAGCTCATCCGTTATTTTCTCCGGCGCCATGAAGAGGATGGCGCTGCCATCCTTGCGCAGCAGCGCATAGCCAAGGGCAAAGGGGCAGAATTCCAGATCCGTGCCGCGGATGTTGAACAGCCAGGCCAGGGTGGCGCCATCAGTCAGCAATGCTGCATCCTGCGCGGCTTCAGCCAGGGTGGCGCCAAGGCGCGCGCGCTTGGCGGCGGCGTTTTCACCCGCGTAAGTCTCAGGATAGGGCAAAGCCGGGGCCAGTGGTGCGGCGGGGCGGTCGGTCCAGACCGCGTCAACCAAATTGGGCGAGACCGGCACCATCTCCACCCCGGTGAAGCGCGCCAGCGCGTCCGCGCTGATGGTCCAGGGGTCGAAGCCGATCTTCTTGGCCGGTGCGGCCTGGCGCAGCCAGTCCTCCGGCTTGTCCTCGATCATGTGGCGGCGCTCCCAGATCGCCGCGTCTGTCTGCTGTTCCAGCTGCAGCGTGTAGCGGCCGTCGGAGAACACGCAGGCGCGCGCGGCCAGCACGATGGCCAGCCCCGCCGAGCCGGTGAAACCGCTGATCCAGGCCAGTCTTTCCGCGCAGGGCGGCACATACTCGCCCAGATATTCGTCGGCGCGCGGCACGATGTAGCCGTCCAGCCCCAGCGCGGCGATCCGGGCGCGTAATGCTGCAATGCGAATGTTATGTTCTGATGACATGAATCAACCCTATGATATGCGTCTTACGCATGCCTGCCCTAGCCGACAAAGACGCACAAAAAAACATCAAACTGCACTATATACAGCCGCGGAAAGGACATTTGGTGGTCCTTTAAAAGGAGTGCTGCTGGGTCATACCGAAACGGCCGCTCCCCCGAAATTGTAGGTGTATCATGTCGACGACTATCCATAACCAACCCGCCCTGGGCAAGCTCGGGACGCTGGTTTTAACGCGCGAAGCGCCGGCTGCTGTTGCAAACCGTTCCGGCAATCTGACCCATTGGTTCAAGGCCTGGCAGGCCCGCCGTGCTGTTGCGGCTGAGCTGTACGCGATGAGCGAGCGCGATCTCAAAGATATCGGCGTGTCCCGCGCTGACATTCCGGCGATTCTGCGGACTGTCCGCTAACGGATTTTCGGGAGCGGAGCCGGGTGCCGATGGCGCCACGGCCCTCCCGTCTGCATCGCCGGCATTAAAAAGGCCCCTTTCGGGGCCTTTTTAATTGGCGTGAACTGGCCTTGATGGACAGCTTCTATTCCGCCGCCATCGCGTGGTTGGGGTCGACGATGTCCATCGCGCGGTGGAAATCAACCGAGAGCAGGCGCGAGACCCCGCGCTCTTGCATCGTTACGCCGTAGAGCCGGTCCATCCGCGCCATGGTGAGGTGATGGTGGGTCACCACCAGGAAGCGGGTGCCGGTCTCGCGCACCATGTCTTCCAGCAGATTGCAGAAGCGTTCCACATTGGCGTCGTCCAGCGGCGCGTCCACCTCGTCGAGCACCGAGATCGGCGCCGGGTTGCATTTGAACACCGCGAAGATGAGCGAGAGCGCGGTCAGCGCCTGCTCGCCGCCCGAGAGCAATGAGAGCGTGCTGAGCTTTTTGCCCGGCGGCTGCGCGAAAATTTCCAGCCCGGCCTCCAGCGGGTCATCCGAGCCGACCAGCGCCAGATGCGCCTTGCCGCCGCCGAACATGCGGCTGAACAGGGCCTGGAAATGCTGGTCCACCTCGGCGAACACGGCGGTGAGGCGCTCGCGCCCCTCGCGGTTGAGATGCCCGATGGAGCCGCGCAGCTTGGCGATGGCGGAGGTGATCTCGCCGCGCTCGCGCTCGATGGTGGCGATGGCCTCTTCCGCCTCGTTCACCTCGATCTCGGCGCGCAGATTGACCGCGCCCATCTCCTCGCGCTCGCGCAGCAGCTTCTCCCAGCGCTTGCGGGCCTTGTCCTCGATTTCGGCATTCAGAGGCGCCGGCGGGTCCGGCAAAATGGGGTTGGCGCCGAGGCGTTCCAGAATGCGCTCGGCCACCGTGCCCCAGGCATGGTTGGCGGTGGCGATGTTGCCTTCCTCACGCGCGCGCGCTTCGCGGGCCGTGCTCACCTCGTTTTCGGCGGCGCGGGCGGTACGGGTGGCGGCCTCGGCGGCGCTTTGCGCCTCCTGCAGGATCTTGGCCACGCGCTTATGCTCGGCCTCGGCGGTTTGCAGCGCCTCCAGCGCCTCCTGGTGGGAGGTTTCGGCCTCCGCTGGCGCGGCGGAGAGTGTTTCGATGCCGCTCTGCGCCTCGGCCAGACGGGCGTTGAGGTCGGTCAGGCGGTCGGTTGCGTCTTTCCCGCGCTCCGCCCAGCCCGCCATTTCGCGCTCCAGGCTGTCCAGCCTTTGGCCGCGCTGCGCCTCGGCGCTGCGCAGGGCGGCGAGGCGGGCGCGGGCCGCACCCTCGGCCTGGCGGGCGGCGTTCAGCGCGGCGCGGGCCTGCTCCACCGCCTGGCGGGCGGCGTTTACATCCGGCAGCGCGGCATGGGTTTCGCGCAACGCGGTCAGGGCGGCTTCAGCCTCGGCGGCTTCGGCGGCGGCCTGGTCGGCCTGGGCGGCGGCGGCGGCGGCGCGGCTGGCGCCGCGCTCGGCCTCTGCGGTCAGGCGGATGGCCTCGCTGCGGGTGCGGTCGAAAAGCTGCTCGGCCTGGCGGCGGGCCTCGCGGGCCGCGGTTTCGGCGGCGCGGTTTGTGTCGCGGGTCTGCGCCTCACGGGCGCGGGCGTCGCGCTCGGCGGCCTCGGCGCGCAGGCGCTCATCCTTGGCGGCCTGCGCGGCATCGCGCGCGGCGGCGCGCTCATGGTCCAGCTCCGCCAGGCGGTTGCGTTGCTTCAGGCGCACGGCGGCTTCAGAGGCCGCGCCGGCGCGGACGGTGTAGCCATCCCAGCGCCACAGCGCGCCCTCGCGCGAGACCAGAATCTGCCCCGGGGTGAGCTTGCCCTGGTGCAGATCGCCATCCGCCCCCTCGGGCAGCAGCAGAATATGGGAGAGGGCGCGCTTGAGCGCCTCCGGCCCCTCGGCAAGCTGCGCAAAGCTGTGCAGCGGGACAACCGGCAGGTCGAGATCCGGCAGCTCGCGCCAATGGCGTGCGGCCTGGGGATCGGCGGAGGCGGAAAGCTCCTCGCGCAACGCAGCACCCAGGGCGGCTTCCAGCCCCGGCGGCACGGTGATGGCATCCAGGATCGGTTGGCTCTCGCGCCCGAATTTCTGCGCCAGCAGGGCGGCCAGGGCGTCATATTCCGTGCCGATTTTGGTGGCGGCGGCTTCCAGGGAGGATGAGCGCGACCGCGCCCCGGCCAGCTCGGCCTCGGCGGCGGTGCGGGCCTCGGCGGCTTGCGCCTCGGCCTTGGCGCGGGCGGCTTCCGCCGCGGCTACCGCCTCGCTTGCGGCGGTGAGCGCGGTTTGGGCTTCGGCGCGCTGCGTCTCGGCGGCCTGCACCTGCTCGGGTGGGATCAGCGTGGCGGCGATCCTGTCGTGTTCGGCCTTGGCCTCGGCGGCGCGCTGGGTCAGCCTGCGGGCACGAGTTTCGGCCTCGTTCAGGGCGCGGCGGGCGGCCTCTGCCTCGGCGGCGAGGCGGGCGGCCGTCTCGGTGGTCTTGGTGGTTTCGGCCTCGGCGGCGCGCATGGCGTCCAGCGCCGCATCCTCGGCACGGCTGGCGTCCTCGATGGCGGCGGGGGCGGAGATTGTTTCCTCCCGCAGCACGCGCTGCTCGGCCGCCAGCCTGGCCTGCGCGGCCTGCGCATCCGCCACCAGTTTTTCGGCATGGCCATGGTCGCGGGTCAGCGCGTCCAGGCGCGTCTTGGCTTCGGTCAGCGCGGCGCGGGCACGGGCCTCGGCCTCCTTGATCTGCTCGGCGGCGATGCGCGCGCGCTCCAGCAAGGTGCGGGCCTGCGCCTCGGCATCGCGCAAGGCGGGCAGGGCGGTCTCGGCGGCCTCGGCCTTGGCGGCGGCGTCCTGCGCCTTGGCGGCGGCGTCTGCCACCCGGGCCTCGGCGGCGGCGAAGGCGGCCTGCGCGGCCTCGCGCGCCAACACGGCGATGGCGTGCTGGATGGAGAGAAGTTCAGCCTCCGCCGCGCGGATGGTGCCGGAGAGAGTCTTGTAGCGCGTGGCCTGCCTTGCCTGCTTTTTCAGCTCGCCGAGGCGCGCTTCCAGCTGGCCCTTCAGATCATCCGCGCGCAGCAAATTCTGCTCGGCGGCTTTCAGCTTCAGCTCCGCCTCATGGCGCCTGGCATGCAGGCCGGTGATGCCGGCGGCCTCTTCCAGCAAGGCCCGGCGCTCATCGGGCCGGGCGCTCACCAGCGCGCCGACGCGCCCCTGGCTCACCATCGCCGAGGCGCGCGAGCCGGAGGCGAGGTCCGCGAACAAGGTCTGCACGTCGCGGGCCCGGGCTTCCTTGCCGTTTACCCGGTAGGCGCTGCCGGAACCGCGCTCGATCTTGCGGGAGATTTCAAGGTCCGCCGCCTCCTGGAAGGGCGGCGGGGCGAGCCCCAGCGTTTCTTCCAGCGTGAGGGTGACTTCCGCCAGATTGCGGGCCGAACGGCCCGCCGTGCCGGCGAAGATCACATCCTCCATCTCGGCGCCGCGCATGTTGCGGGCATTGGCCTCGCCCATCGCCCAGCGCAGCGCCTCAACGACGTTGGATTTGCCGCACCCGTTCGGCCCGACCACGCCGGTCAGGCCGGGGAGAATCTCCACGGTCGTCGGGTCGGCGAAGCTTTTGAAGCCGGCGATACGCAGCCGGGCGAAGCGAGCGGGCATCGAGCCTCCTTAGCTTCCGGCAGCCTTGGTCACGACCGCGGCGAAATCGTCGTAATCCATCGCGCCGGGATAGGGCTTGCCATTGATGACGAAGGTCGGCGTGGCGTCGACCTTGTAGAGTTTTTCCGCCTCCTGCTGGCCGTTCAGGATGAACTTCGCCAGGGCGGTGTCGTTCCAGGCGGTCTCGTAGGTCGCCTGGTCCATGCCGGCGAGGGCGGCGTATTTGAAGATCGAGGCGTGGTAATCCTCGTTCGGCTGGAAGGCCCAGTCATTCTGGCTGGCAAACAGCGCCTCGATGAAGGGGTAATATTCGTTGGCGGGCAGATAGCGCGCCACCTGCGCGGCCTTCAGCGCCACCTGGTCCAGCGGGAAGTCGTGATAGACGATGCGCAGCTTGCCGGTATCCACCAGTTTCGGCTTCACCTGCGGCATCGTCACCGTGGCGAACTCGGCGCAATGGGTGCAGGTGAGGGAGAAGAACTCCAGCGCCGTGACGGGGGCGTTGGGCGAGCCGATGGAGCGTTCCGTTTCAGTTGGCGGCGTGGCGCCGGCCGGCGCCGAGTCGGCCCAGGCGGCCGCCGGGGCCAGAGCGGTGGCGCCTACTATGGATAGTATGGAACGGCGGGTAATCTGCATGAATTCTCCTATATATAGTGTACTCAGATTTTCACGCGAGAGTCCAACCCGGCCGGCGAGTTATCCACGGGATTTTATGCCCTGGTAGAGCCGGGCCAGGGCGGCGCCGAGCTCGCCGGGGGGGAGATCCTGCGGCGGGGGTTCGAAACTGCGCGGCGCGGGGCGGGCGGGCGCTGTTGTGGGCGGGCGGGGCACGTGTTGCTCAAAGCGCAGCCGCTCGATTGCCGTATGGCCCAGGGCGAGGTTCAGCCGGGCGATGATCTGCGGCGCGGAGAATTGCAGCTCCATCGCCGTGGGGCCGGTGCAGCCCAGCGTGAGGGTGCCGCCGGCGAATTTCAGCGGCGCGGCGCGGGCGGCCAGCTCCGGCCCGGCCAGCTGCGGCCAGTCCGCCAATATCTGCGCGGCGGCGGGGGCGCGGCGGCGGAAGGCCGGGCGGGTGACAGGGGCCAGAATCGCCGCGATGCCGCGCGGCGCGAAATTGCGCGGCGCGGCTTCCTCCGGCACAATCGGTGCCCGTGGCGTCCGCTTCCTCTTCTTCCCATCCTCCGGCACGGAAACTCCTGTCCTGGTATCACCGGCACCGCCGCCATCTGCCTTGGCGCGCTGGCCCCGGCGAGCTGGCGGACCCCTACCGGGTCTGGCTCTCCGAGATCATGCTGCAGCAGACGGTGGTCGCCACCGTGAAACCCTATTACGCCAAATTTCTGGCAGCGTACCCCACCGTGGCGCATCTCGCGGCGGCAAGCGTGGAGGATGTGTGCGCCCTCTGGGCCGGGCTTGGTTACTATGCCCGCGCCAGAAACCTGCATAAATGCGCACAGGCAGTGGCCGAATTGGGCGATTTTCCAAATCGTATCGAAGCGTTACGCGCCTTGCCGGGCATTGGCCCCTATACCGCCAATGCCGTCGGCGCCATCGCCTTCGGGCTGCCGGTGCTGCCGGTGGATGGCAATGTGGAGCGCGTGACCGCCCGGCTGTTCGCCATTACCGATCCCCTGCCGGGCGCCAAAAAAACCATCGCGGCGGCGGCGGAAAGATTGATATTGGACAAGGCCGCCCAGGCCGCGCCGGGGGATTTCGCCCAGGCCTTGTTCGACCTGGGTGCGACCATCTGCACCCCCAAATCCCCCAACTGCCTGGTCTGCCCCTGGAGTGCGCATTGCCAGGCGCAGGCGCAGGGCCTGGCCGAGTCGCTGCCCGTGAAGGCGAAGAAGGCCGAGCGCCCGCGCCGCCAGGGCGTGGCCTATGTGCTGCTGGATGCGGCGCAGAACGTGCTGCTGCTGCGCCGCCCGCCGCATGGGCTGCTGGGCGGCATGCTGGTGCTGCCGGAGGACCCGCCGCTGAAAACCCGCTGGCGCCGCGCGGGGGAGGTGGAGCATGTCTTCACCCATTTCGCCCTCACCCTGGCCGTGCGTGTGGCGCGGGTGGCGGAGTTGCCCGCGGGCGCGCTCAGCGCCCCGGCCGGAACCGCCCCCTTGCCCTCTGTCATGCGCAAGGCGCTTGACGCCGGATGCAGGGCGCTCAACCATGCAGCCAATGATGAATGATCCGCATGATGGCCTGCTGGCCATCGACACCCATGTCGACATTCCCTGGCCGGACGGCCCCAGCCCGTTCGAGGACGGGCCGCGCTGTGTCGACCTGCCGAAGCTCAAGCGCGGGCGGATCGCCGCCGTCTGCTTCGCGGCCTATATTCCCCAGGGCCACCGCGACGATGCGGCGCATGAGGCCGCCGCCGCCCGCGCCAGGGCGATGCTGGCCTCCATCGCCTCCATGGCGCCCGCCAACGGGTCTGGCGGCATGATGGCGACCAGCGCCGCGGCGGTTGAGGCCGCCTTCGCCGCCGGCAAGCCCGGCATCATTCCGGCGATCGAGAATGGCTACGCCATCGGCCGGAGCCTGGCTTTGCTCGATGAGTTCGCGGGGCTGGGCATACGCTACATGACCCTGACCCATAACGGCCATAACGAGATTGCCGACGCCGCCATCGCGCTGCCCAATATGGGGGATGCGGAGCAGGAATATGGCGGGCTGTCGGATTTCGGGCAGTCTGTGGTGGCGCGCATGAACGAGCTTGGCGTGCTCATCGACGTGTCGCACGCCGCCAAGAGCAGCATGATGCAGGCGGCGGCGCGCTCGCGCACCCCGGTTGTGGCCACCCATAGCTGCATGAAGGCGCTGTGCGACCATAAGCGCAATCTGGATGACGAGCAGCTCGACATGCTGGCCGCCACCGGCGGGCTGGCGCAGATCACCATCGTCTCGAATTTTTTGCGGCCAAAGGCGCGGGCGGCGGATCTGACGGTGGAGACGATCGTCGACCATGTCGATTACGCGGTGAAGCGCATGGGCATCGACCATGTCGGCATCGGCACGGATTTCGACGGCGGCGGCGGCGTGCGCGGCTTCATGAACGCCTCGCAGGCCCCCAACCTCACCGCCGCGCTGGCACGGCGCGGCTATGGGCGTGAGGAGCTGGAAAAAATCTGGGGCGGGAATTTTCTAAGGCTGCTGCGCAAGGCCGAGGACGTGGCGGCGGAGCGGAAGGCGGCGGCGGATTAGGGAGGCGTCAACGGCTTGGCCGTCGCGTAATGGCTAACGCCCATTTTACAAGTTACGCGACATCCAGTGTCTTGGTGGGGTGGTTTTCTGCCGGCCGGTTCTGGATCAGGGTTTTGAATACCGGACATTTGGCTCGCCGCCGGGAAAGGAAAGCGCGCAATCCTTATCGACCCATCCTCTCCGTCCAACCGAACAGTTCAGCTTCCCGAGAACGGACATAAATTACGTATTTGCCACATCATCCTGGCCCTCGAGGACGGCGATGGGATCGATTCGCTCACCATTCTTGCTACTCTCTTGCCGCTGCAATTAGAATTCTCAGTGCAGGGAAACGCAGCGCCCCTGCGCGCAGAGTCGCCTCCAATCTGAAAAGCTGAGCGCGAAGCTTCGACGCGGGCTTTTCAACGAAGTGCCACGAGCAAAACGCAATAGAAGAGACAATCAAGAGCGACAGCGGGAAGTTCATGTACCAGTGTAGTCCCGCCGCCCCTAAAATCGCCACGACGGCTTGTTGAACGGGATATCCGAAGAGATAAATGCCATAGGAATAATCGCCGGAGGACACAATTTTCAGACGGCGCGGCTCAAGCAGCCCGAGATAAATCGTCAAGTAAGCAATCGGCAAAGGAGCCAGGAAATCTCCAAAAAAATCAAATCGAATAGACAAGAGGAAATAGACCAGAGGTACTGAAGCAAAAAACAACCATCTATTAAAGACGATTTTCGAACGAAAGAAAAAGAAACAAATTCCATACAAAAAGCTCTGTATTAATACACCGCCATTGCAAATATACGCCGGCACGGGGCTGTGGTGCGGCTTGAATATTTCGTAGAATAACAGCGCAAAATTGAGCGCGACCACGATCATCAAAAACCTCGAAGACCGCCGCACAACGCCGATAAGAGCAAAAGCCGCTATAAGCGTATAGCACCTGAGCTCCCACGGAATGGTCCAGAGTTGGTTGTTAACCAAGCCAGGACAAGGATTTTTTTCGAAGACGCCGGGCAAGTGATACTGGATGATGCCAACAGTATTTAGAAAATAATGTGTCAGCATTGGGTTGGAAAAATATTCAGAAAAACCAAAAGCCGTAAACAAAGGCCCGATGAGAAGGGCACAAAGCGTCGTCTCAACAGCGAGAGCCGGCACAATTCTGATGACTCTTAGCCCCAGAAATGAAATCAGCGTCTTACTGCGCTCTAGGCTCCCAGCCACCAAAAAGCCACTTAGCGCAAAAAACATCGGTACGATGGCAGCGCTTACAGGCCTAAAAATACCATTATGGTAATAATAAAAGAAATCATGCCCAATAACAACCTGAAAGCTATGAATAAATATGACCGAGATCGACAAGATCAGACGCAGATAATCAAAACCTGAAGGCCGGCCACCGGCTGCGACCAACCTATCGTTTAGCGTTGGCGTTGCTTTGCCAGCCAAATGGCGTTCTGCCTGGAGCATGAATGAACTTCCCCGAAACCAAACACTTAACTGTTGCGAAAGCGATTGTAACTGATTGCAACACAGAAAGGAATTGGATTTTAACGGTCTCCATAAATCGCATGATCATTACTGTAAGAGCCGCCATCAGGCGACGCCCTAGACATCGCTAAACCAAAAACGCCTCCCGGTTTATGACCAATGGCTCAAAACGGCTCGTCTCACTCCAGGACCATCCTGTCTGGTGCGAAATTCTTGAATTATGCACCAGCGTAAAATTCCGCTTCTGGGGTCAACTGAAAGGACCGCTCATGGCTTGGTAGCCTCGAAGCCAGATGTCGCGTAACGTTAGGACTCATGCGGCATTCGCCGCCGCGCCGTTTTGCGGGGCAGGGGCAATGTTTAGCGCTTTTCACCCCAAAGGCGGCCGGATCGTTCCCGCCCTATCCCTCCGGCCATAACCAAGCCGCCCCGCGCACGCCCGAAGAATCCCCATGTTTCGCCCGCAC
>DATJXU010000040.1:0-2995 GCA_035499915.1 Acidocella sp.
CCCGTATGGATCGCGCGCACGCAAACCCCGCCGGACCTCGCCGCCGCCATCCGCCTTGTGCAGCGCAACGCGCCGGAGGAGGTGCGGACGCATTTCGCCGTCGGCGCGGACGGGAGTTTTGATATCGATGTGGCGGTGTTCGTGCTGGGGGCGGGGTAGGCGGCGCTCAACCGCGAGCCCGCTCGCCGTGCCGCCAGAACGGCACCAGCATTGTCAGCGCCAGAACATATAAAAACACCAGGCTATACATCAGGGCGAACGCCCAGATCGGCAGGTTCCAGTAGATCAGGCTGTCCACCCAGCGCATGAGCATGGGCTGTACCGGCTGGCCGCTGCCCTCCAGGCGGTCTTGCCAGATGGTTAAAATACAGGCGCGCCCGGCGAGCGCCTGCGCGGCAACCACTGCGAGCAGGGCCAGATGCAGCAGGCGCAGCCAGGCGATGCGCACGATCCGCCAGCCGCGCCAGGCACCGAGCGGAATGACGATCAGCCCGGCAATGTTGAAAGCGATGATGAGCAGGTGCAGCGCGAGGATGGCCTGGGCGATGACGATGCCGCGCACGGTCCGGGCCTTGTGGGCTTAAACCATCCCGGCGGCCACATCCGCCGCCTGCCCCCAGAGCGTGCTCATCGCCGCGGCGAGGCCCTCGGGCGTGTTGCCGCCGGGGGTGGCGGAGGAAAAGTCTTGCAGCTTCCATTCCTGCGCGCTGGCCGGACGCACGCCGATCTGCGCCGCGAGCGTCACGTTGCCAGAGGCGTCCGGGACGAAGCGGAACACCTGGACCTCCACATAGACATCCGGCGGCGCGCCGATCGCGCCGCCATCCTGCAGCACCACGTTGCCGGGCAGGCGCTGGGCCAAGTCCTGCACCATCACGGTTTGCAGCATCGCCGCCAGCGGCGCGGCCCAGAGGTTGTTGGCATAGGTGTTCAGCTCGTAGGCATTGCCCGGCTGCGCCAAGCTGCTCTGGTCGAGGTTGCCCGGGATGCCGACGCTGCGTACGCCGATCCGCCGGCCATTGCCGCCGTGCCCAGCACCCGGCACCGCCGCCAGCTGGTAATAGCGGGGCGCCGGCGCGGCGCAGCCGGCCAGGGACGCCGCCAGCAGGAGCGAGAGTTCCCGCCGCTTCATTGGCTCTTCCTCCCCAGCAGCAGCGCCTGCGGGTTGCGGCTGAGATAATCAGAGAGCGCCTTCACCGATTGCATGGCCGTGTTCGTCTCCTGCAAAACCTGCTGCATATTGCGCTGAAAATTGGAATCCGCCCCGAAGCCCTGGTTGACCGCCTGCAGCGTGGTGTTGGCGCTCTGCAATGTGGCCGCCAGCTCGGTGAGCGTCTGCTGCATCTGCTTGCCGCCCAGCGTGCCGTTCGCGGTCATCAGCAGCTTGTTCAGGTTGTCGCCGATCTGCTGGAATGGAACCTTGTCCAGCTTGGCGGAAATATCGGCGGCGTTGGCCATCATCGTATCCAGCCCGCCGGGCTGCACCGGCAGCACCAGCGCGTCGCCCTCGCGTGTCACCTGCACATGGGCGGCACCAGGCACCGTCGCCAGGGCGATCATCTTCTGCCCGGTGACATAGCTCTCCGTGCCCAGCTCCACGCGCATGCCGTGGTCAACGAAGCGCTGGAACACCGCCTGCACATCCGCGGGGGTTTGCGGCTGGCTGAGCGCCAGCACGCGGTCCGGCTGCACCTGCATGGCCACGCGCACCCGCGCCGTGCCGGTGGCACGGTCGACCTGCAGCGTCACGTCGGTTACGTCGCCAATCTGGATGCCGAGCACGTTCACCGGCGCGCCCGGGGTCAGCCCGCTAACGTCGCTGGTCATATAGGCGACGAGCGCGATCTGCGTCCGATAGGCGGCGGCGTCGGCCTCCTGCGCCGAAGCGTAGAGGGGGAAGCTGGCGTCAGCCGGGCTTGGGCTCTCGTTCATCGCCGCCAGCGGCACGTTGAAGGTGACGCCGCCCGCCAGCAGCGCCTGCAACGATTGCAGCCGCAATTGCAGCACGCCGCCTTGAATCCCCAGCGCCACGCCGGAGGAATTCCAGAACCTGCTGTCCGGGCGCACCAGATCGTCATACGGCGCGCGGATGAAGATGCGGATCTTCACCGGGCCGAGCCCGTTGCCAAGATCGTAGCCGAGCACCTCGCCAACCACGACGTCGCGGTAGAATATCGGCGAGCCGGACTGCACCGAGCCGAGCGCGTTGGCGGTGAGGGTGTAGGTGTGCCCCGGCTCGCCCCAGCGCACGCCGGGCGGTTGTTCCAGCCCGACGAAACTGTTCTGATAACTGCCCCCCGGCGCGCCGGGATCGACCGTGATGTAGGCGCCCGAGACCAGCGTCTCGAAGCCGGTGGTATCGGCGAGGTCGAGGCGAGGCCGCTCCACCCAGTAGCGCGCATTGCTGGTGAGGAAGCGCGCGCCGACATTGTTCATCCGCACCTTGACGATGACAAGGCTCTCATCCTTGGCCAGGTCGATGCTCTCCACAGTGCCCAGCGCCACAGCCTTGTACTTCAGCTGTGTCTGCCCCGCCTGCAGCCCGTCCGCCGTGGCGAAGGTGAGGGTGAGCAGCGGCCCCTGCTCGATCAGCGTGCGGTAGCCGAGATAACCGGCGATCATCGCCGCGACGATCGGGATCAGCCAGACGAACTGGAAGCGCGGGCGGCGAAGGTGGGCGCGGGGTGCGGGGTGCGGGGTGGGGGTGGCGCCGTTCATGCCTGCGGCGCCGCTTCATCAAGCACGTCCCACATCAGCCTGGGGTCGAAGGCGTTCACCGCGAAGATCGTCAGCACCACCACGGCGGCGAAGCACATGGCGCCAAGATCGGCCTGGATATTGACGAATTGCCCGAAGCGCACCAGCGCCGCCAGGATGGAGACCATGAACACGTCGATCATCGACCAGCGGCCGATGAAGTCGATGAGCCGGTAGGCGCGGGCGCGGCCCGGGAGGAACCCGGTGCGGCGGAATTGCGTCATCAGCAGGACATAGA
>DATJXU010000041.1:0-9452 GCA_035499915.1 Acidocella sp.
ACCCATAGCAGCAGACCCGGCACATAGACCCCGCCCATCTAACCGCACCTCCCCGCCGCACATGCCACCGGCTGAACTCTGGGGCGAAGAGGTTAATGGACCGTTAGAACCTGCACGCTTGCGGTTAACGCGCCCTGGCCCGGCCAGCGCGGGCGTGGATCAGCTTCGTCTCAAAGCGCCAGGGCATCCGTTGTGCTGGCGCCCTTCCGATTCATGAAACCATTCATCCGGGCAGGCCTTGCCCATCTCGCGGCACATCAGCACCGCGCAGCGGCGCATATCCGTGGCCTCGATCCGGTTGGCGAGCTTGTGCAGGGCGGTGGCGCGGCTCTTGGCATCCCGCTTCCCCCGGAGGCGCTGCGCGGCGCGGGCGGCGCCCAAAGTGGCCTCGGCGATACGCCCGGCAACAGCCAGCGTCGCGGGGGCGATGACATCCAGAACCGGACCGGCGGCATCACGCCATATGCCCGAAAAATAGACAGGCGCGAAAAGGCCGAACATAAGCAATCCTTTGCAACAACGCCGCTGCACATAAAATTAGCGGTTGACGTGTTTATTTTTTTAATCGTACCGTTTCTGCCGGGTCAATCAACAGGGATTGCATGCCAAGAACCATCGCGTTTTTCCCCGAGGCCGCTTTCGGCCCGGCGCTGAACTCCGTCGGCATCGCCCAGGCCGTCGCCGCTTTGGGGCATAAGCCTGTTTTTCTCTCAGACCCCGGTTTTGTGTCCATCTATGAGGGCTATGGATTCGAGGCGCATCCGGTCAATCTCTCCGCGCCGATGCCGCCCGCGCAGATGGCGAAATTCTGGGAGGCGTTCATCAACGGCCATATCCCGAATTTCCGCAAATCCCCCTATGAGCAGATCGATACTTACGTAAAGGATTGCTGGGCCGCGATCGTCGACAGCGCGAAATGGGCGCAGAAGGATCTGCCCGGCCTGTTGGCGATGATAAAGCCCGACCTGATCTGCGTGGATAACGTGATCCTGTTCCCGGCGATCAAGCAATTCGGCGCGCCCTGGGTGCGGATCATTTCCTGTTCGGAGAATGAGATCGAGGACCCGCAGATCCCGCCGCATCTCTCCGGCTGCGGGGAAAAGGATTTCGCCTGCCATGCGGCCTATCGCGCGCGGTTCAATGAGGTGATCGCGCCGATCCATGAGGATTTCAACAATTTCCTGGCGGAATGCGGGGAAACGCCCTACCCGATCGGGCAGTTCTGCGAATCCTCGCCCTGCATGAATTTGCTGCTCTACCCTGAGCCGGTGGCGTTCGAGCGCAAATATCCGCTCGACCCCGCGCGTTTCCAGTATCTGGAAGGCTGCGTGCGGCACGAAAAGCCCTATGAGATTCCGCCATTCGGCCGCAACAACGACAAGCCGCTGGTCTATGTGAGCTTCGGCAGCCTGGGCGCCGGCGATACGCAACTGTTGAAGCGGATCATCAAGGTGATCGGCACCCTGCCCTACCGGGCGCTGGTGAATGTGGGGGACTACAAGGCCTCCTACGAGGACGTGCCGGAGAACGTGATCATCGAAAGCTGGTTCCCGCAGCCATCGGTCATCGCGCAGATGGATGCGGTGATCCATCATGGCGGCAATAACAGCTTCACCGAGTGCCTGTATTTCGGCAAACCCGCGATCATCATGCCCTATGTGTGGGACGGGCACGACAACGCCACCCGCGTGCAGGAAACCGGGCATGGCTTCAAAATGCCGCGCCATGGCTGGCGCGACGAAGAGCTCGCGCAAAAGCTGCAATCCTGCATCAACGACGCGGCGATGCGGGCGAAGCTGGCCGCGGCCGCGGCCCATATGCAGGCGCATAGCGGCCCCGAAAAGGCGGCACGAATTCTGCATGGGCTGCTCGCATGAGCGAGCCTTCCTTACCTGACGCGGCCGCCGGCATGCTGGCCGCCAGCGCCCCCCATATCCGCGAGGCTTCATCCTTCGCCGCGTTGAAGGATTGGGGCCCCCAGCCGGATGTGCTCGCAGGTCAATCACGCTCCTCCGGCCGGCTGCTATACAAAAATCCCGAAACCGGAACGGAAAGTGGCATATGGGTCTGCACACCGGGGCGTTGGCGCTTGCGCATCCCGCGCGATGAGTTCTGCCATTTCGTCGCCGGCCGCGCGACCTATCGCAGCGATGAGGGCGAGGTGATCGAGGCGCTGCCTGGCACCGCCATCCTGTTTCCCAAGGGCTGGACAGGCGAATGCTCGGTTCTGGAAACCATCCGCAACCTTTATTTCCTGACCTGAACGGAATTTCGCCCGCATGCCCAGCGCGCCTTACCTCCGCGACCCGCTCGCCCAGACGGAGCTGACCGACTGGGGCGTCATCCCCACCATGATCGAGGGGGAAAGCCGCACCTGCGGCAAGCTGATCCATAAGGGGCCCAATGGCGAGTCCGAATGCGGGCTATGGGTCTGCACGCCGGGCAAGTGGACCTGCCATGTCACGCGCGATGAATTCTGCCATTTCCTGGCGGGCAAGGCGACTTACGTGCACGAATCCGGCGAGGTGATCGAGATCACCCCGGACAGTGCGGCCTTCTTCCCGAAAGATTGGCGCGGGGTTTGCACCGTGCATGAGACTGTGAAAAAACTCTATATGATACGCTGATGAGAACCGGAGAGGAATTCGGTTTGAAACGGACCACGAACCAACAATACGGGGACTTGGCGTTTGCGCGCTGAGGCGGCACGGCCCGCCTTTCACGGCGCATCACGCCCCAGAATGGCCGCCCGCAACGCGGCCTTCGCCCCTTTTTGCCCTGCTTGCCGGCCTGCCGCATTTTTCACCCTAACGGCCACAAAATGATAACAAGAACAGCACTTCACGCCGCGCGTGCCGCCCAGGCCGCGCCCCCAGAAACCGCCACGCCTGATTCAATGAACGCCGGAGCCTGCGCATGAAAGCCGACCCTTCAACCCGCCATGATGTAAGGCTGGAGCATGTCACCAAGCAGTTCGGGGGCTGGGCGGCTGTTGACGATATCTCGCTCACCATCAAGGGCGGCGAGTTCTTCTCGCTTCTCGGCCCCTCGGGCTGCGGCAAATCCACCACCCTCTCGATGATCGGCGGGTTCGAATCGCCCACCGCCGGCGCCATCTATCTGGGTGGCGAGGATGTGAGCCGCCAGCCCCCCTATAAGCGCGATGTGAACACGGTGTTCCAGTCCTATGCCCTGTTCCCGCATCTCGACATCTTCGAGAATGTCGCCTTCGGGCTGCGGCGCAAGGGGCTGGCGAAAGCCGAGATCGAGAGCCGCGTGAATGAGATGCTGGCGCTGGTGGACCTGACCAGCTTCGCCAGGCGCAAGCCCGGGCAGCTCTCCGGCGGCCAGGCCCAGCGCGTGGCCCTGGCCCGCGCCTTGGTGAACAAGCCCAAGCTATTGTTGCTCGACGAGCCGCTGGCCGCACTCGATTTGAAGCTGCGCAAGCAGATGCAGATCGAACTGAAGCGCATCCAGAACGAGATCGGCATCACCTTCCTGTTCGTTACCCACGACCAGGAGGAGGCGATGGCGATGTCCGACCGGCTGGCGGTGATGTCGAAAGGCAAGATCGAGCAGGTGGGCACGCCGGCGCAGGTGTATGACCACCCGGCGACGGAATTCGTCGCCTCCTTCCTCGGCGCCTCCAACCTCATTCCGGGCAGCGTCGTGGAGCATGGCGCAGAGACCGCGACTGTGAAGCTGGAGGATGGCGCGCTGGTGAAGCTGCCCGCCGGCACCTTGCGGCCCGGCAGCAACGCCGCCGTGAAGATCGGCGTGCGGCCGGAAAAATTCCATGTGCTGGCCCCTGGCGAGAGCGAGGCGCCGGGCTGGAACGTGATCGAGGCCAAGGCGGGCGTCTCGGTCTATCTCGGTGTCAGCCGGCAATACATGATGGAAAGCAAAACCGGGCGGCCGCTCAGCGTGTATGCGCAGAATTCCGGCCGCAGCGACGACATCGCCCCCGGTGAAACCGTACGCCTGGCCTGGAACCCGGCACACACATTCGCCGTCGAATCCGATCCCGTTCAACCCGAAGGAGCGTAACCATATGAGCCAAGACAACAAAAACGGCCGGGATTTGACCCAGGCCTTTTACCGCGGCCTGACCCAGCCGCGCCTGACCCGCCAAAACTTCATGCGTGGCGCTGGCGCCGCGATGATGGCCGCCCTGGCCCCGCAGATCGCGCGCGCCGAGACGGTGAAGGACTGGAAGGCCTGGTGGGCCAGCCAGAAGCCGACCAAGGAGTTCGTGTTCGCCAACTGGCCGCTTTACATCGACGTCTCCTCCGACGGGAAGGACCACCCCTCGATCGACGCCTTCACCCAGCAGACCGGCATCAAGGTCACCTATAAGGAAGTCATCCAGGACGACCCCTCCTTCTATGCGAAGGTTGCGCCGGTGCTGAAGGCGGGCCAGCCCACCGGTTACGACATGATGGTGATCACCGATGGCTGGTATCTCACCGAGATGCTGCTGCAGAAATTCCTGGTGCCGATCTGGCGCGAGAAGGTGCCGAATTTCGACAAATATGCCAGCCCGAGCGTGACGAACCCGCCTTATGACCCGGGCAACAAGCACACGATGGTGTGGCAGTCCGGCCTGACCGGCATCGCCTATAACCCGAAGCTGACCAAGCGCGAGATCACCAGCTTCGATGATCTGTGGGATCCGGCTTTCGCCGGTCATATCGGCATGTTCTCGGACGTGAACGAGCTGGGCAGCGTGGCGATGATGAAGCTGGGCATCAACCCCACCACCTCCACCCCCGCCGATTGGGAAAAGGCCGCCGTCATCCTGAAGGAGCAGAAGGACAAGAAGCTGGTTCGCCAGTATTACGACCAGAGCTACATCAACGCGCTGGAGAATGGCGATATCTGGATCACCATGGCCTGGTCCGGCGATATCTACCAGGCCAATTCCAAGGGCTACAAGGATCTGAAATTCGTTGTTCCCAAGGAAGGCTGCTCGATCTGGCACGACAATATGTGCATCCCCGTCGGCGCCCAGAACCCGCTCTCCGCGCTGGAATGGATGAACTATTACTACACGCCGGAAGCGGCCGGCATCATCGAGGATTATGTGAACTATATCTGCCCGGTCCCGGCGGCGAAGGATTATATCCTGAACACCATCAAGGACCCGAATGTGGCGAATTCCCCGCTGGTGTTCCCGCCTGAGTCCGAGCTTGCCAGGGCGCATGAGTTCCGCGCCTTCAAGAACTACGCGGAGTATCAGAAATGGCTGAATACCTTCAACCCGATCGTCCAGGGCTGATGAGGAGATAACCCATGCGGCAGCTGCGCGGAAAACTGGCTCCCTATCTGCTCAGCCTGCCGAGCTGGGTGTATTTGCTTGTGTTCTTCCTGATCCCTCTGGGATCGATGCTGGGCATGGCGCTGGCGGTGGGCGACCCGCTCTCCGGCTTCACCATGTCCGACAATTTTCAGGAATTCCTCGACGCCTTCACCGGCTATCAGGATGCGTTCCTGCGCTCCTTCTGGTACGGCACCGCCTCCACGGTGATCACGCTGCTGATCTCCTATCCGGTGGCGTACTGGATCGCGTTCTATGGCGGGCGGCATAAGAGCACGTATCTCTTCCTCATCATGCTGCCCTTCTTTGTCTCCTTCGTCATCCGCGTGCTGGCCTGGGAATTCATTTTTTCGGATCAGGGCTTCCTGTTCGGGCCGCTGAAGGCGATGGGTGTGCTGCCGGAGAATTTCCATCTGCTCTCCACGCAATGGGCGGTGATCGGCGGTCTGGTTTACAACTCCTTCGCCTATTACGTGCTGCCGCTTTACGTGGTGCTGGAGAAGCTGGACCGGCGCCTGGTGCGCGCCGCGAATGATCTCTACGCCTCGCCCGCCACGGCGTTCCTGAAGATCATCCTGCCGCTCTCGGCGCCGGGCGTGTTCGCGGGCTTTCTGCTCGTCTTCGTCACCAATGTCGGCGATTTCGTGAATGCCGCGCTGCTCGGCGGGCCTGGCACCTACATGATCGGCAACATCATCCAGGACGCGTATTTCGAGAACCAGGATTATCCGATGGCCGCCGCCCTCTCCTCCATGCTGATGCTGCTGCTGATGGTCGCCATCCTGCTCTATTCCAAGGTCTTCGGCACCGAAACCATCCAGGAGTACGCGGCATGAGCGCCACTGCCACCCCCCTCATACCCTCCGCCTACAAGCAGAGCCGGCTGGGCGAGCGGATTCTGGCCTGCTTCACCTGGGCGATGATCATCTACACCATGCTGCCCATCGCGGTGATGGTGGTGTTCAGCTTCAACTACGCCCCCAGCGGGCGCATCGCGCTGAACTGGCTGCACTTCACAGGCGCCAATTATGGCGATGCCTTCGCGATTCAGGATCTCACCACCGCGCTGGGGCATTCGCTGGAGGTGGCGGTGGGCAGCGCGGTCATCTCCGCCATTATCGGCACGCCGCTGGCCCTGGCGCTGACGCGCTATAAGTTCTGGGGCAAGACGGCGACGGATCTGGTGATCTTCGCCGACATCGCCGCCCCGGCCGTCGTCGTCGGCTCCTCGCTGCTCTCGCTCTTCCTGGCGCTCAACCTGCCGCGCGGGCTGGTGACCATTTTCATCGCGCATATCGCCTTCAACCTGGCCTTCGCGGTGGTGGTCATCCGCGCGCGCGTCTCCGGGCTGGACCGCGCCTTGGACCGCGCCGCCGCCGATCTGGGCGCCACACCCTGGGTGGCGTTCTGGACCGTGACCTTCCCGCTCATCCTGCCGGGCATCATCGGTGCCTGCCTGCTCTGCTTCATGCTCTCCATCGACGATCTGATCATCACCACCTTCGTCGCCGGGCAGACGCTCACCTTCCCGCTCTGGGTCTATGGCGCGGTCAAGGTCGGCATCCCGCCGCAGGTGTTCGTGCTCTCCACCTTCATCTTCGCCGGCGGCGTGCTGGTGGCCCTCATCAACGCCGCCATGGCGCACAGGCGCAAGGCGGCCTAGCAAAAGGCCTGGGGCAGCCCCAGGCCTTTTTTCTCAAGACGGCAGGCGCGCCGCCGCAAGCCCCGCCACACAGCGGGAGGGCCGGCGACTTAATCTAAATCGCCTCCCGGCGGATGGGGCAGGTCATGCAATGCGCGCCGCCGCGCCCGCGCGCCAGCTCCGCGCCCTCGATGGCGACAACCTCCACCCCCGCCTTGCGCAGCCTGTCATTGGTGTAGACGTTGCGGTCATAGGCCATGACCAATCCTGGCTCCAGCGCCAGGACATTATTGCCGTCATCCCACTGCTCGCGTTCGGCATCATAGGCATCGCCGCCCGTCTCGATCACGCGCAGCGCCTTCAGCCCCAGTGCCAGCGCCACGGTATCGAGAAAGCTCGTCTTCTCCTCGACAATCCTCAGCGCCCCGCCTTTACCGCCAGGATAGAGCGAGACCGCCTTCAGCCTGTGCGCCACGTCCGGATGGATGATCACCAGATCGCGGTCGCAGAAGGTCAAGAGCGTATCGAGATGCATGCAGGCGCGCCCGCGCGGCAGGCATACCGCGATGACACGCTCCGCCGCCCCCGCCGCGAACAAACGCCGCGCATAGAGCGAGACGGCCTGCGGGGTGGAGCGCGCCCCCATGCCGATGAGCACGATCCCATTGCCCAGCACCATGACATCGCCACCTTCCAGGCTGATATCGCCATGAGCCTCCTCAGCCGCGCTGAACCAGAAATCGAAATAGGCCGATTGGAAGCGCGGATGGAATTTATAGATCGCGGCAATATTCGCCGCCTCCTGCCGGCGGGCGGGAAAATGCATCGGGTTGACGAACACCCCCGTCTCGACCCAGCAACTGCTGTCGCGCGCGAAGAGCTGGTTGGGCAAAGGCGGCAGGATGAAGTCCTGCGCCGCGCGGGTCATGGCATAGAGCGTATGCGGCTGAAAGGGCAGTTCCGCGCGGGCAATGCCGCCGATCATGCAGGCGGCAAGCTGGGAGGCCGGCATTTCATCCAGCCAGACATGCAAATCCGCCTCCGCGCTGCCGGCCTCCGCCGCGCCCAGCCGCTTCTCCAGCAGCCAGGCGCGGGCGGCGGGGTCAGTCAGCGTGTCGGCCAGCGCCTCGCCAAATTCCAGCACCTCCACGCCGCGCTTGCGCATCGCGTCCACAAAGGCGTCATGCTCCTGCCGGGCCTTCTTCATCCAAATGACCTCATCGAACAGCAGCTCGTGGCAGTTGGCGGGGGTCAGCCGGCTCAGGCTGAGATCTGGCCTGTGCACCATGACTTCGCGCAATGTTCCAACCTCGGAGAATACGCCAGGGGCAGGCAATATCGCCGTCATGCCGGGTTTTCTATGCCGTTCACCGCCAAGCCGGAAAACCGAGGCGCGGGCAGAGGATTTTACGCCCCCCCGGCTGCCCCCAAACGCCACATCATTGGCAATCTCCCCATTGCTCATTGGCTGCTGCTCCCCAAGGGCCATGCACGGCCATAGGCAACAACGCGGATCATCATCGCGCCACCAGCCTCTGCCGCCCACCAAGCCAACCGTTTCGTAACAATCAAGCCGCGCTTTGTCATTGACCGACGTCAAACCGCTTCACGCCCCGCCTCCATCCCTTGCAGCGCCCTGGCGCATTGCGCCGCCAACGGCATGGCGGCATCGACCCGCCTCCATTCCATGGCCGGTTCCGCGAACCGGCGCTGGGCGCGCAGCACCTCTATGCCGGCATCGGAGGCGTCATCGCGGCGGGCGGCGAGGCGCGCTTGCAGCACCTCATCCGGCGCGTCCAGCCAAAGCCCCTGAAACGCCACGCCAAGCCGCGCCGCCAGGGCGGCGGCCGCATCACGCTCGGCCTGCCGCAAAAACGCGGCGTCGAGAATGACGCAAACCCCGGCGCGCAAGGCGGCCTCGGCCAGCGCCAGCAGATGCGCGTAAACCCCCGCGCTGGCCGCCCTGGTATAGGCGCTCTCCGGCAGGCGGGTTTCCGGCGCCACGCCAGCCAGGCGCTTGCGCAGCACGTCCGAGCGCAGCACCCGCGCCCCCGGCATGGGGGAAAGATGCGCCGCCAGGGAGGCCGCCAAGGTGGATTTGCCGCTGCCGCTGAAGCCCCCCACAGCCAACAGGCAGGGCCAGGCCGGGCGCAGCGCCTGCGCGGCCAGGGCCAGATAATCAGCCGCCTTCTCCGCCTTGCCCTGCGCCACCGATATATGGGCCCGGATCGCCGCGCGCGCGGCGATGAACAAAGGCAACAGCGCCAGCCCCCCCTCATCGCCGCTGACATCGAGATACCGGTTGGCAACCAGAGACGCCCCCGCCGCATCGCCCCCGCGCAGCAGATCCATCAGCAGGAAAGCGAGATCATACAGCACATCGATGCAGGCGAACTCATCGGAAAACTCGATGCAGTCGAACAGGGCGGGATGCCCGTCCAGGAGCAGGATATTGCCCAGGTGCAGGTCGCCATGGCAGCGCCGGACCGCGCC
>DATJXU010000042.1:0-3839 GCA_035499915.1 Acidocella sp.
CACCGCCGCCCCGGCTCTCGCCGGCACCCCGCAGCACCTGGTGGACAGCTCCACCCTGGCGCTGGAGGACATGATGGACGGCGCCGAAGGCTCGCAAGCCCAGGATTTCCTGCGCAAGGCCCAGGCGGTGGTGATCTGCCCCGACATCTTCCGCGCCGGGTTCTTCTTCGGCGGCGAAGGCGGCATCTGCGTATTTTCCGCCCGCACGCCCGATGGCGGATGGTCCTACCCGGCCTTCTACTCGCTGGGCAGCGGCAGCTTCGGCCTGCAGATCGGCCTGCAGAACGCCGAGATGATGATGATCGTCATGACCAATGGCGGAGTGAACGCGCTGCTCAACTCCCATTTCAAGATCGGCGCTGACGCCGGGCTCACCGTGGCGACGCTCGGCGCCGGGGTGAACGGCTCCATGTCCACGGCGCTGAATGCGGACATCATCAGCTTCTCCAAGACCGAGGGGCTGTACGGCGGCGTCTCGCTCGCCGGTTCCATTCTGTCCGACAATTCCGATTTCGAGCAGCAATATTACGGCACTGCGCTGGGCGCGCGGGCCATCGTGGTCAACGGCCAGGGCACCAACAACGGCGCCAACCCGCTGCGCACCATGCTGGGCCGCTACGGGCAGTAAGTTTTGATCCTGGGGCGGCGCAAGCCGCCCCAGAGCCGCGCGACAGGCGATCACCAGCGCACCGCATCAGGCCATGTAGAACGTTCAGTCCGTCTGGAGCCTACTGCCTCGCACCACCTTGACGCCCGTTCCCTAACGACGCGGACCAGGTCGCAATACTACGCGCAACGACCAACACAATCACCAGCGCACACAGCGTTAATATGTCGGCCGCAGAAAATTCCTGCGCGTAAAGCTGGATCAGTATCTCGCGCAGCGAAAACACGATCGTCACGTCGAGCAGGTTCGACAGCCGAATATGCCTCGTTCTCGCATATTCCATAAACGTATTGAACAGCTCGATCAAAATCACAACGTCGAGCACACGCTCCACCAGCCCGCGCATCGCCACTTCGTCAGAAGCCATCATATTGGCCAAGGGGAACATAGAGGCGGTACTGATCAATGCCTGGATAAACGCGAAACCTAGCGACACCAGCATCATGGGAATCACCCCCAGGATCACCAGCTCCACGGCCCGGTCATAAATGCGAAATACCAAATCCCGCGTGCTGTTGGCCGGTCTGGCCGGGGGCACTCTTCCTTGCGCGACGTTTGCGTCTTGCTGCGGCGTTTCGTACGGGTGGTGCATGTCTCTCACCGTCGGCTCCTTATCCGTGGGCACAACGCCAACATACGCTATGCCGGCGTAGCCTAATACACCACCACGCTGCGAATGCTCTCGCCCTTGCGCATCAGCTCGAAGCCCTCGTTGATCTGCTCGAAGGGCAGCACATGGGTGATGAGCGAGTCGATATCGATCTTGCCATCCATATACCAATCGACAATGCGCGGCACGTCGGTGCGGCCCCTGGCGCCGCCGAAGGCCGTGCCCTTCCAGGTGCGACCCGTGACCAGCTGGAACGGCCGGGTGGAAATCTCCTGCCCCGCGCCAGCAACACCGATGATGATCGAAGTGCCCCAGCCGCGATGGCAGCACTCCAGCGCCTGGCGCATCACCTTGGTGTTGCCGATGCACTCGAAGGAATAATCCGCGCCGCCATCGGTGAGGTTCACCAGATACGGCACCAGATCCTCGCCGATCTCGTCCGGGTTGACGAAATGCGTCATGCCGAATTTCTCGGCCATCGGCTTGCGGGCATTATTCAAATCCACGCCGATGATCTTTTCGGCCCCCGCGATGCGGGCACCCTGGATAACGTTCAGCCCGATGCCGCCAAGCCCGAACACCACCACGCTATCGCCCGGCTGCACCTTGGCCGTGTTGAACACGGCGCCGATGCCAGTCGTCACACCGCAGCCAATGTAGCAGATCTTCTCGAAGGGCGCGTCCTCGCGCACCTTGGCCAGGGCGATCTCGGGCAGCACGGTGAAATTGGCGAAGGTCGAGCAGCCCATGTAATGCATCACCGGCGCGCCGTCGCAGGAGAAGCGCGAGGTGCCGTCCGGCATCACGCCCTTGCCCTGGGTGGCGCGGATGGCAGTGCACAGATTGCTCTTGCGCGACAGGCAGGTTTTGCACTGGCGGCATTCCGGCGTGTAGAGCGGAATCACGTGGTCGCCCTTCTTCAGGCTGGTCACGCCGGGGCCGACATCCACGACCACGCCTGCACCCTCATGCCCGAGAATGACGGGGAAGATGCCTTCCGGGTCCATGCCGGAGAGGGTGTATTCATCCGTGTGGCAAATGCCGGTGGCTTTCACCTCCACCAGCACCTCGCCGAATTTCGGCCCCTCGATATCGACAATCTCCAGAGAGAGCGGCCTGCCCGCCGCCCGTGCCACTGCCGCTCTCGTCTTCATGTCTTACTCCCCGGTCTTGAACGCGCTTGCGGGGTATCCTTGCGCGAATAGCAGCGAGGTCAAGTCCGTATGCTCGACCCTGTTGGCCACCTGCGCCGCCACCACCGGCTTGGCGTGGTAGGCGATGCCCAGCCCGGCCTCTTTCAACATGGGCAGGTCGTTCGCACCGTCGCCCACCGCCAACGTGGCGGCCAGCTTCACCCCGCGCTTTTCCGCCAGCTCCCGCAGCGTGGTCAGCTTGGCGTTCTTGTCCAGGATCGGCTCGGCCACGGCCCCGGTCAACTCCGAGCCGTTATCCAGCAGCTCGTTGGAGCGGTGAATGTCGAAGCCGATCTCCGCCGCCACACGGGAGGTGAAGAAGGTAAACCCGCCCGAGACCAGCGCCGTGGTCGCGCCATGAGCGCGCATGGTGGCGACAAGCTCGCGCGCGCCGGGGCAAAACTGAATTTCCGCCCAGGTCGCCTCAAGCGCCGACAGCTTCAGCCCCTTCAGCATCGCCACGCGCTCGCGCAGCGCGGCGGCGAAATCCAGCTCGCCGTTCATCGCCCGCCTGGTGATCTCCGCGATCTCGTCCTTCAGCCCAGCGAAGGCCGCCAGCTCGTCCAGCGTCTCGCAGGTGACGATGGTGCTATCCATGTCCGCCACCAGCACAGCCTTTCGGCGGCCGCGGAATTTGGCGGTGAACACGTCCACCGCCTTGTGCTCGAGTGCAGCCTGCAGCGCGGCGCGGTCCGGCACGGCCTGCACGGTGAATTCCACCGCATGGCCTGGGCTGAGCCAATTGGGGTGCATGCCGGCACAGAACTCCAGCGCGCGGGTGGCGTCCGCCTGGGACAAGGAACCGGCTTGCCGGTTGGCAACCAAAGTGACGATATAAGACATGGGCGTGACTGGTAAGACAGAGAGTGAACTTCGGCAACGGCAGGCGTTAATCATCGCCGGGCCGACCGCCAGCGGCAAATCCGCCCTGGCCCTGGCCCTGGCGCGGCGTTTGGGCGGCACCGTCATCAATGCCGATGCCATGCAGTGCTACCGGGAACTGCGCATCATCACCGCCCGGCCGAGCCCGGAGGATGAGGCGCTCGCCCCGCACCGGCTCTACGGCGTGCGCGCCGCCGCCGAGCCCGCCAATGCCGCCTGGTGGCGGGAGGCCGCGCTGGCCGAGATGGCGGAGGCGGACTTCCCAATCCTCTGCGGCGGCACGGGCATGTATTTCTCGTCGCTGGTCAACGGCATCGCTGACATCCCCGAGCCGGCCCCGGCCGCGCGCGAGGAAGCGCGCCGGCTGATCGCCGAGATCGGCCCCGAAGCGCTCCACGTGAAGCTGGACCCCGAAACCGCAACGAAGCTGAAGCCGGGCGACTCCCAGCGCATCGCCCGCGCCTATGAGGTGCTGCTCTCCACCGGC
>DATJXU010000043.1:0-2110 GCA_035499915.1 Acidocella sp.
GCGCGGCCCTGTATGGCATAGCCCCCGGCCTTGCCGTCCCATTCGCCGCTGTCGAGATATTCGTGCAGCTGCGACTCATCCAGCCGGGCGAAGCCGACCACGGAGGCCACCACGCGGCTCGCCACCCGGCCATCCGGCGCACGCACGGCAACCCCGGTGAATACCTTGTGCCGCCGCCCGGAGAGCAGGCGCAGATACACCTCGGCCTCGGCGCGGGATGCGGTTTTGTGCAGAATCCGCCGCCCGGCCGCCACCACCGTGTCGGCGGCAATCACGTATCCATCCTGGGCGGAGAGTTTGGCGAGCGCCATCCGTGCCGCATAGGCGCGCGGCAACTCCCCGGGCTCGGGCGTCTCGTCAATCTCGGGAGCGAAAATCCTGTCCGGCGCAATGCCGATCTGCCGCAGCAATTCCAGCCGCCGCGGGCTGGCCGACGCCAGAATCACTTGAAGCGGAATGTGATCCGGCCCTTGGTCAGGTCGTAGGGGGTCATCTCGACGCTCACGCGGTCCCCGGCCAGGACGCGGATGCGGTTCTTGCGCATCTTTCCGCTGGTATGGGCGAGAATGACGTGGTCATTGTCGAGCTTCACGCGGAACATTGCGTTGGGCAGCAGCTCCGTCACCATGCCGCTGAATTCGATCATATCTTCTTTAGACAAAAACACCTCTGGGGATAATTGGAAACCTGGCGCTCACATGGGCCGGGTTTTTGTTGCGGTCAAGGTTTGGCCAGCCTGACCGACACAGAGCGGGCATGCGCGGTCAGCCCTTCGGCCTCGGCCAGGGCCACGGCGGCGGGGCCGATGGCCTCCAGCGCGCGCGGTGGCACGGACAGATAGGTGGTGCGCTTCATGAAGTCATACACCGAGAGGCCCGAGGCAAAGCGCGCCGTGCCCGAGGTGGGCAGAACGTGGTTCGGCCCGGCCACATAGTCGCCAATCGCCTCCGGCGTGCTGCGCCCGAGGAAGATCGCCCCGGCATGGCGGATCTGGTTGAACACCTTGTCCGGCTCGGCCAGCATCAGCTGCAGGTGCTCGGGTGCGATGTGGTTGGCGAGGTCCACTGCCTCGTCCCAGTTGCGCACCAGGATGATGGCGCCGTTGCGCACCCAGCTCTCCCGGGCGATTCCGGCGCGGGGGAGGGTGGGCAGGATGGCATCCACGGCGCCCGCCACGGCGGAGGCGAGGGTGCCGCTATCGGTGATGAGTATGGACTGCGCATCCTCGTCATGCTCGGCCTGGGCCAGCAGGTCGATGGCGATATGCTCTGGGTTGTTGTTTTCATCGGCGAGGATCAGCACTTCGGACGGGCCGGCAATCGAGTCGATGCCGACCTGGCCGTACACTTGGCGCTTGGCTTCCGCCACATAGGCGTTGCCGGGGCCGACGATGCGGTCCACCGGGCGGATGGTCGCCGTGCCATAGGCCATGGCGGCAACGGCCTGGGCGCCGCCGATGCGGTAGATTTCCTTTACCCCGGCGATATAGGCCGCGGCCAGCACCAGCGGGTTCAACTCGCCATCAGGTGCTGGCACGCACATGGCCAAGCGCCGCACCCCAGCCACCCGGGCGGGGATCGCGTTCATCAGCACCGAGGACGGGTAGGAGGCCTTGCCCCCCGGCACGTAGAGCCCGGCGGCGTCCAGTGGCGTCCAGCGCATGCCGCAGGTGGCGCCGGCATCGTCTGTAAACTCGATCCCGCGCGGCAGCTGCAACTGGTGGAAGGTCTCGATCCGCCGCGCCGCCAGGTTGAGCGCATCGCGCAGCGGCTTCAGGGTCTTGGTCATCGCCGCCTGGATTTCATCCTGCGAGACGCGCAGGCTCTCGGGTGCCTCAAGCGTCACCCGGTCGAAGCGGTTGGTGTAGTCCAGCAGGGCGGCATCGCCCTCCCGCCGCACGCGGGCGATAATCTCGGCTACCGTTCCGCTGACCTCCGGCACGGGGGCGGCGCGCGAGAGCAGGTCCGCCAAATCGGCGGCGAAGTCCGGGTGTTTGGTCGTCAGCAGCTTCATGACGACAATGCCTTTCTGAACGCCTCAATCCATGCGCCGATTTCATCCGGCCGGGTCTTGAGCGCGATACGGTTGACGATCAGCCTGGACGAAACCT
>DATJXU010000044.1:0-20920 GCA_035499915.1 Acidocella sp.
GCGCGGCTGAAGCCCGAGGCGCTGGCGGTGAAGGTGGCGGGCAGGAATCTCGCCGAGGTGGCGGAGCTGTCCATTGACGATGCCCGCGCCTGGTTCGGTGCCGTGGCCACCACGCTCACCCCGCAGCGTTTGGAAATTGCCAGGCGCATCCTGCGTGAAATCAAGGAGCGGCTGCAATTCCTGCTCGATGTCGGGCTGAATTACCTCACCTTGGCGCGCAGCTCCGCGACACTTTCGGGCGGGGAGAGCCAGCGCATCCGCCTCGCCTCGCAGATCGGCTCGGGCCTCACCGGCGTGCTTTACGTGCTGGATGAGCCCTCCATCGGCCTGCACCAGCGCGACAATGAGCGGCTGCTCGGCACGCTGGAGCGGCTGAAAAATCTCGGCAATACCGTGCTGGTGGTGGAGCATGACGAGGATGCGATCCGCGCCGCCGACCATCTGGTGGATATGGGGCCGGGGGCGGGCGTGAATGGCGGGCATGTGGTGGCGCAGGGCACGCCGGCGCAGGTGGCCGCCAATCCCAAATCCGTCACCGGGGATTATCTCTCCGGCCGGCGCGCCATTCCCGTGCCCATGCGCCGCCCGGTGCAGCGCAACCGCGCCATCAAGCTCGTCGGCGCGCGGGGCAATAACCTCAAGGATGTGACGGCGGAGTTTCCCCTCGGGCTGTTCACCTGCGTCACCGGCGTTTCCGGCGGCGGCAAATCCACCTTGGTGGTCGACACGCTCTACAAGGCGCTCTCGCGCCGGCTGATGGGCTCGGGCGAGGTGCCCGCGCCGTTCGAGAAGATCGACGGCATGGAGCAGCTCGACAAGATCATCGATATCGACCAGTCGCCCATCGGCCGCACGCCGCGCTCCAACCCCGCCACCTATACGGACCTCTTCGCGCCCATCCGCGACTGGTTCGCCGAGATGCCGGAAAGCCGGGTGCGCGGCTACAAGGCCGGGCGCTTCTCCTTCAACGTCAAAGGCGGGCGCTGCGAGGCCTGCCAGGGCGATGGCGTGCTGAAGATCGAGATGCACTTCCTGCCGGACGTGTTCGTCACCTGCGATACCTGCAAGGGCAAGCGCTATAACCGCGAGACGCTGGAGGTGAAGTTCCGCGGCAAATCCATCGCCGATGTGCTGGACATGTCGGTGGACGAGGCGCTGCCCTTCTTCGCCGCCGTGCCGAAAATCCATGACCGGCTCAGCATACTGGGCCGCGTGGGGCTGGGCTATATCAAACTCGGACAGCAGGCCACCACGCTCTCGGGCGGCGAGGCGCAGCGGATCAAACTGGCGAAGGAGCTGGCCCGGCGCGCCACCGGCCGCACGCTCTATATTCTCGACGAGCCGACCACCGGGCTGCATTTCGAGGACATCCGCAAGCTGCTGGAAGTGCTGCACGCGCTGGTGGATGCGGGCAACACCATCATCGTCATCGAGCATAATCTCGAAGTCATCAAAACCGCCGATCATATCATCGATATCGGCCCGGAAGGCGGGGCAGGGGGCGGGCGGGTCATCGCCGCCGGCACGCCCGAGCAGATCGCCGCCGCCGAGGGCAGCTATACCGGCAAGTTCCTCGCCCCCCTGCTGGCGCAGAAGCCGGTGAAGACCAGGAAGAAAGCCTAAGGCCGGTTCAGGCCATGAACCGCCTCCGCCGTCTCGTCGGGCGCTGGATTGCCAATGTCCTCACCCAGGAGTTGGAGGCCGCGCCCGCCTTGCCGGTGGATATCGCGGCGCTGGAAAAACTGCTGCACAAGGCCGATGTCATTCTGGTCGAGGGCAATCTGCGCATCAGCGCGGTGATCAAATATCTCACCCAATCCACCTGGTCGCATGCCGTGCTCTATGCCGGGGATGGCCAGTGCATCGAGGCGGACATGCTGCTGGGCGTGCGCCGTTTTCCGCTGGCCGAGCTGGCCCATTACCATTTGCGCATCTGCCGGCCCATCAGCCTGACGCCCGAGGATGCGGACAAGATCATCGCCCACGCGGCCGCGCGCATCGGGGTGCAATATGACCTGAAACATGTCTTCGACCTGGCGCGCTACATGGTGCCGCTGCCCGTGCCCCGCGCCTGGCGCCGCCGCGCCATCGCGCTTGGCTCCGCCGCCCCCAGCCGGGCCATCTGCTCCACACTGGTCGCCGAGGCCTTCCAGGCCGCCCGCTACCCCATCCTGCCGGAACCCCCGGACCCGCCGCTTGCCAGCCGGGCCGCCACCGCCAAGGTGCGGGAGATCTATCATATCCATGATACCGGCCTGTTCACCCCGCGGGATTTCGACATCTCCCCTTTCTTCCACGTCATCAAGCCGGACATGCCCCGCCCCTTCGACCATCACAACCTCGTCTGGATGCCGTGAGGGCGCATACGCATGCGGTGATGAAATTGTCCGTGCCCCGGCCTTGAAAGGGGGATGGTTTCAAAACCCCAGCCAAGCATATTGCCGCAAATATCAGACTTTTTTGGCGTGGCCTTTTTTAGACAGCGGCAAACCAAGCCGCCCTTATTTGGCCTGGGCGGCGGGCAGGGAGGCAGGGTTGGCCTGAAGCATCCCGGCGGGCTCGCCATAGATCACAGCCGCGCGCTTCAGGAAGGCATTCACCATCAGATGCACGGCCTCGGTAAACACCGCGCCGATGGCTTTTTGCAGGATGATGTTGCGGAATTCGAAATCCACGAAGAAATCCACCAGGCAGCCTTCCGGGTGGGGCGTGAAATCCCAGCGGTTATGCAGGTACTTGAACGGCCCGTTCTCATATTCGACCTGGATGGCGCAGGGGCCCTCCCCGGTGCCGGGCAGCAGCGTCACGCGGGAGGTGAAGCTCTCCCGGAACGGCCCGAACCCGATGGTCAGGTCCGCGATCATGATGTTGTTGACATGGCTGCGCACCCGGGCGCCGACGCACCAGGGCAGGAATTTCGGATATTTCCCCACATCCGCCACCAGCGCGTAAAGCTGCTGCGGGCTGAAGGGAACAGGTTTCTTTTGAGCGAACTTGGTCACAATCTTACGCGGCGAGCTGCTTGGCCCGCGCCGCCCTCAAGCCTTCGAAATCCGCATCCGCGTGGTAGGAGGAGCGGGTGAGCGGTGTGGCCGCCACCTGCAAAAAGCCTTTCGCGCGGGCCATGGCGGCCAGCTCCTCGAACTCCTCCGGCGTCCAGAATTTCTCCACCGCCGCGTGCTTGGCGGTCGGCTGGAGGTACTGGCCGATGGTGATGAAATCCACATCCGCGATGCGCAGATCGTCCATCACCTGGGAAATCTCGCTCTTGCTCTCGCCCAGCCCCACCATGAGGCCGGATTTGGTGAAGATCGACGGGTCGATCTGCTTCACCGTATCGAGCAGCCGGATGGATTGGTAATAGCGCGCCCCCGGCCGGATGGTGGGGTAGAGGCGCGGCACGGTCTCGAAATTATGGTTGAACACGTCCGGCTTGGCGCGCGTCACAACCTCGATGGAACCGGGCTTGCGCAAAAAGTCGGGGGTGAGGATCTCGATGGTCGTCTCGGGTGCTGCCGCCCGCACGGCGGCGATCACGGCCGAAAAATGCGCCGCCCCGCCATCGGCCACGTCGTCGCGGTCAACGGAGGTGATGACCACGTGCCGCAGCCCCAGCTTCGCCACGGCCTCGGCCACGCGGCGGGGCTCGTCGGCGTCCAGCGCGGCCGGCAGGCCGGTGGAGACATTGCAGAAGGAGCAGGCGCGGGTGCAGATCTCGCCCATGATCATCATGGTGGCGTGGCGCTGGGACCAGCATTCCCCGATATTCGGGCAAGCCGCCTCCTCGCACACGGTGGTCAGCTTCTGCTCGCGCATCAACGCCCGGGTTTCATGGTAAACCGGGTGGGTCGGCGCTTTCACGCGGATCCAGGACGGCTTGCGGGCAATCGGGTTGTCCGGGCGGTGCTGTTTCTCCGGATGCCGAACCCGGTGGTCGATCTCGATGCGTGTGGCCATGTCCATACTACCTAAAAGAACACCCCCCGAGCGCAACATCCAGCCAAACGGGGCCGTTTGGCTGGATAAAATTGCCCGCCCAAGCAGGCTTGGGCATCGGGTGGTTTAGAAGTGGATGACACGCCCGTAGGCGTCAAGCACGGATTCGTGCATGGCTTCAGAGATGGTGGGGTGGGGGAACACCGTCTCCATCAGCTCGGCCTCGGTGGTCTCCAGCTGGCGGGCGACCACATAGCCCTGGATCATCTCGGTCACCTCGGCGCCGATCATGTGCGCCCCCAGCAGCGCGCCGGTCTTGGCGTCGAAGATGGTCTTCACCAGCCCTTCCGGCTCGCCCAGCGCGATGGCCTTGCCATTGCCGATGAAGGGGAAGCGCCCAACCTTGACCTCATGGCCCAGCTCCTTGGCCTTGGCCTCGGTGAGGCCGACGCTGGCCACCTGCGGGTGGGCATAGGTGCAGCCGGGGATGTTCCAGGTCTCGAACGGGTGCGGGTTGAGGCCGGCAATGGCCTCCACGCATACGATGGCCTCATGGCTCGCCTTGTGCGCCAGCCAGGGCGGCCCGGCCAGGTCGCCGATGGCATACACCCCCGGCTCGCCGGTGCGGCCATAGCCATCCACCACCACATGGGTGCGGTCCACCACAACCTTTGTGCCCTCAAGCCCGATATTCTCGACATTGCCGACAATGCCGACCGCCGAGATCACCTTCTCGACCTCGAAAACCTGCGCCTTGCCGCCCGCCTCGACGGTGACCTTGACCGATGAAGCGCCCTTCTCGGCCTTCTTCACCACGGCGGAGGTGAGGATCTTGATCCCCTGCTTCTCGAAGCTCTTGCGCGCCAGGGCGGAGATCTCGGCATCCTCGACCGGCATGATCCGGTCGACCATCTCCACCACGGTCACATCCACGCCCAGCGTGTTGTAGAAGCTGGCGAACTCGATGCCGATGGCACCCGAGCCCATGATCAGCAGGGATTTGGGCAAGGTCTCGGGCACCATCGCCTCGAAATACGAGATGATCTGCTTGCCATCGACCTCAAGCCCGGGAATCTGCCGGGGGCGGGCGCCTGTGGCCAGGATGATATGCGGGGCCGAGAGCATCGCCACCGGCTTGTCGTTCAGGCTGACGGAGAGATTGCCATCGCCCATCAGCTTGGCCCAGCCGTCATAGACGGTGACCTTGTTCTTCTTCATCAGATGGCCAATGCCCGACGAAAGCTGCTTGGAGACAGCCCGCGAGCGCGCCACGATCTTCGGCAGGTCGATCTTGGCCTCGCCGACCGTGATGCCGAACGCATCGGCATGGTCGATGAGGTGCTTCACCTCGGCCGAGCGCAGCAGCGCCTTGGTGGGGATGCAGCCCCAGTTGAGGCAGATGCCGCCCAGATGCTTGGCCTCGACCAGCGCCACTTTCAGCTTCAGCTGCGCGGCGCGGATGGCGGCGACATAGCCGCCCGGCCCGCCACCCACCACGATCACGTCGAATTTGTCAGCCATTGGGGTTTCCTTTTTTGAGAGCCGCTTTTTTGAAAAAAGCGGCGCAAAAACTTGTGGGCCTTGGGGCCGGGGGCGCCGCGACGCAGGCGCCCCCGGCGCAGAATCAGAGCAGCAGGCCGAGCGGCTCTTCGATCAGCCCCTTCAGGGTCTGCAGGAATTCCGCCCCCAGCGCGCCATCCACCACGCGGTGGTCGGTGGAGAGGGTGGCGCTCATCACGGTGGCGATCTTGATCTCGTCGCCCTTCACCACCGCCCGCTTCTCGCCCGCGCCCACGGCCAGAATGGCGGCCTGCGGCGGGTTGATGATGGCGGAGAACTCGGAGATGCCGAACATGCCGAGATTGGAGATGGAGAAGCCGCCGCCCTGGAATTCCTCGGGCTTCAGCTTGCCCGCCTTGGCGCGGCCGGCCAGGTCCTTCATGTTGCTGGAAATCGCGGCGAGGCCGAGCTTGTCAGCGCCCTTGATGATCGGCGTGATCAGGCCATCCGGAATGGCGACGGCGACGGAGATATCCACCTCGTCATACTGAACGATCGCGTCCTCGGTCCAGGAGGCGTTCACGTTCGGGTGGCGCTGCAGGGCGATGCCGCAGGCCTTGATGATGAGATCGTTCACCGAAAGCTTGAACGCGCCCGGGCCGTCCTTGGGCGACTTGCCGTTCAGCTCGGCGCGCAGGGCCAGCAGCTTGTCCAGCTCGATATTCACCGTGAGGTAGAAATGCGGGACGTTCTGCTTGGATTCCGTGAGGCGCCGGGCAATGACCTTGCGCATCGTCGAGTTCGGAATCTTCTTGTGCGGCGCGGTGATCACCGGCGCCGGGGCGGCGGGCTTGGGCGCTGCCGGGGCAGGGGCGGCCGCAACCGGGGCAGCGGCGGCGGGGGCGGCCACAGGCGCGGCGCCATGCTGGCCTTCCACATCCGCGCGGACGATCCGCCCATTCGGGCCGGAGCCCTTCACGGCGGCAAGATCGATGCCCGCCTGCTTGGCGATGCGCTTGGCCAGAGGCGAGGCGACGATGCGCGCGCCATGCTCAGCCGGCACCGGCGCGGGGGCCGGAGCGGGGGCCGCAACAGCCGGCGCGGCGGCCTTCGGGGCTTCCGCCTTGGCGGCGGGGGCGGGGGCAGCGGCGGCCGGAGCCTCCACTTTCTCGCCCTTCTCGGCGGTGATCACGCCGATCACGCTGTTCACCGCCACGCCCTCGGTGCCTTCCGGCACCAGGATTTTGGCGAGGAAGCCTTCATCCACGGCTTCCACTTCCATGGTCGCCTTGTCGGTCTCGATCTCGGCGATCACGTCGCCGGATTTGATCTCATCGCCTTCCTTCTTGACCCATTTGGCGAGCTTGCCCTCGGTCATGGTCGGCGAGAGGGCGGGCATCAAAATATTAATGGCCATTTTCGAACGCCTCCCGGATCAAAAGAGTTTTTTAACGGCGTCCACCACCCAATCGGGCTGGGGCAGCGCCAGTTTTTCGAGATTCGCGGCGTAGGGCATCGGCACATCCACGCCGGCCACGCGGACGGGCGGGGCGTCCAGCCAGTCGAAGCAATGCTCGACCACGGTGGCGATGATCTCGGAGCCGACACCGGCGAAGGGCCAGCCCTCTTCCAGGCTCACCACGCGGCTGGTCTTCTTCACGCTGGCCACGATCGTGTCGATGTCCAGCGGCCGGATGCTGCGCAGATTGATCACCTCGGCGGAGATGCCCTGCGCGGCCAGCGCCTCGGCGGCCTTCAGCGCGGTATCCACCATGATCGAGAAGGCGATGATGGTGACATCGCTGCCCTTGCGCTCGATCTTCGCCTTGCCGATCGGCAGGATGAAATTCTCATCCTCCGGCACCTCGAAGCTGTGGCCGTAGAGAATCTCGTTCTCCAGGAAGATCACCGGGTTCGGGTCGCGGATGGCGGCGCGCAGCAGGCCTTTCGCATCGGCGGCGGACCAGGGGGCAACCACCTTCAGGCCAGGACAATGCGCGTACCAGGAGGCATAGCACTGCGAGTGCTGCGCGCCCACGCGCGCCGCCGCCCCGTTCGGGCCGCGGAAGACGATGGAAGCGCCCATCTGCCCGCCGGACATATAGAGCGTCTTGGCGGCGGAATTGATGATCTGGTCGATCGCCTGCATGGCGAAGTTGAAGGTCATGAATTCCAGGATCGGCTTCAGGCCGTTCATCGCCGCACCCACGGCCAGGCCGGTGAAGCCATGCTCGGTGATCGGCGTGTCGATCACGCGCCGGGGGCCGAACTCATCCAGCAAGCCTTGAGAGATCTTATAGGCGCCCTGATACTGGGCGACTTCCTCGCCCATCAGGAACACGTCCTTGTCGGCGCGCATTTCCACGGCCATGGCCTCGCGCAGCGCCTCGCGCACGGTCATGGTCTTGGTCGGGCCCCATTCCTTTTCAACCGGCTCCTGCATGGTGGCGGGGCCATGATGCTTGGGGGCGGCGGCGACGGGGGCGGGGGCTTCCACCTTCAGGGCAGGCGCGGGGGACGGTGCGGGCGCCGTGGCGCCGCCATTGAGCTGCGCGATCACCGCGTTCACGGCAACACCCTCGCTGCCTTCCGGCACCAGGATGGCGGTGAGGGTGCCCTCATCCACGGCTTCCACTTCCATGGTCGCCTTGTCGGTCTCGATCTCGGCCAGCACGTCGCCGGACTTCACCTCGTCCCCGACTTTTTTCAGCCATTTGGCCAGCTTGCCCTCGGTCATGGTGGGGGAGAGGGCGGGCATCAGAATATCGGTCATAGGCTCAGCCCTCCACCAGCACGTCGGTATAAAGCTCGGAGGGGTCGGGCTCGGGCGAGGTCTGGGCGAAATCCGCCGCCTCCTGCACGCGTGCCTTCACATTGTCGTCCAGCTTCTTCAGTTCGGCTTCGGTCACGCCCAGCTCCTCAAGCTTCTTCTTGGCGCTGTCCAGGCAGTCATGCTCGGCGCGCATCTTCTGCACCTCTTCGCGGGTGCGGTACTTCGCGGGGTCGGACATGGAGTGGCCGCGATAGCGGTAGGTCTTCATCTCCAGCAGGAAGGGGCCCTTGCCGGCGCGGCAATGCGCCACGGCCTGCTCGCCCGCCGCCTTCACGGCCAGCACGTCCATGCCATCCACGGCCAGGCTCGGCATGCCCCAGGGCACGGCGTTATGCGAGAGGTCGGAGGAGGCGGTGGCGCGCTCGACCGAGGTGCCCATCGCGTAGCGGTTGTTCTCGATGATGAACACGACCGGCAGCTTCAGGAGCGCGGCGAGGTTATAGCTCTCATAGACCTGGCCCTGGTTGGAGGCGCCCTCGCCATAATAGGTCAGGCTGACATTGTCGTTCTCGCGGTACCAGTTGGAAAAGCCCAGCCCGGTGCCCAGCGACACCTGCGCGCCGACGATGCCATGCCCGCCGAAGAAGCCTTTCTCCTTGCTGAACATGTGCATGGAGCCGCCCTTGCCCTTGGAGTAGCCGCCGATGCGCCCGGTCAGCTCCGCCATCACGCCCTTCGGGTCCATGTCGCAAGCCAGCATGTGGCCATGGTCGCGGTAGGAGGTGATGATCTCATCGCCCTCTTTCAGGCAATGCTGCATGCCGACGACAACGGCTTCCTGGCCGATGTAAAGATGGCAGAAGCCGGCGATCAGCCCCATGCCGTAAAGCTGCCCGGCCTTCTCCTCGAAGCGGCGGATCAGCAGCATGGTCTCATAGGCGGTCAGCAGCTCGTCCTTGCCCATCACATCGACGGGTTTTTTAATGGTTTTCCTGGTTTTGTCAGGGCTTGTGGCCATGTGTCTTGGCTCCCGGTTTATGCTCAGTCCGCTGGCAGCTAGGCTAATCTTGCCGCACCGCGCAAGAGAAAGCTTTGTAAAGTTTCTCTTCGCAAGTGCAAAAAATTAAATTAACCACAAATCAGTTAATTTGCGCTTTTCGCCGCAGGCATTCCGGAGGGGCGCTGAAATAAAATTACAAAAAAACAGGCCCGGCTAGGCAATGATGCCTTTTCCGGCCTGCAAAAGGAAATGATTATTTGGCGCTTTTGGCGCCGGGCAGGTCGATCACCAGGTCGTTCGGGTCCGACAAATTCAGCACTTCGCGGGATTCTTCATCCAGCATGTCAGGCTGGATGGCCTGGCCGGAGAGGGCGGTCACCTTGGTTTGCCACATCACCAGCCGCTGATGCGTCGCATCGGCCTGTTTCTGGGCCGCCTGCAATTGCGTGCGCTGGTCGGCCTGGGCCTCCAGCCCACTTTTGCCGTGGATGGCGTTCCAGCCGAAATAATAGGTCAACGCCAGAAAGATCGTCGGCGCCACCAATCCACGGAGACGGTTTTTAAGTGCGCGGAGCAAACGAAATCCTTGGCCAGAGAGTGATTTGTTAATCAATCCGAATCTTGAGTCATTCCGGTGGATTTCGCAAGAGAATAATTCGATATGTTTATGATTTTAATATATTTAATATTCAACGTCCGGCCGCCATGATTCGGCCGCGCGCGCGGCATGGTGTCGTCATAACCGCACGTCTATATCGGCGACAGAATTTGGAAGGTGAGACCCATGTATTTGACGAAATTGCTCCGGATGGGTGCTTTGGCCGCCGGCCTGGCGGCAGCCGGGGCAGTGCCTGCCTTGGCCGACTGGGGCGGTGACCATGGCCATGATGGCGGTTACGACCACGGTGGCGGGTATGACCATGGTGGCGGTTACGACCATGGCGGCGGGTATGACCACGGTGGCGGCTATGACCATGGCGGCGGTTACGACCATGCTGGCGGCCATGGCCATTGGGATGGCCATCCCTATAATGACTGGCACGGCCGTGGCTGGTGGGATGGCGGACATCATTGGCACTGGTTCGCGGGCTGGGGCCCGGCCTATGGCTATATCGGCCCCATGCCGGTTTGGGTGCCGGGTGTGCCGGTCTATGCCGCCCCCCCTCCGGTCTATTACGCGCCGCCGCCGCCCGTCGTGGTCGCGCCGCCTGTCGTGGTGGCGCCGGTGCCCTCCATCGTCATCACCCCGGGCGGGGTGGGGATCACGCCGTAACGCGGAACAGGCCGGGGCAACGCCCCGGCCTTTTTATTGAAGGCTGGCTGAAACGCTGGCGCCGCAGGCTGGCGCGATATGTGATTGGATTGAACCGGTAGGTTCAAGGTCATCACATGAAATTGCTCGCTAAAACAAAAGCTGGAGCATTCATTTCATAGGCGAATGCGCTACGGCCATTTCACCTCGGGCGGCATGGACATCAAGATCGCCTCGGTATTGCCGCCGGTTTTCAGGCCGAAGGTCGTGCCCCGGTCATAGAGCAGGTTGAATTCCACATAGCGCCCGCGGCGGATGAGCTGGGCCTCGCGCTCCTCTGGCGTGAATGTCTCATGCATCCGGCGGCGCACGATGTCGGGATAGGCCGCCAGGAACGCCTCGCCGACATCCCGGGTGAAGGCGAAATCAGCCGCCGCATCGCCGCTATCGAGGTAATCATAGAAGATGCCGCCGGCGCCGCGCGGCTCGCCGCGGTGCGGCAGGAAGAAATATTCGTCGCACCATTTTCTAAATTTTTCGTAATAATCTAGGTCGTGTTTATCACAGGCCGCCTTGTAGGCCGCATGGAAAAAGCCGGCATCCTCGGCCGCCGCCTCGGTGCCCGGCTGCAGCGGCGTCAGGTCCCCGCCGCCGCCAAACCAGCCTTTTGCGGTCACGATCATGCGCGTGTTCATATGCACCGCCGGGATTTTCGGGCTGCGCGGATGCACCACCAGAGAGATCCCCGCCGCCCAGAATTGTGAGCCGGCCTGCGTACCGGGGATCTTGGCGGCGAAATCGGGCGTGAATTGGCCCTCCACCACCGAGATGTTCACCCCGGCCTTTTCGAAAACCTGGCCGCGCAGCACGCTCATCACGCCGCCGCCGCCGCCTGGCCTGTCCCAGGCGGTGCGCACGAAACGGCCCGGGTTGGGCCCGGCCTGCTCTTCCAGATCTTCAAATTCGGTGCAGATGCGGTCGCGCAGAGCGGCAAACCAGGCGGTGGCGGCGGGCTTTAATGTCTCATGCGGGGGAGTGGTGGTCATGGCGCCCGTTTATGCCAAGCGGGAAAGACGATCCACTCTTGAAATTTTCGCGCTCAGCCGCCACGCTGCGTTCCAGGGAGAGCCAATCTTCCAGGGAGCGAAAAATGGCTGAATCAACAGCGACCGCGACTGACGCGCAGGGGGGCGAAGACCGGCGCGATTTCCTGAGACTCCTGGCCATGGCGGGCGGCGCCGTGGGCGTGGCCTCCATCACCTGGCCGCTGGTTGACGCGCTGAACCCCGATGCGGCAAGCGAGGCGCAGGCGCGGCCCGTCATCACCGTTTCCGACATTCCTGAAAACAGTGCCAAAACAGTACAATGGGGCGGCGTGCCGGTGCTGATCCGGCGGCTGACCGACAAGCAGATTGCCGATGCCGCGGTGGTGGCAATGGCGGATCTGCCGGACCCGGCGGCGCTGGCCGCGCGGGTGGCCCCCGGCAATGGGCATTTCGTGGTGGTGGTGGGGCTGAATACCGCAACCCCTTGCGCGCTGGAGGGCAACAGCCCCGCCGAGCCGCGCGGCGATTACGATGGCTGGGTCTGCCCCTGCGATGGCAGCCAATATGACGCGCTGGGGCGGGTGCGTTCCGGCCCGGCGCGGCGCAACCTCGCCATACCGCGCTTCAGCTTCATCAATCCCGCGCAGATCCAGCTGGGCTGAGGAGGCATGAGCATGGACGCGAAGCTGGAAGATGCGAAGCAAGGCTGGCTGGCGGCGCGCATGCCCGGCCTGTGCGGCATTTGCGCTACGCTGATGCGCCAGGACCGCGCGCCCGGCGCGCCGTGGCTGGCCGCTCTGCCCAGCCTGCTGGGGGCGCTGCTGTTGATTTTGCTGGCGTCCGGCGTGGTGCTGGCGGTCTATTACGATCCGCGAAACGCCTATGGCGCGCTGCAGCGCATCGCGCGTGAGGTGCGCGGTGGCTGGCTGGTGCAGGGCTACCACGCCACCGGGGCGAGCCTCGCCTTCGCGGTGCTGTATGTTCATCTGTTCCGCACGCTGCTGCTGCGCGGCTACCGCGCGCCGGGGGAGTTCGCCTGGATGCTCTGGGTGAAGCTGCTGGCGGTGCTGCTGCTCACCGGCTGGCTCGGCTTCGTGCTCAATGGCGGGGCGGGGGGCTATTGGTCCTTGTTCAACGCCACCGGGGCGGCGCTGACGCTCTCCGGTTTCCCCGGCGCGGTGGCGATGTGGTTTTTCGGCGGTCCGGCGGGCGGGTCCACCCTGGCGCGGCTGCTGGTGTTCCATGTGCTGCTGGGGCTCAGTGCAATGCTGGTGATCTGGCTGGCCCGTATGGCTACACAGCAGGTGCGCCCGGCGCCGCAAGGGCGGGTGGTGGCGTTCTGGCCGGTCTATGCCGCGCAATATTTTGCCGCGCTGGCGGTGCTGGCGCTGGTGTTCGCCATTCTGCTCGGCTTCGCGCCGCATTGGGGGCAGGGGGCGCAGAACGCGATTCCGGCCTCGGCGCTGGCCGTCCCGGCGCGTATTTCCTACCCCTGGTATCTCACGCCCGTGGCCGGGTTGGCGGGGGTGTTTCCCGGCGTGGCCGGGCAGATCGGGGCGGTGATCGCGGCGGCTTTGGTGCTGTATGCGCTGCCCTGGCTGGATCGCTCGAACGGCGCGCGGCCGGGCCGTCTTTATAAGGCGCTGACCTGGCTGCTGGGGCTGGATGTGCTGGCCCTGGGCATCGTGACCGCCTGCCCGGCGGGCGCGGCGCTGCCGGCCTTGTTCAGCTTCTGGTTCTTCTTTCACTTCCTGGTGCTCACCCCGCTGGTAACGACGTTGGAGGCCGCATGATGCGCCGTTTCTTTGCGCCGCTGCTGGCTTTGGGCCTGCTGGCGGGCCCTGCCGCGCGGGCGCAGGACACGCTCTCGCCTTTGCATTTCCAGTCCGAGGGCTGGCTGGGCAGCATCGACCTCGCCGCCGCGCAGCGCGGTTTTGCGGTGTATCAGGGCGTGTGCGCGAGCTGCCATGGCCTGGGCGCGCTGCATTATCGGGATTTGGCCGGACTGGGGCTGACGCAAGAGCAGGTGGCGGGCATCGCCGCCAGCGTGAAGCTGGCCGATGGCAGCGCCGCCACGCCGGACTCCCCGTTCAAAGACCCTGGGGCGATCAATATGGGCGGGGCGGTGCCGCCTGATCTCTCCACCATCGTGGCGCAGCGCCCGGGTGGCACGCGCTATATCTATGATTTCCTCACCGGCTTTGCCCCGCCCCCGGCGGATGTCACGCTGCTCGCCGGCCATTACGACAACACGGCCTTTCCGGGCGGGCAGGTTTCCATGCCTGCCGTGCTGCGCGATAACGCGGTGACCTACGCCGACGGCACGAAAGCCAGCACGGCGCAGGAGGCGGCGGATGTGGCGGAATTTTTGACATGGGCTTCGGACCCCAATCTTTCGGCCCGGCATGCGATCGGCCTGCGGGCGGTGATCTTCTTCGCCTTCCTGGCGATCGTGGCGGTGGCGACGAAACGCCGGATCTGGCGCCAGGAGGGCTGAGCGCGCTGGCGGCGCAGGCGCGCGCCTGCCGCCTCTGCCATGATGTGCTGCCGCTGGGGGCGCGGCCGGTGTTGCGGGTCTCGTCCACCGCGCGGCTGCTGGTGATCTCCCAGGCGCCGGGGACCAAGGTGCATGCCAGCGGTTTGCCGTTCGACGATGCGTCCGGCGACCGCTTGCGGGGCTGGATGGGGATCGGCCGTGATGTCTTCTATGACGAAGCCAGGCTCGCCTTCATGCCGATGGGGTTCTGCTACCCTGGCCGCCTGCCCAATGGCGGCGATGCCCCGCCCAGGCCCGAATGCGCGCCGCTATGGCATGAGAGGCTGCTGGCGCTGATGCCGCAAATCGAGCTGATCCTCCTCGTCGGCGGCTACGCGCAGCGCCGTTATCTGGGCAAGGGCGGCATGACCGGGGCCGTGCGCGCCCAGGCGCCGGGCACACGTTTTATGCCGCTGCCCCATCCCTCCTGGCGCACCACGGCATGGGAGCGGAAAAATTCTTGGTTTGGCGAAGAGGTTCTGCCGCGGCTGAAAGCCGAGGTCACACGGCTGACGGCCTGACCGCGCCGGGCGGGGGGCGCAAAATTCAACACCGTGGCGGGGTTTTCTGGTATGAGTGGCGCCATCAGCCGGGGCGGGTTCATCACCGCCCGGATGGAGGATCAGAGCCATGCATATACGCAATCCAATAGAATGGGTGGTGGCGCAGCTCGAAGCCCCTGGGAAAACCATCGGCAACGCACCGCCAGAGACGTATTGGTCCGTGCCGCAGCAGGCCGGCGCGCCCGAGGTGCAAACCATCACCGTGGCGGATCTGCGGGAGGCCTTGCGGCGGGGTGTGGATGATTTCGCCGCCTGCCGGACCGATGTGATGTTTCTCTGCCTGATCTATCCGGTTATCGGGCTGTTCATCGCCGCCGCCGAGGCGCAAGGGGGATTTTTGCCGCTCCTGTTCCCGACAGCCGCGGGGTTTGCGCTGGTCGGGCCGTTTTTCGCGGTCGGGTTGTATGAGATGAGCCGGCAGCGCGAAATGACGGGCAAGATGAGCTGGCTCGATATGTTCAACGTGTTGCGCTCGCCCTCGATCGGGGCGATCGCCCTGCTGGGCCTGCTGCTCATCGCGTTGTTTTTCGCCTGGCTGGGGCTGGCGCAGTTGATCTACGACGTGACGCTGGGGCCGGCCCCCCCGGTTTCGGCGGGGCGCTTCGCGCAGGATGTGTTCACCACCCAGGCGGGCTGGATGATGATCGGCCTGGGCTGGGCTGTGGGCGCGTTGTTCGCGGTTGGCGTGCTGGCGATCAGCGTGGTGTCGTTTCCGATGCTGCTGGACAGGCCGGTGGCGCTCGGCACCGCGATCTCGGCCTCGGTCATGGCCGTGCGGCGCAACCCCGTGCCGCTTGGGCTGTGGGGGCTGTTCGTGGCCGTGGCTTTGTTCGCGGGGGCGTTGCCGTGTTTTGTCGGGCTGATCCTGGTGCTGCCCGTGCTGGGCCATTCCACCTGGCATTTATACCGCCGGGTTGTGCGGCCGGCGGTATAAACCCATGCCATCGAAGGCTTGTGCCTATTTGTCCCGCAGTTGCGCCAGTGATGTGATGGCCGTGCCCTGCGCGTCAAAATTCCCCTCATCCAGCCAGGCCAGAATCGCATCGCGGCGGCTGGGCCATTCGGCGGCGAGGATGGAATACATCGCGGTGTCGCGTTCGCGGCCCTTCACCACCATATGCGCGCGCAGCGTGCCTTCATAGGCAAACCCCAGCCGCAGGGCGGCGCGCCTGGAGGGCTCGTTGAGCGCGTCGCATTTCCAGACGAGGCGGCGATAGCCGAGATCATCCGCCGCATGGCGCAGGAGCAGGAACATCGCCTCCGTCGCGGCGCGGGTGCGCCGCAGCTCCGGCCCGAACCAGATGCTGCCAAGCTCGATGGCGGCGTTGTTCGGCTCGATGTTCATCAGCGAGAGAAAGCCGGTGACGCGCCCGATGGTCACGGGGCGGACAGCCCAGAACGCCGCCATGGGATCGGCGCAATGGCTGGCGATGAAGCCTTCCACCGCTTCGCGGTTCGCCCAAGGCCCGAAGGACGTATAGGTGAAGCTGTCATCGGCAAATTGCGCGGCCTCCAGCAGCTCGCCGGCATGGCGGCGGGCCAGCGGCTCCAGCGAGACGCGCTGGCCGGAGATTTTTTGCCGCGCGGGCAGGGGGCGGGGCCAGCTATCCACCTCAGGGCCAATGGGCAGGGACATCAGCCGCGCAGCCTGGCCAATGTGGCGGTGGTGGAGTGGCCGGGCAGCAGCTCGGCCAGGGCTACGCTGCCGCCCCAGCCTTCCACCAGGTCGGCGCCCACCACCGTTTCGCGCGTGTAATCCGCGCCTTTGATCAGCACATCCGGCTTGATGCGCTTGATCAGTTCGATCGGCGTATCCTCCTCGAACAGGCAGACCAGATCGACCGAGGCGAGGGAGGCCAGCACGGCGGCGCGCGCGGCTTCGCCCTGGGCCGGGCGGGTGGGGCCTTTCAGGCGCTTCACCGAGCTGTCGGCATTGATGCCGACAATCAGCCGGTCGCACATCGCGCGGCATTGCTCCAGCAGATGCACATGGCCGGGGTGGAGCAGGTCGAAACAGCCATTGGTGAAGCCCACCTTGTAGCCGCGCAGGCGCCAGCGCTCGGCGGCCTCGGCGGCGGCTGAGGGGGTGACGACCTTCTGCAGCGCGCCGGTGGCGGGGGCGATGGCGGCCAGGATGTCAGAGGGCCGGGCCACGGCGGTGCCCACCTTGCCGACCACGATGCCCGCCGCGATATTGGCCAGCCGCGCGGCCTCGGCCAGCGGCACCTCGGCGGCCAGGGCGGTGGCCAGGGTGGCCACCACCGTATCCCCGGCGCCGGAGACGTCGTACACCTCCCGCGCCTCGCCGGGGTAATGGTGCACCTCCTGCGGGGTGATCAGGCTCATGCCATCCTCCGAGCGCGTGACCAGCACGGCGCCGAAGCCATGGCGGGCCAGCAGCGCCTGCGCGGCGGCGACGATCTCGGCCTCGCTCTCCACCGGCATGTCGGTGGCCTCGGCCAGCTCCTTGCGGTTGGGGGTGACGAGATCCGCCCCGTGATAGCGGGCATAATTGCGCCCCTTGGGGTCGACGATGATTTTGCGCCCCAGCTTCTGCGCACCCTGGATCAGCGCGGCGCAGACGGCAGCACTCAGCACGCCCTTGCGGTAGTCGGAGAGCACGGTGACGGAGGTGGCGGCCATCGCGTCCAGCGCGATCTTCACCAGCCGTTCGGAGAGCTTGTCCGGCAGGGCCAGGGTTTCCTCGCGGTCGGCGCGGATGAGGTGCTGGCCTTGCGCGATATAGCGGGTCTTCAGCGTGGTGGTGCGGCCATTCTGCACCAGCAGCCAGGGCTCCACGCGCTCCTGCCCGCCGATCAGGCCGGTGAGGTCCGAGCCCGCCTGGTCGTCGCCCACCACCGAGACGAAGGCGGCGGCGGCATCCAGGGCGATGAGGTTGCGCACGACATTGCCGGCCCCGCCGGGCATCGCCACCTCGCGCATGACGGTGAGGATGGGCACCGGCGCCTCGGGGCTGACGCGGGTGACCTCGCCATAGACATAGCGGTCCAGCATCGCATCTCCCACCACCAGCACGCTGGCGCGGGAAAATCTCTTCACATGGGCGCCGAGATCGGCGGTGGAATCATGGGACATGGGAAACCGCTAACGCGCCCCCGGGTTTATGGCAACGCGGCTTGTGGCAACGCGGCGAAAACATGCTTATTTGGCAGCCATCATGACAGAGCTTCCAGCGTTTCTCGATTCCACCCGGCCTTTGGTGCCGGATCTTTCCGTGCCGCGCGGCGTGACCCCCTTTTACCTGCCCGAGCGCCCGGTGCGCGGAAGGCTGGTGCGGCTGGGGCCGCTTGGCGCCACCCTGCTCTCGCGCCATGCGCATCCGGCGCCGGTGCGCACCCTGCTGGGCCAGGCGCTGGCGCTGGCGGCGGGGCTCTCCACCGCGTTGAAATTCACGGGGTCCTTCTCCATCCAGATCCGCGGCGATGGCCCGGTGCCGATGCTGGTGGTGGACTGCACCGAGGCCGGCGCCCTGCGCGGCTATGTGCGGGTGACCGAGGATGCGGCGATTCCTGAAGACGCCACCGCGCGGCAATTGCTGGGCAATGGCTATATCGCCTTCACCGTGGACCATGGGCTGGAGCGCGAGCCGAGCCAGGGGATTGTCGCCATCGAGGGCGAGAGCCTGGCGGAGATGGCGGAATTCTATTTCACCACCTCCGAGCAGCTGCCCGCGCGGATTTTTTTGGCGGCGGCGGATACGCCTGCGGGCTGGCGGGCCTCCGCCCTGGTGATGGAGCGCGTGGCCGGGGCCGGCGGCGTGGGCCCGGAGCTGACCGAGGCCGACCAGACCGAGGCCTGGCGCACCGCCACCATCCTGGCCGAGACGGTCACGGCGGAGGAGCTGCTCGATGACGCCCTGCTGCCCGAACGCCTGCTCTACCGGCTGTTCCATGGCGAAGGGGTGGCGGTTTCCAAGCCGCGCACCTTGAGCTTTGGCTGCCGCTGCTCGCGCCAGCGCTTAGGGGGGATTCTGGAAGGATTTTCGCAGGAAGACCTGGACCATATGGCCGTTGAAGGGCAGATCGTCATGACCTGCGAGTTCTGCAATTTCGATTTCTGTTTCGCCCGCGATGGTGTCGTTGGGCGGCCAAACCCGACTGAGGCTGGAGCAACTGAATGAAAAGACTTGTTTTCGCGCTGCCCTTGCTGACTCTGGCCGCTTGCGGCTCCACGCCGCCCGCGCCCAGCTACAAGCCGCTGGACTATTCCTATCTGCCGCCCGTGCTGCTGAAGGTCGCCCAGGTGAATGTGGTGAATAACTACGTTCCCACCCCCGCGCAGGTGCGGATGGCCGGGATGGACCCCGCCCCACCCGCGGATACGCTGATTTCCATGCTGCGCCAGCGTTTGCAGCCGGCGGGCCAGCCCGGCACCGCGACGGTGACGGTGCAGAGCGCCTATGTGGATAATGTGAACGGCAATCTGACGGGGTCCATGACGGTGGACCTCAACCTGGCCAGCGCCGATGGCCGCGCCACCGGCTTCACCGAGGCCAGCGTGAGCGCCAGCCAGAGCGCGCCCGACTCCAGCAACCCGGACGATACGAGGGCGGCTCTCTATGCCCTGACCAAGCAGCTGATGACGCAGATGAATGTGCAGCTGCAGTACCAAATCCAGAAAAACCTGCCGAGTTGGGTCTCATGGACCAGTAATGGCGCCGCCGGGGCGGCTTCCTCCACGGCGGCGTCCGCCGCCGCGGGCGATGCGGGCGGGGCGATCCAGTCCGCGCCGCTGTCTGCCCCGCCGGGCGTTGCCTCGGCCCCGGCCGCCAGCACCCCCGCCGCCGCGCCGGTCAACGGTAATGGGACCGTGCCGAATTACCTGCCCGGCGCGGGCCCCGCGACGCTGGGGGGCGCGCAATGACCCGGCTTGCCTTGCTGCCGCGCGCCGGCATGGCGCAATGGGAAGATGTGCCGGCGGACAAGTTGATCAGCGGCACGCCGCAAACCCGCACATTCGTGCTCTATGAGAACACCGCAAGCGGCCTTGCCGCCGGAGAATGGGAGGCGAGCCCGGGCAAATGGCGGATCGCCTACAGCGAATGGGAATATGTGGAGGTCATCTCCGGCGCCTGCGTGGTGGAGGGCGATGATGGAAGCCGGATCGAGGCCGGGCCGGGCGATAAATTCGTCATTGAACCCGGCTTTACGGGAACCTGGGCCGTGCTCTCCCCCATGCGCAAAAGCTGGGTGATCCACGAATAGGTGCTTCCCCGCATAAAACTTGACGCGGCGTGCCTGGCGGTCTAGACGGCGCGCTCCATTACACACTTTTTTGTTCGGACATCATGGCCAATATCGCATCTGCCCAGAAACGCATCCGCCAGACGCTGAAGCGCACGGCGCGCAACAAGGCGCGTAAGTCCCGCGTGCATAGCTTCATCCGTAAGGTGGAAGAGGCTGTGGCTGCTGGGAACAAGGACGAGGCGCTGGCCGCTTTCCGCGCCGCGCAGCCTGAGCTGCAGCGTGCCGCGGGCAAGGGCGTGCTGAAGGCGAATGCGGTTTCGCGCAAGATCTCCCGCCTGTCCGCCAGCGTGAAAGCTGTCGCCGCCGCCTGATGAGGCGCCGAGCGGAGGTTTTCGCCTCCGTTTCAAAAAAGAGAAAAATGAAAGCCGCCGTCATCTTGTTGTAATGGCAAGAGACGGCGGTTTTTCTGCGTTGAGGGGTATGCAGGCCCCGGGTGCTGCGCCCGAATCGTAGGGCAAGAAAGTTTTGCCTTTATAGGTGCCTGAAATTACTTCATATTTTTGCTCCATCAGCGCTTTGGAGGCGGTGGCGAAGGATTTGAACGCTTGCTTCAGCGGGTGGTTTTGACCTAAACTCTGGACTTCAATTGACCGTTCACGACTGTCTCATTTCTGCGAAAGAGGAATCTTTTTTGAGGTTTCGCTTTGCGGAAGGGGTCTTTGCGGCGGTTTGCGCGAGGGCAGGCAAAGCAGAATGGGTATCAACCTGGAGATCGATTCCTCTGGTAAGGGCGGCGCTGCGCTGCAAACCTCCGCGGTCTGGAATGACGAGTCGCGGCTGGTTGAGCAGTGGGCGCGCGTGCGCGCGCGGCTGCAGGCGGAAGTGGGGGAGGTCGAGTACCGGACCTGGCTGAAGCAGGTGAGCTTTGGCGGGCTGGCGGGTGACGAGGCGGTGGTGATGCTGCCGACCCGGTTCCTGCGTGACTGGGTCAACAAGGAATATGGCGAGCTGATCACCGCGTTCTGGCAGGCGGAGAACCCCGCCATCCGCAACGTGGAAATCCGCACCGGCACGCAGATGCGCGCCGCCGCGCCGAGCTTGGCCGAG
>DATJXU010000045.1:0-2105 GCA_035499915.1 Acidocella sp.
GCGCGGGTGACGCGCACCGCCACATAGGTGCCGATGGAGAGCCCCTTGCCCCCGGCGCTGTCCGGCAGGAACCCCGAGGCATCGCCCAAAGCGAGAAAGCATCCGGCGAGGGCAGGCATCACCGCCTCCACCCGGGCGGTATAAACATCCCCCACGCCATCCGGCGCTGTCATGTTCCACAGCCAGTATTCGGCAAGCTCATCGCCGCGCAGCAGGGCAATGCGCACGAGGTCTCCACAGCGGGAGACCGCGATCATTCCCGCCGCCAGCCTAAGCCCCGCAGCAGCGCGGCGGTTTCGTGCAAAGGCAGCCCGACCACGGCGGAATAGGAGCCGGCGATGAAATCGATGAAGGTTGCGGCCCGGCCCTGGATGGCATAGCCCCCGGCCTTGCCGTCCCATTCGCCGCTATCGAGATATTCGCGCAATTGAGGTTCATCCAGCCGGGCGAAGCCGACCACGGAGGCCACCACGCGGCTCGCCACCCGGCCATCCGGCGCGCGCACGGCAACCCCGGTGAACACTTTGTGCCGCCGCCCGGAGAGCAGGCGCAGATACACCTCGGCCTCGGCGCGGGATGCGGTTTTGTGGAGAATCCGCCGTCCGGCCGCCACCACCGTGTCGGCGGCAATCACATAGCCATCCTGGGCGGAGAGTTTGGCGAGCGCCATCCGTGCCGCATAGGCGCGCGGCACCTCCCCGGGGGCGGGCGTCTCGTCGATCTCGGGGGCGAAAATCCTGTCCGGCGCGATGCCGATCTGCCGCAGCAATTCCAGCCGCCGCGGGCTGGCCGACGCCAGAATCACTTGAAGCGGAATGTGATCCGGCCCTTGGTCAGGTCGTAGGGGGTCATCTCGACGTTCACGCGGTCCCCGGCCAGGACGCGGATGCGGTTCTTGCGCATCTTGCCGCTGGTGTGGGCGAGAATGACGTGGTCATTGTCGAGCTTCACGCGGAACATCGCGTTGGGCAGCAGCTCCGTCACCATGCCGCTGAATTCGATCATATCTTCTTTAGACAAAAACACCTCTGGGGATAGTTGGAAACCTGGCGCTCACATGGGCCGGGTTTTTGTTGCGGTCAAGGTTTGGCCAGCCTGACCGACACAGAGCGGGCATGCGCGGTCAGTCCTTCGGCCTCGGCCAGGGCCACGGCGGCGGGGCCGATGACCTTCAGCGCGCGCGGCGGCACGGACAGATAGGTGGTGCGCTTCATGAAATCGTACACCGAGAGGCCCGAGGCAAAGCGCGCCGTGCCCGAGGTGGGCAGAACGTGGTTCGGCCCGGCCACATAGTCGCCAATCGCCTCCGGCGTGCTGCGCCCGAGGAAGATCGCCCCGGCATGGCGGATCTGGTTGAACAGCTTATTCGGCTCGGCCAGCATCAGTTGCAGGTGCTCGGGCGCGATGCGGTTGGCGAGGTCCACCGCCTCGTCCCAGTTGCGCACCAGGATGATGGCGCCATGGCGCACCCAGCTCTCCCGGGCGATTCCGGCGCGGGGGAGGGTGGGCAGGATGGCATCCACGGCGCCCGCCACGGCGGAGGCAAGGGTGCCGCTATCGGTGATGAGGATGGACTGCGCATCCTCGTCGTGCTCGGCCTGGGCCAGCAGGTCGATGGCGATATGCTCCGGGTTGTTGTTTTCATCAGCGAGGATCAGCACTTCGGACGGGCCGGCGATGGAGTCGATGCCGACCTGGCCGTACACTTGGCGCTTGGCTTCCGCCACATAGGCGTTGCCAGGGCCGACGATGCGGTCCACCTTGCGGATGCTCTGCGTGCCATAGGCCATGGCGGCCACGGCCTGGGCGCCGCCGATGCGGTAGATTTCCTTCACCCCGGCGATATAGGCCGCGGCCAGCACCAGCGGGTTCAGCTCGCCATCAGGTGCTGGCACGCACATGGCGAGGCGCCGCACCCCGGCCACCCGGGCGGGGATGGCGTTCATCAGCACCGAGGACGGGTAGGAGGCCTTGCCCCCCGGCACGTAGAGCCCGGCGGCGTCCAGTGGCGTCCAGCGCATGCCGCATGTGGCGCCGGCATCGTCGGTGAACTCGATCCCGCGTGGCAGCTGCATATGGTGGAAGGTCTCGATCCGCCGCGCCGC
>DATJXU010000046.1:0-2043 GCA_035499915.1 Acidocella sp.
ATCTGCCTGGATGTGCGCGGCGGAGAGGTTTTTGGCCTCGCCGGCATTGGCGGCAATGGTCAGGCGGAGCTGGTTGAGGCGCTGATCGGCATCCGCCCGCTCTCCGGCGGCGATATTCTGTTAGACGGCGTGGACGCCCCCCCGACCCCCGAGGCGCGGCGCGAGGCCGGGCTGCGCTACATCCCGGCGGACCGCATGGGCATGGGGCTGTTCGGGGAACTGTCCCTGGCTGTGAACATCGCCTTGCCGCGTTTGCTGGGCGAGAAGGCCGAGCGCAAATGGCTTGTGCGCAAAGGGTGGATGAACCAGCTCGCGCGTGAAGCCATTGGCGATTACGAGGTGGCAGGGGCGGCGCCCGAATTGCCGGTGCGGCTGCTCTCCGGCGGCAACGCGCAGAAGCTGATGCTGGCGCGGGAATTCGCGGGCGACATGTCCGTGCTCGTCGCCCACTCGCCCACACGCGGGCTGGACATTCGCGCCGTGCAGGCGGTGCAGGCGCGGCTGCGTGCGGCGGCGGAGGCTGGCGTGGCGGTGCTGCTCATTTCCGAGGATCTGGACGAAATCATGGAACTTTCCGACCGCGTGGCGGTCATGAGTCATGGCCGCATCAGCCCGGCTGAGCCGGTGGAACAGGTGGACCGCGCACGCATCGGCCGGCTGATGCTGGAGCTGCATTGATGCGTAAACCCATCGTCTCGCCGCGCCTTGCGGCTTCGCCCCGGCTTGCCGCCTTTACCCTGCTGGGCGGGCTGGGGGCCGGGCTGGTGATCTCGGCGCTGTTCCTGCTCACCCAGGGGCTTGGCCTTTCGGACCTCGCCAGCCAGTTCCTCGGCTACACCTTTACCGACCCGGAAGGACTGGACCAGACGCTCACCCGCGCCATTCCGCTCACTTTGGTCGGGCTCTCGGTGGCCGTGTGCCTGCGGGTGAAGTTCTGGAATATTGGGGTGGAGGGCCAGCTCTGGGCTGGAGCCATGGCCGCCACCGCCGTACCACTCTACCATATCGGGCCGGAGTCACTGCATCTGTGGATCATGTGCCTGGCAGCCATGCTGGGCGGCGGAGTATGGTGCGGCGTGTGCGCGCTGGCCCGACTCCGCCTGCGTGCCAACGAGGTGGTAACGACGCTGTTGATGAACTACGTGGCCTATATGTTGGCGCAGCAGTTGCTGTACGGCGCCTGGCGCAACCCCGAGGATTCCTTTCCCGTCTCTACAAACTTCGCGCCCGATGAATGCCTGGCGCTGCTCGGCTTCGGCCATGTGCATGCGGGCATTTTCTTCGCGCTTGGCGCGGCGCTGGCGTGCTGGTGGCTGTGCGGCCTTTCCCGCGTTGGCTACATGGCCCGCGCCGTAGCAGCCAACCCGCTGGCGGCGCGGGCCGTAGGCGTGCCGGCCGGTGCGGTGGTGCTGCTGATGGCGACGCTGGGCGGGTCGCTCTCGGGGCTTGCCGGCTTCACCATCGTCAGCGGCGAGGAGCACAAGCTAACCCAATTCATCGGTAATGACTTCATCTTCCCCTCCATCGTCATCGCCTATCTGGCGCGCACCAGCCCGCTCGGTGTGGTGGTGGCCGCAGTGGCGGTGGCCGCTCTGTACACGGCGGGGGATTCGCTGAAGGCGTTTTACCAGCTGCCCGGCGCCACGGTGCTCACCATCCAGGCCATATTGCTGCTCTGCGTCTGCTGCGGCGAGTTCCTGCTGCGTTACCGGGTGGACTGGGTGAAGACCGCCAAGGTGGCGGCATGATCCCCAGCCTGCTCGCGGCCTGGGCCGCCACCATTCCTAGCTTCGCCGCACCGTTCCTGCTGGCCACGGTCGGGCTAATTATCAACGAGCGTGCCGGGGTGATGAACCTGGGCGCCGAGGGTATAATGGCGATTGCCGCCGTTACCGCCGTGCTCATCAATCTTGGCGGCGGTGGAGCAGGGGTTTCGCTGCTCGGCGGGGTGGCGGCGGGGCTGGTGCTCAGCGCCGTGTTCGCCGTCATGGCCGTGCTGCTGCGGGTGGACCAGGTGCTGGCCGGGCTTGTCACCTTCGCGCT
>DATJXU010000047.1:0-11551 GCA_035499915.1 Acidocella sp.
CTGGGTGGCGCGGTTGAACGGGCTGATATTATGGCTCCAGCCGCCCACCATGGCGACGACGCGGCCGGTGCGCGGGTCCATGGAGATCAGCGCGCCCTGCAGATTTGGAATCTGCTCCAGGGCGAGCGCGTTCAGATCGCCGGAGATCATGATCACATCGCCCGGATTGAGCACCTGTGCGGTGGAGCTGGGGCGCGCACCGGGGTGTCCGTTCACCTGCGGGCGGGCCCAGCGCATATTCGCCAGCGGCAGCGTGCCGGTTGCGGGGGTGCCGGAGGTGGGGTCAATGGTGCCGATGCGCGCGTCCTGGCCCGAAGCCGCGAGCACGACGCCAAGGCGCCAGCCGGGCCGCAGCCCGGACGGGGTGGGCTGCTTGGCCAGCAATGCCTGCCAGTCGGCGGAAAGGTCGGGGTCCGAGACATGATTTACCAGCCCGTGCCAGCCGGCATATTCATGGTCATACTCCTCCAGCCCGTCGCGCACGGCATTGGTGGCGGCCTGCTGAAAATCAGGGTTAAGGCTGGTGCGCACGATCAGCCCGCCGGTATTCACCGCGTCGGCGCCGAATTTCTGGATCAGCTGGGCGCGCACCGCATCGGCGAAATAGCCGCCATTCGGCACGCCCTGGCTGGCGGCGCCGGCCTTGGGCAGCAGCGGCTCGGCCTGGGCGGCATTGGCCTCGGCCTGGGTGATGACAGCATCGGCCAGCATGCGGCTGATGACGAAATTGCGCCGCTGCAGGGCATCCTGCGGATGCAGGAAGGGATCGTAATTGGTGGGGGCCTTGGGCAGGGAGGCCAGCGTGGCGGCCTGGGCGATGTCGAGCTGGCCCAGCGGCTTGTCGAAATAGGTCTGTGCCGCCGCCGCGACGCCGAAGGAATTATGCCCGAGATCGACCTCGTTCAGATACAGCGTCAGCACCTGCTGCTTGCTCATCGCCTGGGAGACGCGCATCGCCAGCAGCGCTTCCTTGATCTTGGTCGCGAAGGTGATGTGGTTGTCCAGCAGCATGTTCTTCACCACCTGCTGGGTGATGGTGGACGCGCCGATCGGCCGGCGGCCGGAGCCGATCAAGGTGATGTCGGTCAGCCCCGCGCGCACCATGGCCGCCGGGTTGATGCCAGGCTCCACCCAGAACAGCCGGTCTTCCGCCGAGATGAAGGCCTGCTGCACGATCGGCGGGATCTGGTCATAGGTTACATAGACGCTGTGCTGGCTGCCCATTTCCGCCAGCAGCTGGAAGTCCGACGTGTAGACGCGCGACTCCAAGGGCGGCTTGTAGGTCTTCAGGCTGTCGATGCTGGGCAGCCCGGCCGAAAAATACAGGAACCCGCCGCCCGCCACCACGATGCCGGCGATGACGGCGAGAAACACCAGCCTGTACAGGCTGCTGATGAAGAAGTTGAAGATCCGTCCGATCAGGCTCTGGTGCTTCTGGGGCTTTGGCGCGCGCGGGGGCTGGCGGCGCGGCGGCGGCGCGTTGTGGCTGGAGCGCGCCAGCCGTTCGCCAGCGGAGAAATCGTCATTCTGATCAGACATGCCGGGCTCTTAGCATTTCGTTTCCGTGGCCGCGAGACGGTGAAAGTGACAGCTTTGCAATTCAGCCGGCCACCCGGCCGTTGGCGGGGGCGTTGAAATAGCTGTCGATGGCGCGGCTGAGCCGTGCCACCAGCAGGCGGCGCTGGCTGGGGTCGCGCAGGCGTCTCTCGTCGTCGGCGTTGCTGAGGCAGCCCATCTCCAGCAGGCTGGAGGGAATCGAGGGGTCGCGCAGCACCGCGAAATTGGCGCTGCGCTTGGGGTCCGGCAGCAGCGGGATGGCGCCTGAGAAGGAAGAGGCGATCTCCTCGGCCAGTGTCGCGGAGCCGATCTTGGTGGCGCGGGTCTCCAGGCTGGCCAATATGTTCGCCACCTGCGGTGACACGCCGGAAGGGGCTGCGCTGGGGCCGTCCGCGCTGTTTTCATCCTGCGCCACGGCGGCGGCCAGCTTGTCGGAGGCTTTGTCCGACAAGGTGAAGATCGAGGCGCCGCGCAGGTTGGATTCGGGCAGGTGGTCGCAATGCATGGACAGGAACAGATCGGCCTTGTGCTCAAGGGCGAGGTTCACGCGGCCTTCCAGCGGGATGAAATCGTCCGTCGAGCGGGTCATCGCCACCCTGTAGCGCCCCGTTGCCAGCAGGGCATGGCGCAGCTCCAGCCCGGTCGCCAGTGTGACGGCCTTTTCGTAATACCCATCCGGCGCGATGGCGCCTGGGTCATGGCCGCCATGTCCGGGATCGAGCATGATCAGCGGTTTCTGGATGGCGGCGCCGGAGCGGCGGGGAAGGGCGGCGAAGCCCGCCGCGCCAAGGCCAAGACGCAGAAGGCCCCGGCGTGAGGCGTTGCAATTCAAACACATGCGGAAATTTCTACCATGCCGCTTTCATCCGTGGCTCGGACTCACTGATATGTCCAGGGTTTAGCCTGCACAAGGTAACAGGATTATGTCCGCCGCCGCGTTTCTTTGTGGCGGTGGGGCGGGCCCGAGAAGAGTTTTGCCACAGGCCTTGCGGAACCTATCCGGCTTCGGCTATAGGCTCGCCGCATCGGAGTGTAGCTCAGCCTGGTTAGAGTACTGTGTTCGGAACGCAGGGGCCGGAGGTTCGAATCCTCTCACTCCGACCATTCAATTTCCTGAAAATTTAAACGAACAGACATGATCGTGGGCGCATTGCGTCCGCGTGTTTTGCCGTGCCTGCATCATCAGGGGCGAATGACGTCCGTATGTGTTAGCGTGCATTGCAGTATACTGCGTTAAGGGTGCTAAAATTCATAAAAAAACTCCCTCTAACCGATTGCCCAGGCAGAATGTCTGACCCATAAGATGTTGCATTGTTCCGGTGCGTAACCCCGCACCGGATTTATCTTGCCGGTTGTGGCCAGATGAACAGTTGGGAAGGGAACGATATGTCGGAGACATCGGCAGTTGATGTGAAGCGGTCGCGTAATGTCGTCATCGCCGCATTTTTGGGCTGGACGCTGGATGCGTTCGATTTTTTCATTTTGATATTAACTCTCGATAACGTCTCCAAAGCCTTCGGCGTCAGCATTGGCTCGGTGGCGTTTTCGATCACCCTGACCCTGGCGACTCGCGCGGTCGGCGCCTTCATCTTCGGGCGTCTGGGCGATATCTACGGCCGCAAGCCGATCCTGATGCTGGTGATCCTGCTTTACTCCTTCTTTGAGGCGATGACCGGCTTCGCCTGGTCGTTCTTGTCCTTCATGGTCATCCGTACCCTGTTCGGTATCGCCATGGGCGGCGAGTGGGGGCTTGGCTCCTCCCTGGCAATGGAGACGATTCCCGACCGCTGGCGCGGCTGGGTCTCCGGCCTGCTGCAGGCTGGCTATCCGTTCGGCTTCTTCCTGGCCACGCTGCTGTTCGATTTCGGCCTGGGGCCGTTGGGCTGGCGCGGCATGTTCTTCGTGGGCGCGCTGCCCGCCTTGCTGGTGTTCTTCATCTCTTCGAGCGTTGAGGAAAGCCCGGCCTTCGAAGCCATGAAACATCGCCCCACCAAGGTGTCGATCGGCACGGTGCTGCGCAAGAATGCCAAGCTGGTCATCTATGGCGTGGTGATGATGGCCGCATTCAACTTCTTCTCCCACGGCACGCAGGACATTTACGTCAAGCTGTTCCTGGGCAAGCAGCTCCAGTTCGCTCACAGCGAAATGGCGAATGTCGCTTTGATCTTCAACGTGGGCGCGGTGGTCGGCGGTATCCTGTTTGGTTTCATCAGCCAGAAGATCGGCCGCCGCTATGCCATCATCACCGCCTGCATCGTTGCCTTGCTGGCGTTGTGGCCCTGGTCGCATGGCACGAACTTCGCCACCATCGCCGTCGCCGCCTTCTTCATGCAGGTCGGCGTGCAGGGGGCCTGGGGCGTGGTGCCGGTGCATCTGAACGAGCTGTCGCCTTCCGAGATCCGCGGCACCTTCCCGGGCTTCGTGTACCAGCTGGGTAATTTCGTGGCCTCCTTCAACGCGCCGATCCAGGTCGGGCTCGCGATGAGCCATGGCGGTGATTATGGCTACGCGCTGGCGGTGGTCGCCGGAACGGTTGCGGTTTTGCTCATCCTCTTGATGCTGTTCGGTCCTGAGGCCCGCAACGTCTCCATGACGCGCGCAACGGAGGCTTAAGGCAGCACTCTGGCCGCGGGCCGGGTGCGAGCCCGGCCAAGGCAGGTTATGACACCAGGGGATGTTCCCTTCCGGCCGGTTGGCGGCGGGCAGGGGGCGTCCCCTGGTTTTTTGTTTTCGTGGAGAGGCAATGCGCGGCTGGCTGAATCGACCCGGAGCAGGGTGGTGGCGTGGGGCAACCGGCGTGCGGCCAGGCTGGCGCGCGGTCATGTATATGGCTCTGCTGGCGGCGCTGGTTGTGGGAGAAATCTGGCTGCTGGCGCGGCTGCAGCCGCCCTGGTTGCGGCCGGAGGCGCAGTTGAGCGCCGGTTTTGTCGGGCTCAACGAAATGCTGCTCTTGATCCCCGTTCTCGCCGCGACCGCCGTGATGGCGGGGCTGGAAGGCCGTTCGGTCCTCTCATGCGGCTTGGCGGGGCCGCTTCCCGGTAGGAATCTGATGGGGGGCTTGCTTGCGGGCATCGCCGCCTTGTCGCTGCTGATGGCGCTGCTGCTGGTTGGTGGCCTGGCCGAGTCCCATCTCCGCGGGCTCTCCGTGCGGGCGGTCGCAACCAACCTGCTGGCTTGGCTCAGCGTCTGCCTGCTGGTCGGGTTAACGGAGGAACTGGCCTTTCGCGGCTATCTGCAGCAGGTCCTGTCCCGGGGAATGGGGTTCTGGCCCGCTGCTCTGCTCACCAGCCTGATCTTCGGGCTGCTGCATAGTTTCAACCCGCATGAGAGCGTGATCGGCATTGCCGCGGCCTGTGGCGCGGGGCTGATATTCTGCCTGGGGCTCAGGCGCACCTTTACGCTCTGGTGGCCGATCGGCTTTCATGCCGGGTGGGATTTTTCCGAGAATTTCCTCTATGGTACGCATGATAGCGGCCAGTCCTGCGCGGGGGCGCTGCTGGATACGCTGCCGCACGGGCCGGGCTGGCTTTCCGGCGGCCTGGCCGGGCCTGAGGGCAGCCTGTTGGGGCTGGGGGTGGAGTTGCTGGTGGCCGGGGTGGCGTTTCTGTTCCTGCGCCAGCGGCTGTTGATATGGATCAATGCGGCCCTAAAGAGTAAGCAAGTCTCATGAGCTCATTTGGCAAAATTGTCTCTTTGCGCCCCCCCGTCGCCATCAACTTGGCGGACCGTCCATCCTCTACAGCGTGCGGGGAGTGCGGGGCGCGTCATCTCGGGATTTGCGATGCGCTCTCCGATGAGGAATTGGTGTTTCTCTCCCGCGCGGCCCAGCGCATGAGCCTGCCCGCGGGCAAGCTGATCATGGAGGAAGGCGAGCCGGCGCGGCATTACTACAACGTGAATTCCGGCACGGTGCGGCTGTTCAAGGCCCTGCCGGACGGGCGCCGGCAGATCACCGGCTTCGCAGGCCCCGGCCATTTCATCGGGCTGGCCGCGACGGATGTGGATGTCATCTCCGCCGAGACGATGGAGCCGGTGCAGCTCTGCCGCTTCTCGCGCGCCGGCCTGCGCGCGATGTCCGAGGAGTATCCGGTGCTGGAGCACAAGCTGCTGGCTGTCGCCATGCATGAGCTGGTGCTGAGCCAGCAGCAGATGCTGCTGCTGGGCCGCAAAACGGCGCTGGAGCGCATTGCGAGCTTCCTGCTTTCCTGGGCGCATCGCCAGGAGCTCTGCGGCGAGGGCAAGCTGCCGCTCCCCAACGCCAGGCTCACCCTGCCGCTCTCGCGCACCGACCTTGCGGATTATCTGGGGCTGACGATCGAAACCGTGTCCCGCTCGCTGAGCCATCTGAAAAAGGACGGGCTGATCGAGCTTCCCAACATTCATGAAATCGTGCTGCTGCGCCCGCAGGCGTTGGAGAAGATCGCCGAAGCCGCCAATTGATACGAATCAAGGCATGAACAGGCTCCACCTGCCACAAACGCGACAGGATGAATGGAGGAAGCCATGAATGTCTCCGAAATTATGACCCGTAACGCGATCTCGGTGCACCCCCGGACGACGGTGGTCGATGCGGCCCGGATCATGCTGGCCAACCATGTCAGCGGCCTGCCGGTTCTCGACGAGTCCGCAACGCTGGTTGGGGTTGTCACCGAGGGCGATCTGCTGCGCCGGGCCGAGATCGGCACCGAGGGTGAGCAGGCGGGCTGGCTGAAGGCCCTGTTGCAGCCCGCCGCCGTGGCGGCGGATTATGTGGCCACGCATTCGCGCCATGTCAGCGGCGTGATGACGCATAACCCCATCTTCGTGACGCCGGACACGCCGCTGGCCGAGGTGGTGCAGGTGATGCTGCGCAAGCGTATCAAGCGCCTGCCGGTCTTGGAGAATAACAAGCTGATCGGCATGGTCAGCCGCGCCGATCTGCTGAAGGCGCTGACCTCCAAGCTTATCGAGACCAAGGAAGGCGGCAGCGACGACGAGATTCTGGCCTATATCAAGGGCGAAATCGAGAAGGCCAAATGGGCGCCGAAATCGGGCCTGCGGGTGGCGGTGAAGGACAAGGTGGTGACGCTGGACGGCACGATTTTCTCCGATGAGGAGCGCCGTGCGGTGACCACCATCGCCGAGAACGCGCCGGGCGTGAAAGAGGTGAAGGACGAGCTGGTGTTCGTCGATCCCGGTTCGGGACTCGCCTTTCCCGCCGCTGGTTGAACCAGCCTATTCAGCGGCGGCGCGCAAAGCCAGGCCGGTGCCGATGGGCGCCAGCGGCAATGCCGCCAGCAGCATCGCGAAGATCATATAGAAGGCAGAAGCCGGGTGCGGGCTGGTTGCGGCGGCTGTGCCGAAGATCAGGCTCGGGATCATCAGCGGCAGCGTGATCAGCGGCATCAACATGGCGCCGCGCCGCGCGCCAGTGGTGAGGGCCGCCGCCAGCGTGCCGAGCAGCGAGAAGATCAGCGTGCCCGGCAGCAGGGAGAGCAACATCAGCGGCAATTTGTCGCCAGGCAGGCGCAGCATCACCGCCAGGGGCCCGGCCATGATGAGCAACGGCAGGCCGGTGGTGAGCCAATGCACCGCGGCCTTGGCGGCGGCGATGGCATAAGCGGGCCAGCCTGAGAGCAGCAGCAGGTCCAGCGTGCCATCCTCGAAATCCGGCCCGAAGAGCCGCTCCAGCGGCAGCAGCGCGGCCAGCAGGGCCGTTACCCAGACCACGCCGGGGGCGATGCGCGACAGAATCGCCGAGTCCGGCCCGGCCCCGAAGGCAAACAGGGTGCCCGCGATGACGAAGAACAGCAAAGCCGCCATGCTCTCCGCCCCGTGGCGGATGGAAAGCCGTAATTCCCGGCCGATCAGGGCGATCATAGCGCCAGCACCTGGGGATCGGGCAGTTCAATCGGCGTATGGGTGCTGGCGATGATCATGCCGCCGCGCTGGCGCTGGGCGGCGCAAAGCGCCAGGAAGCGCTCGATGGATGCGGTATCCAGCCCGGTGGTGGGCTCATCGAGCAGCCAGAGCGGCTTTTGCGCCGCCACCACCCGGGCGATGGCAAGGCGCCGCCTCTGCCCGGCCGAGAGAAAACGCGATGGCAGATGTGCGAATTTCTCCAGTCCCACGGCGGCCAGGGTGGTTTGCGGCACCTGCTCGGCGGGGGTGAGGGCGGGCTTCACGGCATCTTGATGCCCCAGCCAGCCGATCCGCGCGGCATGGGCCTCGCGGTCCGCCAGGGCGGGAAGATCGTTCCAGAACAGTTCACCCGCGGCCAAAGGCGTCAACCCGGCCAGGGCCCGCAGCAGGCTCGATTTGCCCGTGCCATTCGCTCCGCGCAGGAGCAGGATGCCGCCAGGGCGTAGCGAGAAGCTGACGCCCTTCAAAACCAGCCGTTCTCCGCGGAAAATCGAGAGTTTTTGGGCGGTAAGCAGGTGCAAAAATCCTTGGAGCGGAATGGACGGGCGGGTACGGCTATGGTTTAAGCCGAGCCAAATCACAAGCGGCAACAACAGCAGAAAGGTTTTGCCCCATGACAGCGATCGGCCACGATAGCCTGGAAACCAAAAAAACCCTGACCGTTGACGGTAAGTCTTATGAGTATTTCTCGCTGCCGGCAGCCGCCGCCAAGCTGGGTGATATCTCCAAGCTGCCCAAGACGCTGAAGGTGCTGCTGGAGAACGTGCTGCGCTTCGAGAATGGCGGCAGCTACACCACCGATGACGCCAAGGCGATCATTGGCTGGCTTGAGAAGGCCAGCTCCGCCAAGGAAGTGCCCTTCAAGCCCGCCCGCATTCTGATGCAGGACTTCACCGGCGTGCCGGCTGTGGTCGACCTTGCCGCGATGCGCGATGGCATCGGCAAGCTGGGCGCCGCCCCCGAGAAGGTGAACCCGCTGATCCCGGTCGATCTCGTCATCGACCACTCCGTGATGGTGGACTACTCCGCTTCCCACGACGCGCTGCAGAAGAACATCGACCTGGAATTCGAGCGCAACGGCGAGCGTTACCGCTTCCTGCGCTGGGGCCAGGAGGCGTTCAATAATTTCCGCGTGGTGCCGCCCGGCACCGGCATCTGCCACCAGGTGAACCTGGAATACCTGGCCCAGGTCGCCTGGACCTCCGAGAACGGCGGCAAGACCTACGTCTACCCCGACACGCTGTACGGCACCGACTCCCACACCACCATGGTCAACGGCCTGGGCGTGCTGGGCTGGGGTGTGGGCGGCATCGAGGCCGAGGCCGCGATGCTTGGCCAGCCGATTGCCATGCTGATCCCGGACGTGGTGGGCTTCAAGCTGACGGGCAAGCTCTCCGAGGGCGTGACCGCCACCGACCTGGTGCTGACCGTGACCCAGATGCTGCGCGCCAAGAAGGTCGTCGGCAAGTTCGTCGAGTTCTTTGGCCCCGGCATGGCCGAGATGGCGCTGGCCGACCGCGCCACCATCGCCAACATGGCGCCGGAATATGGCGCCACCTGCGGCTTCTTCCCCGTGGACGAGGTGACGCTGGATTATCTGCGTCTCTCCGGGCGCGACGAGCACCGCATCAAGCTGGTCGAGGAATACACCAAGGCGCAGGGCCTGTGGCGCGGCGATGAGGAGCCGGTGTTCACCGACACGCTGGAGCTGGACCTCTCCACCGTGCAGCCGAGCCTGGCTGGGCCCAAGCGCCCGCAGGACCGCGTGCTGCTCAAGGACGCCGGCCCGGCCTTCAATGCCGAGCTGACCAAGAGCCTGGGCGTGCCGGCCGATGCCGTTTCCGCCAAGGGCGCGGTGGCCGGCACCAATTACGAGATCACCCATGGTGATGTCGTGATCGCCGCCATCACCTCCTGCACCAACACCTCCAACCCGTACGTGCTGGTCGCGGCCGGTCTGGTGGCCCGCAAGGCCCGCGCGCTCGGCCTGTCGCCGAAGCCCTGGGTGAAGACCTCGCTGGCCCCCGGCTCGCAGGTGGTCACCGACTATCTGAACAAGTCCGGCCTCACCGCCGATCTCGACGCCATGGGCTTCGAGACGGTCGGCTATGGCTGCACCACCTGCATCGGCAATTCCGGCCCGCTGCCGGATGCCATCGCCGATGCGATCGAGAGCAACAAGCTGGTGGCGGTCTCCGTGCTGTCGGGCAACCGCAACTTCGAAGGCCGCGTGCACCCGAATGTGCGCGCCAACTACCTGGCCTCGCCGCCGCTGGTGGTCGCCTACTCGCTGTTCGGCAATATGCGCGAAGACATCACCACCGCGCAGATCGGCACCTCCAAGGACGGCAAGCCGGTGTTCCTGAAGGACATCTGGCCGTCCAACAAGGAGATCCATGACATCGTCGGCACCGTGCTGACCCGCGAGATGTTCCTGGAGCGCTATTCGGACGTGTTCAAGGGCCCGGCCGAGTGGCAGGCGATCGAGGTTGCCGGCGGCACCGACACCTATGCCTGGCCGACCGGTTCCACCTATGTAAAGAACCCGCCCTACTTCCAGGAGATCACCCCGGAGCCGAAGGCGATCTCGGACATCCAGGGCGCGCGCATCATGGCGCTGCTGGGCGACTCGATCACCACCGACCACATCTCCCCGGCCGGCAACATCAAGAAGAGCGCGCCGGCGGGCGTGTTCCTCTCCGAGCACCAGGTCGCGCAGAAGGACTTCAACTCCTATGGCGCGCGCCGCGGCAATGATGACGTGATGGTGCGTGGCACCTTCGCCAACATCCGCATCAAGAATGAGATGATGGGTGGCGCCGAGGGTGGCAACACCAAGCATTATCCGGGCGGCGAGGAGCTTTCCATCTACGACGCCGCGATGAAGTACAAGGCCGAGGGCGTGCCGCTGGTGGTGTTCGCCGGGCAGGAATATGGCACCGGCTCCTCGCGTGACTGGGCGGCCAAGGGCACCATGCTGCTGGGCGTGAAGGCGGTGATCGCGGAGAGCTTCGAGCGCATCCACCGTTCCAACCTGGTGGGCATGGGCGTGCTGCCGCTGCTCTTCAAGAACGGCCAGACTCGCAAGTCTCTGGGCCTGACCGGCGAGGAGACCGTGGATATCGTCGGTCTCGACAAGCTGGCCCCGCGCATGGACATCAAGGCGGTCATTACCCGCCCGGATGGTTCCAAGCAGGAGGTCGAGCTGCTCTGCCGCGTCGATACCGCGGACGAGGTCGAGTATTACAAGCATGGCGGCATCCTGCAGTACGTGCTGCGCGGCATGGCCAAGGCCGCCTGATTTTTGGTCCGGGGCACGGTTCACGCCGTGCCCCGGCGCTAAGGTTTAAACGTTTTTGGGTGCAGCCTTTTGTCAAAAAGGCTGCCCTTTTTTATGCGCGCAAACGCCAAAAAAGCCCCTGAGGGCTTTGTTTTAACAATTTGATTTTTTAGGAAAGTGGTGGGCGCGACAGGGATTGAACCTGTGACCCTTCGCGTGTGAAGCGAATGCTCTACCGCTGAGCTACGCGCCCGGTGGGCGGCCTGATAAGCTGGGCTGAGAGCGCTGTCAATCGCCTGCGATGGTGTTGAATCGCATATTCGGATCCAAAATCGGCTTTCCGGGCGGTAAAACTGCGCCCAACATCAGGCGAATGCCTGGGAAAAGGCCGTGCGGGGGGCGGGATGGCAAGCGACGTCTTTAAATCGGGATGGTGAATTTTTCTGCCCGGCAAAGCCCGGGCGCCGGGATGGGCAGGCAGCCCGTCTCCGCACCTGGGCGCTTCCGGCGCCGGGCGGCAGATGCTAAAGCCCGCCCATGGCTGGACATTCGCAATTCAAGAACATCATGCACCGCAAGGGCGCGCAGGACGCCAAGCGGGCCCGTATTTTCGCCAAGCTGATCCGCGAGATCACCGTCTCCGCCAAGGAGGGCCTGCCGGATGTGGCGGCCAATCCGCGGCTGCGCGCGGCGGTGGCGGCGGCGCTGAAGCAGAACATGACGCGCGATGCGATCGACCGCGCGATCAAGAAGGCATCCGGCGCGGCGGGGGCGGAAAACTACGAAGCCGTGCGCTATGAGGGCTATGGCCCG
>DATJXU010000048.1:0-3226 GCA_035499915.1 Acidocella sp.
CGCCTGCGCGACTCCTCGATGCGCCGCGCCATTGATGCGGTGCTGGACGGTGAGGCGCAGGGCGTTGTCTCCGCCGGTAACACCGGTGCGCTGCTTGCGCTTTCCAAAATCGTTCTCAAGACCTTGAAGGGTATCGACCGCCCGGCCATGGCCGCCACCGCGCCCTCCGCCAAGGGCGATGTGGTGATGCTCGATCTCGGGCTGAACGTGGTCTACGATGCCCGCAACCTCGTCGAATTCGCCCTGATGGGCACGGTTTTCGCCCGTATCGTGCTGGGGCTGCCCGCGCCTACATTCGGGCTGCTGAATATCGGCTCCGAGGAAGGCAAGGGCGACGACAAGCTGCGCACCGCCGCCGCCACGTTGCGCGAAAGCCCGATTTCCAAACAATTCTACGGCTTCGTCGAAGGTCATGACATCGCCGCCGGTACGGTGGACGTGGTGGTGACGGACGGTTTCACCGGCAATGTGGCGCTGAAAACCGGCGAGGGCGCCTTGAAGCTCATGGGCGATCTGCTGCGCCGGGTCTTCTCATCCGGGCCGCTGGCCAAGATGGGCTACGTCCTTGCCCGCGGCGCGCTGAAACGACTGAAGGAAACGCTGGACCCCCGCCGCTATAATGGCGCGGTGCTGCTGGGGTTGAACGGCGTTGTGGTGAAATCCCATGGCGGCACGGATGCGCTGGGCTTCGCCCATGCCGTGGATGTGGCGCTCGACATGGTCGCCAATGATTTCAACAGCCGCATCGCCGATGCGCTGGCGGCAATGGACCGCGCCATTCTCTCCGAAGACCCGGTGACAAACAGCAATGGCTGAACAAACCTTTTTCAAGCGCGCCGTGCTGACCGGCATTGGCGCCTACTTGCCTGCCCAGATTCTCACCAACGAGGATATGGCGAAACGGGTGGATACCTCCGACGATTGGATCACCGAGCGCACCGGCATCAAGCAGCGCCATTTTGCCGCCCCGCACGAGACCGCCGCCTATATGGGCGCCGAGGCCGGGCGCCAGGCGCTGGAGAAAGCCGGGCTGGCGCCTGAGGCGCTGGGGGCGATCATCGTCGCCACCTCCACGCCGGACCAGGCGTTTCCCTCCACCGCCGTGCATATCCAGGCCGCCCTGGGGGCCAAGAACGCTTTCGGGTTCGATCTTTCCGCCGCCTGCTCGGGCTTCATCTACGGCCTCTCTGTCGCGGATGCGATGCTGCGCGCCGGGCAGGTGAAGAGCGTGCTGGTCATCGGCTCGGAGGTCTATTCCCGCATCCTGAATTTCGAGGACCGCACCACCTGCGTGCTGTTTGGCGATGGGGCGGGGGCGGTGCTGCTGGAAGCCCGCGACGTGGAGAAACACGGCCCCGGCCTGCTCTCCACCCATCTGCATTCTGACGGCACGCTGGCTGATATCCTCTATGTGGACGGTGCGGTGGGCCAGAAGGACAAGTCCGGCCATCTGGTGATGCATGGGCGCGAAGTGTTCCGCCATGCCGTGACCCTGCTGGCCAGTGCCGTGAATGAGGCGCTGACGGAAAACAACCTCACCGCCGCGGATATTGACCTCCTGGTGCCGCACCAGGCCAACCGGCGTATCATCGACGGGGTGGGCAAGAAGCTCGGCCTGCCGCCCGAACGCGTGGTGGTCACGGTCGACAAGCACGCCAATACCTCCGCCGCTTCCATCCCGCTTGCCCTGGCCAGCGCCATACAGGAGGGCCGTGCCAAGCCTGGCCAGCTCCTGCTGCTGGAAGCATTGGGCGGTGGGCTCACCTGGGGTTCCGCGCTGCTGCGCCTGTAAGCTTTCGCCTGCCGGAGCCTGATTCACGCCCTCGGTTGCCGCGCCAACCTCAAGCGATCAGGCTCTTGGGGCAACGGCAAGCGGAGCCCGCAACAAAACCCTTTAATATCAGCCGGGCGCAACGAGTCGCGGGGATTTTGCCGCGAATCGGTCAAGTAACTTATTGACCCTAAAGCCTCTCGTGCTAATCTTGCAAAATGAACACATTGACCCGTGCACAGCTTACCGAGGCGATCTACGCGACCGTCGGCCTGTCGCGGCATGAATCGGCTGACCTGCTTGAGCATGTGTTGAACCGCATCGCGGATGCGCTTGAAGTTGGCAAATCTGTTAAAATCAGTGGTTTCGGCACGTTTTCTGTAAGGCAGAAAGGCCGGCGCATTGGCCGCAATCCGAAGACGGGGGTGGAAGTCCCCATTCTCCCGCGCCGTGTCCTGGTTTTCCGCCCCAGCCAGATGCTGCGGGATGCGGTGAATGCCAGCCAGACCACGCCTGCTTCCAAAGACTGACTAAACGAAGGATCGCATGGTGGATGAAGAGTATAACGCGGAGCTGGAAGACGGCGCTGCGCACGAGCTGAGCGGGGAGGCGGGCCGTCCGCGGATCCGCAAGGCCGCCGATGCGTTCCGGACCATCTCCGAGGTTGCCGATGAGCTGCACGTACCCCAGCATGTGCTGCGCTTCTGGGAAACCAAATTTCCGCAGGTGCGGCCGCTGAAGCGCGGCGGCGGGCGGCGCTATTACCGGCCCGAGGATGTGGGGCTGCTGCGCCGCGTTGCGGACCTGCTCTATACCCAGGGCTACACCATCAAAGGCGTACAGCGCCTGCTGCGCGATGGCGGCATCGCCCTGCCTGAACCCGCGCCGCAGGAGCGCGCCGCGGAGCAGGAGTCTGCGCCCCCGCCTGAGCTGGCGCTTGCAAAACCCGCCGCGACTCCGGTCAGTCCCAGCCAGCCACCGGACCAGGTGCAAATCGATCCCGGCATGGCGCCTGAGCCCGAATCGGTTTGCGAGCTGGCGCCGCTTGCCGAACCCGCCGGGGCCGAACAAGCCGCCCAGGCGTTGGAAGACGACGAGACAGCCCGGCTGCGCGCTTTGCTGGCCGAAACGCTTTCGGCGCTTGAGGAGCTGCGCCGCGCTCTAGGCTAATCCACGCTTTTTGTTGGATTTTTCGAAAACCGCCGCGCGCGAGACCCGGCGGTTTTGCTTTGTCCGGCGTAAAGATGCGTCCAGCCTCTTGGCGGCACGGCGTTAGGCTGCTACAGGCTCGCGCCACAGTCGGAGCGTAGCGCAGCCTGGTAGCGCATCAGTCTGGGGGACTGGGGGTCGTGGGTTCGAATCCCGCCGCTCCGACCATTTTCCTCGTGTCGTCCCTTGCGGCAGGGCGATCCAGCTTGGGCGCAAATATCGCACCTCGTATGGCCTTCACCGCTC
>DATJXU010000049.1:0-2818 GCA_035499915.1 Acidocella sp.
GGCGAGGATGAACAGCAGCCCGGTATATTTGGAGAGCAGCGCCAGCCCCGCAGCCAGCCCCACCGCCAGCCACCAGCGCGGATTGCCGGACTGGATCAGCCGCGCCATGGCCCAGAGCCCGGCGGTCCAGAAAAACAGCAGCGGCGTGTCCGGCGTCATCAGCACGGCACCCGCGCCGAACATCAGCGTCGCGTTGAGGCAGGCCGCGGCGGTGATTCCGGCCCGGCGGCCGGGGAAGAGCCGCTCCGCTGCGTCCCATGCCAGCAGCGAGCCTGCCAGGGTAGAGAGCGGGCCGAGCAGCCTCGCCCCCAGCGGCGAGGGGCCGAGCAGCATTGTGCCGGCCCTGATCCACAGCGCCACCATCGGCGGATGGTCGAAATACCCCGGCTGGAGATGCGTGGACCAGAGGAAGTAATACGCCTCGTCCGGCACCAAGGGCAGGCTCGCCGCCAGCGCCAAGCGCAGCGCAGTGAGCGCCAGCAGCGCCGCGAGCGCGAGATTCATGCTACCGCACGCGCCAGACCAGCGTGGCGGAGACGGCATAGTTCCACACCACGCCCACCGCAGCACCCGCGGCACCGGCCAGCAGCCCATGCCCGTTCTCGGCGTACAGCGCCTTGGCGATGCCGATATTGGCATAGGCGCCCAGGCTGCACACGACCAGGAACAGCAGCAGCCCGCGCCCGGCGCGCGCGCCCTTCAGCCGCTGGGCGCGATAAGTGAGCTGGTTGTTGAGCTGGAAATTGGCGATCATCGCCACCACCGTGCCCAGCGTCTGGGCCGCGCCAAAATCCGCCCCCGCCGCGCGCGCCGCCTGCAGCACCAGGATGTTCACGAACACGCCTAAGGCGCCGACCAGCGCGAAGGAGATGAAGCGCAGCGGCACGGTGCCGCCCAGCGCCTTGTCGATGAGCAGCCCGGCGAATTGCGCCAGCACCAGCACATCCAGCTTGCTCTCGCCGGCTTGGCGGGGGCGGAACTTGTAGGGGATCTCGGCGATGGTCAGCACCCGGGGCGAGGCCAGGATCAGATCCAGCAGGATCTTGAACCCCTGGCCGGTGAGCCGTCCGGCCAGTTGCTCGAACAGTTCGCGCCGGAGCAGGAAGAACCCGCTCATCGGGTCGTGGATGTTGGTATGGGTGAGCATCTGCGCGACGCGGATGCCGGTCTCGGAGAGTTTTACCCGCAGCGGCGAGGACAGGCCCGTGGAATCCCCGCCCTCGACATGCCGGCTGCCCACCGCCATGTCCGCCCCGCCTTGCACGGCCTGCAACATCAGCTTCAGGCGGGTTTCATCGTGCTGCATGTCGCCGTCGATGACCGCGACATAATCGGCGGAGGAGGACAACGCCCCCTCGATGACCGCAGAGGAGAGCCCGCGCCGGCCGACGCGGCGGATGCAGCGCACGCGGGCATCGTCGCGGGCCAGTTCGCGCGCCGCGGCGGAGGTGCCGTCCGGGCTGTCGTCGTCGACGAACACAACCTCCCAGTCGATGCCGGAAAGCGCATTGTTGAGGGCAGCCACCATCGGCGCGACATTCGCGCGCTCGTTGTAGCACGGCACGACGACCGTGAGGGTATACGCCACGGCGGGGTTAAAGCGTTTCGAGCACGGCCTCGGCGCGGCTGACCTCGAAGCCGCCCGGTTCCTCGACAAAAAGCTGCGTGACCACGCCGTCTTCCGCCACCAGGGCGAAGCGCTGGCTGCGCACGCCCAGGCCGCGTGCCACCAGGTCCAGTTCCAGCCCCAGGGCCTTGGTGAAGACGCCGGAGCCGTCGGCCAGCATCACCACGCTGTCCAGCGCCCTGTGGTCCTTGCCCCAGGCGCCCATCACGAAGGCGTCGTTGACGGCCATGCACACGATCTTGTCCACGCCGTTGGCCTTGAACTCCGCCGCGTGCTTGACGAAGCCGGGCAGGTGCTTGGCGCTGCAGGTAGGGGTAAAGGCGCCCGGCACCGCGAACAGCACGACCTTCCCTTGGCCCAGCAGCTCGGCGGTATCGGCTTCGCGCGGGCCGTCCGCCGTCGCCACCATGAGCTTCATGGCCGGAATCTTGTCGCCTAGTTTGATCATGCTGTCTGTCTTTCCCTTCGGCAGATACCGCTTCGTATACGAACTGCCCCATGCCGTGAAGAGAGAGCGGCACATGGGGCTGGTCCTGGCCAGATGCCAATAATATATTGGGTTAATGGCAGAAGCAAAACTTTCCCGGACGAACCCGCCCAACTGGCTGACGGGGCAGCTGCTCATCGCAATGCCGGCGATGCAGGATACGCGCTTCGTGCAGAGCGTGATCCTCGTCTGCTCGCACACCGAGGAGGGCGCGATGGGCGTTGTCATCAACCACCCGCTGCGCGCCCCGAAATTCGCCGATTTGCTGCGCCAGCTCGGCGTTGCCCCCAGCCCGCCGCAGCGGGAGCTGGCGGTGGGCGTGGGCGGCCCGGTGGATGAGACGCGCGGCTTCGTGCTGCACAGCGCGGACTGGCTCTCCGACACCAGCCTGCAGGTGGACGACACCCGCGTGCTCAGCGCCAGCCTGGACATTCTCCAGGCCGTGGCCGGGGGCGGCGGGCCGGAGAAGGCGGTCCTGCTGCTCGGCTATGCTGGCTGGGGCGAGGGGCAGCTGGACCAGGAGATGCGCCAGAATTCCTGGCTGAGCGTGGCGCCGGATGACGCCCTGATCTTCGACTCCGCCTACAGCACCAAATGGCAGCGGGCCCTGGCCAAGCTGGGCATCGACCCCGGCATGCTCTCCGGCACGGCGGGGCAGGCATGAAGCAGCTTATCATCGCCACCCATAACCCGGGCAAGCTGAG
>DATJXU010000050.1:0-5484 GCA_035499915.1 Acidocella sp.
ATTTTTGTAAAACCTGTTTTGACCTGTAAGCTATGATCTGAGACATGGAGCATATGGAAATTTCGGCGCTTCCCCAGAACGGTTCCACCCAGGACGATTTCTTCGAACTGATGCCCGTGGCTTTGTGGGAAGAGGATTTCAATGACCTGAAATCGATTTTCGATGAATGGCGCGCCGAAGGCGTCATCGATCTGCAGTCGTATCTTCTGGCCGATTTGAACAGGGTGCGCCGCTGTGCCCATTCCATCAAGATCAAGCGCGTGAACCAGAGGGCGCTTGACATGCTGGGGGCGGAGAGCTTGCCCCAGCTGGCGGAGCATCTCTCCAACATCATAAGGGGCGACGCGCTGCCCGCCTACATGCTGGAACTGCTGCAGATCTGGAATGGACAGACCAATTTCACCACGACGACCGTGAACTACAGGCTGGATGGCACCCGGATCGATGTCCGGGTGAACGGCGCCATCCATCCCGATGGTCAGGGCGGCTGGTCGCGTGTGATCGTTGCCTTCGAGGATATTTCGGCCCAGGAGGCAGCACGGCGTGACCTGCTCGTCAGCGAGGCGGAGGCGCGTGCGCTCTTCAATGACTCGCCGGTCTCCATCTGGCTGGAGGATTTCAGCCTCATCAAGGCCCGGCTTGATGAATTGCAGAGCCGGGGGATCGTCGATTTCCGCACCTTCATCGACGTGCATCCCGATTTCATCGAGATGTGCATGCAGGATATTCACGTCCTGGATGTGAATGCGCATACATTGACGTTGTTTGGCGCGCGGAGCAAAGGCGACCTGCTCAGCCGGCTGGGCGAAATCTTCCGCGATGAGATGCGCGCCTTTTTTGCGGAACAGCTTGTCGCCTTGTGGGACGGCAAGCTGTGGCATGAGCGTGAGGTGGTGAATTACCGGCTGGACGGTGAGCTGCTGAACCTGATCCTGCAATTCTCGGTCGTCCCTGGCCGGGAAAAAGACTGGGCGAAGGTGCTGGTGTCGCTGACCGACATCACCGCGCGCAAGAAGGCTGAGGCGTATCTGGAGTATCTGGGCAAGCATGACGTGCTGACCGGCCTGCATAACCGCTCCTTCTATAACGATGAGATCAGCAGGCTCGACCGCAGGGGGCCTTTCCCCGTCGCGATCATCATGATCGACCTGAATGGCATGAAGATGGTCAACGACGAACTCGGCCATGCGGCGGGAGACGCGATGCTGCGCCGGGTGGGCGAAATATTGCGGCAGGTGGTGGACAAGCCCGGCTGCGCGGCCAGAATTGGCGGCGATGAGTTCGTCATTCTCCTGCCCGCGAAAACGCAAGCGGATGTGCAGGCGGTGATGGATGATCTGGCGCAGGTGACGGAGCTGAACAACCAGTTTCACTCCGGCGCGACGCCGGTGGTCTTTTCGGTTGGCGCCGCCATCTGCGAAGCCGGCGGAAAGATGGAAGCCGCCATTCAGCGGGCGGATATCGCAATGTATGAAAACAAACGGGACTTCTATGCCGCCTCTCCAAATATGGACCGGCGCAGAATGTACTGAAGGGCGCTGTGAGGCCCGGCCCGGCTGTGCGGCGCCTTTGCCGTGCGGGCAGGGGGGAAACTTCACACTTCGTCAAACTGATTGTCATGCCGGCGTTATGTTTGCGCCTGCCTCATGGGTGCTATGCCCTGCGGTCTCACCACAACGCCGCGAGGACCAATGGTAACGCTTGCTGATACCGAAGCCGGAAGCATCCGCAATGGCCCCAGCCTGGGGATTGAAACACGGTCCATAGACTATGTGCCGCAGGCCGAACGCCGCGGCAAAGTCTCCACCCAAGGGCCGTTCTGGTTCCTCGGTAATTTCCAGTTCTTTACCATCGCCATCGGCTTTGTCGGGCCGGGCATGGGGCTGGGCTTCGGGGCCACGATCCTGTCCTCGGTGCTGGGCATATTGTTCGGCACCTTGTTCATGGCCTTCCACGCCAGCCAGGGGCCGGATCTCGGCCTGCCGCAGATGATCCAGTCGCGCGCGCAATTTGGCTATCGCGGTGTCATCATTCCGCTGCTCGGCACCTTGTTCACCTTCGCGGGCTTCAACGTGGTTGACACGGTGCTGATCTCGCAGGGGCTCAATCATCTGTTCGGCTGGGGCATTCCCGCCATCGCGCTGGGGCTGGGGCTTGTGGCCGCCATCATCGCCATCTTCGGGCATGACTGGCTGCATATCGTCTTTCGCGTGCTGTTCTGGGTCAGCCTGCCGCTCTACATCATCCTCTCGGGGGCGATCATGCTTGGCGCCATCGCGCCGCATGCGCCGGCCCATGTGAGCTTTGGCTGGGTGGCCTTCGCGGCGCAATTCGCGGCCTGCGCGGCTTATAACATCACCTACGCGCCTTATGTTTCGGATTACACGCGCTACCTGCCGCGCGGGCGGGGGCGTGCCGCCCTGGTCTGGAATGTCTATGTCGGGGCCTCGGGGGCGGCGATCTGGCTGATCATCCTCGGCGCCTGGCTTGCCACCTATCTCGGCGCGTCGGACGGCATGGTCGCCACCAATGCCGCCGGCAACAGCATCCTCCCGCATCTTGGCACGCTGACCGTGCTGGTGTCCGTTGCCGCGCTCACCGCCACGATGGGATTGAACGCCTATTCCGGCATGCTCACCCTCATCACCGGGCTGGACTGCTTCGCCAACATCCCCTTCTCACGCGGGGTGCGCATTGGCGGCGTTGTATTGCTGGCCGTGGTGTGGCTGGCGGTGTCGCTGTCGCTCAACGCCAATGCCATCAATGCGCTCTATGATGCGCTGTCCATCATGCTTTATGTGCTGGTGCCCTGGACGGCGGTGAATCTGATGGACTATTTCTTCGTCCGCAAAGGCCATTACGCCATCAAGGATTTCTTCATGCCGGGCGGCATCTACGGCGCCTGGGGCTGGCGCGGGGTTGTCGCCTATGTCATCGGCTTCGCCGCCAGCGTGCCGTTCTTCAATCTGGCGGGGCTTTATGAAGGCCCGGTCGCCCATGCGCTGGGGGATGTCGATATCTCCTGGGCGCCGGGGCTGCTGGTGGGCGGTGTGGTGTATTATCTGATCACCCGCAATCTCGATCTCTCGACCGAGCAGGCGGCGATTACCGCCAGCAACAAGGCGCTGGGCACCGATCTGTGATCTGAGGACGCGGGAGGTTATGCCTCCCGCGTCAATATTTTTGCCGCCAGCGTGGTGAACAGCTTCACCGGCGGCAGGGCCAGCTTCACCTGGTCATAGGCGATCTCGAACGGCGCCAGATAGGTCAGCTCCTCCGGCAGCAGCTTTTTCATGTCCCCGGCCTGTTCCCAGGGTTTTGCGTAATGCTCCGGCAGATAACCAAGATAATCGCCGGAGAGAATCAACCTTGCCGCGGCTTCCATGTTATTCACTGTCGCGCTGGCCCGTTCTGAACGGATGGCCTTGGTGTCACGTGATCCCCAATAGCCACGTGAAATGAGCCGCTGCTGGGCGATGAGCGTCTGCGTGATCTGCCCGGGTTTGAGCGCGAAGAGCGGGTGCCGTGCCGCGCAATAGAAAGAATGCCGCTCGTCATAGATCTTCACGTAGCTGAGGCCGAGCATGATTTTTGGAAAACTGCCGACCCCTACATGCAGTTTTCCTTCCAGAACATCGCGCAGCAGCTCGTTCGGCGACTTCACCTCCAGATTCACATGCACATCGCCCATGGCCGCGGTGAATTGGCGGAACAGCTCGTCCAACTGCGTTTGCTTGTCCGAGATCGTATTATCCACGAGCCCGATATTCAGCGTGCCGCGTACCTTGGCGCGCAGGGCGCTGGCCCGCATGTCGAACCCGTCAATGGCCGAGAAGAGTTTCTGCGTTTCCGAGAAGATCGTGGCGCCATCCTCGGTGAGCTTGAATCCCGCCCGGCCGCGCTGGCAGAGTTTTACGCCCAGCCGCGTTTCCAATGCCGCGATCTGGTTGGAGATGGTGGAGGTGTTGACGTTGAGCACCGCCTGCGCGGCACTGAAGCCGCGTGATTCCACCACGGTCGCGAACACGCGCAGCAACCGCAGATCCACCGTATCCAGCCGCGCCATCTGTGGGTCTCCCGTTTCGTCTCCACCGGCGCGGACCCTATCATTGGATTGAAGAAGATCAAACTGAGCGGCGGCACCCGGTTATGTATGGCCGGGCGCCAGCGGCGTAGACAAGCGCCCGGCCCCAGCCTGCCAGGAGACCAAGATGGACCAGCCCCGTTTCCCCCAACCCTTGAGTGGCAATGAGATGCCGCGTTGCGGCGGCATCGCCTCGATGATGCGCCTGCCGGTCTATCCCACCGCCGAGGGGCTGGATGCCTGCTTCGTCGGCGTGCCGTTTGATCTCGGCACCTCCAACCGCACCGGCACGCGCTTCGGGCCGCGCCAGATCCGCGCGGAATCCGTGATGCTGCGGCCCTATAATGTCGCCACCCGCAAGGGGCCGTTCGATTGCCTGCGCATCGCCGATATCGGGGATGTCGCGGTGAATCCCTATAATCTTCACGATTCCATCGCGCGGATCGAGCGCGCCTATGACGCCATCCTGGCCGCCAACTGCAAGCCGGTGACGCTGGGCGGGGACCATACCATCGCTTTGCCCATCCTGCGCGCCATGGCAAAAAAGCACGGGCCGGTGGGGCTGGTGCATATCGACGCCCATGCCGATATCAACGACACGATGTTCGGCGAGAAGATCGCCCATGGCACGCCCTTCCGCCGCGCCGTGGAGGAAGGGCTGATCGACCCGAAGCGCACCGTGCAGATCGGCCTGCGTGGCACCGGCTATTCGGCCGATGAGTTCGATTGGGGCCGCAACCAGGGCTTCACCGTGGTCGAGGCGCATGAATGCTGGCACAAATCGCTGGTGCCGCTGATGGCCGGGATCAAGGCCAAGCTCGGCGCCGGGCCGGTTTATGTATCCTTCGATATCGACAGCCTGGACCCCGCCTTCACCCCCGGCACCGGCACGCCGGAAATCGGCGGTCTGACCATCCCGCAGGGGCTGGAGATCATCCGCGGGCTGGACGGGCTGGAGATCGTCGGCGGCGACGTTGTGGAGGTTTCCCCGCCCTACGACCCGCAAGGCACCACCGCCCTGGTGGCCGCGAACATCGCCTTCGAAATCCTGTGCATCTTCCCCGGCGTTAAGTAGCGCCCGGGAGTCTGGTCGGGCTTTTCTGACCGGGGCCGCCGGTTGCGACGGTCCCGGCAGCGGGACTGGCCGGATGCGCCCGCCTTGCTATGCCCGCAGCGCCCGGCGGAGAAACTGGAACAGCAGCGGGTCGCCGCATTGCGCCACGTTAAAGCGCAGGAAGCGCCCGGCGGCCTGGGCGGGGCTGAAGACATTTCCAGGCGCCAGCACGATATTTTCCGCCAGCCCCTGGCGGGCGATCTCTGCCGCATCACCCCCATCGGGCAATGCGCACCAGAGATACATGCCGGCCCGTGGCGTCACCCAGGGGGTGAGCCCCAGCGCC
>DATJXU010000051.1:0-11541 GCA_035499915.1 Acidocella sp.
CACCGGCGGCTAACGCCACCGGGTTTTCCGTCTCCGCATTACACTTCACACTCTTCGAACAAGAGATCTTTCCATCATGTCACGCTTTGTGAAATTCGCTTCCGCCGTCGCCCTGCTCGCCGCTCTGGCGCCGTTCGCCGCCCAGGCCCACTCTTCCAGCCAGACCGGCCAGAACGCGGCCGCCGCGTGGGCCAGCAATGCCCCCACCGACAGCACCGGCGGCTAACGCCACCGGGTTTTCCGTCTCCGCATTACACTTCACACTCTTCGAACAAGAGATCTTTCCATCATGTCACGCTTTATGAAATTCGCTTCCGCCGTCGCCCTGGTTGCCTCTCTGGCGCCGTTTGCCGCCCAGGCCCGCTCCGGCAGCCTCGGCACCACCAGCCAGGCCCAGCCCGCTGCCCAGGCCGCCCAGCATGACGCGTCCGTGGCCGGCCGCGGCGCCGAACATGCCCAGCTTGCCAGCAATGACGTTCCGACCTCCACGCGTTGGGTCGGTGGTGCCGCTACCGATAGCGACGCCGGCTAATCAGCCTCGCCTCACCGGTTCGGTGATACGCTCAAGCCTCCCCCGCCACTTACGTGGCGAGAGAGGTTTTTTTATGCCTTGAGCGATCTATTCGCTTCAGCCGCGCGCAGCCGTCCTGTGCTCGCCAGCAACACCTCCGCCAGAGCGAAAACGGCATCTGGCCCCGCCCCCACCCGCACGAATTCCACGGGCCACGCGCTGTGGCTGATCCTTACCGCCGCCATCGCCACGGGACGGGCGGTGCCGGTGCTGGCCTCAGCCCTCCAGGGCCAACCCGCTCGCCTCCTTCAGCCCCACGCCGGTGAGCCCGCGGCGCAAAGCCTCGCGCATCAGCCAGGCGAGCATGTCAGCGGCGGCGCCGTGAGACAGCCCGCCATGCGCATGGATGTTTGAAATGCAGTTGCGCGCCGAATCCAGCGTGCCGCGCTTGGGGTTGTAAGTGAGATAAGCGCCCAGGCTGTCCGATACTGTCAGGCCCGGCCGCTCGCCGATCAGCACGGCACACAGCTTCGCGCCCAGCGCCTCGCCGATATCATCGCCCAGCGCCACGCGCGCCTGGGTGGCAATAATCGGCGGGGCCAGCTTGAAGCCTTGCAGCCGCTCGGTCAGCGCCTCGGCCATCTTCACCGCGTTCTGCATCACCGCCGTGGCGGAAAGCCCATCCGCGATGACCAGCACCGCGTCATAATCGCCCTTTTCCAGCAGGGGCAGGCAGTCCGGCGCCAGGCTGCGGCCGAGATCGGGGCGGCGCAGATAGGTCTCGCGGTCCGGCGCCGCGCTCTGCACCGCAATGGCATTGGGCAGGGCGGCGCGGAGCTGGGCCATGTCCAGCTTCGCATGCACGGCATCGCGCGCCTTGGCGTGGGCGAACTGGAAATCGAGCACATCGGCGATCTTCATCGCATCGCCCGCGCGCCCCAGCCCGATGCGCGCGCGCGTCGACTGGCGCAGCCTTGCCCAGGGATCGTTATGGTCAGGCGGCATCACGGCCCTCCGCCACCAGCAGGCGGCGCTGCGCCTTGTTCTGCGGCCCCGGCAGGCGCATGCGGCCCTGGGCGTCCAGCATATCCATCTTCTCCAGCCACGCCTCGAATTCCGGCGCCGGGCGGGCATTGAAGACGGAGCGCAGATAGAGCACGTCGTGATAAGAGAGGCTTTGGTAGTTCAGCATCACGTCATCCGCCCCCGGCACCGCGATGACGAAAGAGACTCCCGCCGAGGTCAGCAGCGTCATCAACGTATCCATATCGTCCTGGTCCGCCTCGGCATGGTTGGTGTAGCAAACGTCGCACCCCATGGAGACGCCCAGCAGCTTGGCGCAGAAATGATCCTCCAGCCCGGCGCGGATGATCTGCTTGCCGTCATAGAGATATTCCGGGCCGATAAAGCCCACCACCGTGTTCACCAGCAGCGGCGAGAATTCCCGCGCCACGGCATAGGCCCGCGCCTCGATGGTCTGCTGGTCCACGCCGAAATGCGCCCCGGCGGAGAGCGCGGCGCCCTGGCCGGTTTCGAAATACATGGTGTCCTGGCCGATGGTGCCGCGCTTGAGCGACTGCGAGGCTTCATAGGCCTCCCGCAAAATCGAGAGGCTGACGCCAAACCCCTCATTCGCGGCCTGCGACCCGGCGATGGACTGAAACACCAGATCCACCGCGCCCCCGGCATTCATCACCTCGATGGAGTTGGTCACATGGGTGAGCACGCAGGTCTGGGTGGGGATGTCATAGCGGCTTCGCAGCTCATCGAGCATGCCCAGCAAGGACAGGCAGTTCTGCACGCTGTCCGTGGCGGGGTTGATGCCGATGACGGCATCGCCGGTGCCATAGAGCAGCCCGTCCAGCGTGGAGGCGGCGATGCCTTTCAGATCATCCGTGGGGTGGTTGGGCTGCAGGCGCGAGGAGAGCCGGCCCGGCAGGCCGATGGTGTTGCGGAAGGCCTTCACCACCCGGCATTTACGCGCCACGGCGATGAGATCCTGGTTGCGCATCAGCTTGGAGGCGCCGGCCGCCATCTCCGGCGTCAGCCCCGGCGCCAGGGCGGCCAGGGTGGGGCTGTCGGCCTCGTAGGACAAAAGCCAGTCCCGGAACTGGCCGACGGTCATGTGCGAAACCGGGCGGAAGGCCAGCGCGTCGTGGCGGTCGAAGATCAGCCGCGTGACCTCATCCTGCTCATACGCAATCAGCGGCTCTTCCAGAAAAATCTTCAGCGGCAGATCGGCCAGCACGGCGCGGGCGGCCACACGCTCGGCATCGGAGGCGGCGGCGAGCCCGGCCAGCTCATCGCCCGAGCGCCGGGCCGAGGCGCGGGCAAGAACGGTTTTCAGATCGGCGAAACGGTAGGTTTCCCCGCGGAAGGCATGTGAGAAATTCCCCATGCGCTTATGGAAACACCGGTTTTTATTGTGGCGCAATGCAAATTAGCGCCGGGACGCCACGCGCGGGCGGGCCATGCAGGATGTGGGGCGAGGCCGGGCGGCCACCCCCTGCACGTTAACCGGCCATCATCGCGCGGATTTTCTTCACCAGCCCGTCCAGGGAGAATGGCTTGGTGATGATCTCCATGCCGCCCGCCATGGCGCTGCCATTGCCGACCTCGATATTATGGGCATAGCCGGTCATGAACAGCACTTTCAGATCCGGCCGCAGGAGCTTGGCCGCATCGGCCAGCTGCCGGCCATTTTGGCCCGGCAAGGTCACGTCCGTGACCAGCAGATCGATCCGCCCCGGCGATTTCAGGATGTCGATCGCCGATGGCGCATCCGCCGCCTCGATGGCGGCATAGCCCTGTTCTTCAAGCGTTTCCATGACGAGCATCCGAACCGTCGGCTCGTCATCAACGACCAGGATTGCCTCGCCCATAGAGTTCGGCGCACACAACTCCGCCATCACGCTCCCCCCCTTTGTGCAACTTTCTATCGCAGCCGCAGGGGGGCGCAAGAGTTAATCAATCGAAACGGACTTAAAGCTCAACCCCCTCAAGCCGTTCTGGTTAACTCATACAACGCCACGGCCCCGGCCGCGGAAACATTCAGGCTCTCCATCCCGCCCGGCATGGCCAGGGCACAGATTTCATCGCAGGTCTCGCGCGTCAGGCGGCGCATGCCCTCGCCCTCGCTGCCCAGCACCAAAGCCACCCGCCGGCCGGCGAAATCCTCGCCGCGCAGCTTGCTGTCCGCATGGCCGTCCAGCCCCACCACCCAGACATTCGCGGATTTGAGCGCGATGAGCGCGCGCGAGATGTTGGTGATGCGCAGCAGCGGAATCGTCTCCAGCGCGCCGGAGGCCGCCTTGGCGAGCGCGCCGGTCTCCTCGGGCGCGTTGCGGTCCTGCGCGATGACGGCGCAGGCGCCGAAGGCCTGGGCCGTGCGCATCAGCGCGCCGACATTGCGGGGGTCGAAAATCTGGTCCAGCACCAGGACCGGGCCGGGGCGCCTGAGCGCGTCCAGCAATGCCGGGGCGGTGAGCTGGTCCGCCAGCAGGGCGATGCCCTGATGCACGATTCCCGAACCCGGCCGGGCGCCGAGAAGCTGGTCGATTTTTTCGCGCGGTGAAATCTCCGGGTGAATCGGCCAGGGTGTGGGGCATTCCGCCGCCAGGGCGGCCTGCGCCTCCTCGGTGATCACCAGCCGGCGCAGCAGACGGTCCGGATTTTTCAGCGCCGCCGCCACCGCATGGGTGCCATAGAGCCACACCGCCCCTGGCGGGGCGCTGGGGCCGCGCCGCTCTGAGCGGTCAGCCCCGCCGCGGCGCTGCTCCTGGCGGGGTTCCTGGCGTTCGGGGCGCTTCGGGCCCTCGGGACGGGTTGCGGGCAGGCTCAGCCTGTCCTCGCTGCGGGGGCGCTGTTTCGGACCATTTTTGCCATGGTGCGGACGATTTTGACTCATGTGCCCTCACTATCCCCACCCCCCTGCGTTGACAACCGACCCTTTCCCGTTGCATGAGGCGCCCACACGGAAGGGTGCCCGAGTGGCTAAAGGGGACGGACTGTAAATCCGTTGGCGTGCGCCTACGTTGGTTCGAATCCAACCCCTTCCACCACTTCCCCTGCACAGCCCGCAAATAGCCAGAACATGCCTTTCCGCTCAGGCGTTTAGCTTGGCGAGAGGGGCTGGGTTTCCCGCGTGACGCGCCATTTTGCCCCGGCACCGCCCTGACATTTCCAATGGGCGCCCTGGCTACACCCCAGTGATGTCCCCCGGTTGATCGATGTCACGTAGTTCGACGGGATCAACATCAATCAGCGCGCCCGGCGATAGCGTGGCCAGGAATCGGCGTGCCCCCCGATCGCCCTGCGCGCTGTCGCGCGCCGCGGCGTAATCGGTTTCGGCCAGCAGCATCGGCGGCGTGCGGATCCCGCCGGCCTGGCAGGCGCAGGAGCTGTCATGGGCCGCAAGCCGGCGCAGCAGGGCCGGTTTTACATTTGGCATGTCGCCAAGGCAGACCAGCAGCCGGCTAGCCTGCCGGGCGCGCGCCTGATCAATCGCCGCCTGGAATGAGGCCGCCATCATCTGCCCAGGCGCAATGCGGCAAATCTCGAATCCCGCGGGCAAGGCGGCGGCGACCTCCATGGAAGACACGATGGCCAGCACCGCATCGCAGCCGGCGCCGAGGAGGGATGTGGCCGCCGCGCGCACCAGCGCCGCGCCGCGATAAGGCGCCAGAAGCTTGTCCTGCGGGCCAAACCTGCGCGATGCCCCGGCCGCCAGCAGCACGCCGAGGCTGCGCATCAGCCCACCGCCTCGGCGGCGGCGCAACCCCCCATCGTCTCGCGCCTTCTGGCGACATCCATGATCTCGGCAAGCACCGAAACCGCGAGCGTCTGCGCATCGCGCGCCGAGGGAATGAGGCCGATCGGCCCGCGCAGGCGGGCCATCTGCGCGGCTGGCACGCCCAGCTTTTGCAGCCGCGCCAAGCGGGTGCGTTGCGCGCCCCGGCTGCCCTGCGCGCCGATATAGAAGGCCGTGCCCGCCAGAAGATAACGCAGCAACTCCGGCTCATAATCATGATCATGAGAGAACAGCGTCACGGCGGTATCGGCATCGACCAGCACATCCGGCAGATCCGAAATCCGCGAGAGTTTTTCGGCCCTGCACCCTGCCGCCCGCGCAGCGCCGAGCGTCATTTCATCATGCGACAGCAGCTTATGATCATGCCCCAGGCTCGCCACGAGGCGCGTGAACACCAGCGCCTCCGGCCCGGCGCCGAGGATGACGTGGCGCAAAGGCGGCCGGAACCCGAGCGACAGGCCGTCAGTCACAACACCCGTTGGCGCATAGGGCGCGAGGGATAACCGCCCCTGCCCCGAGACGCGCAGCGATACCGGCCTGCGCGCCGCGCGCTGGCGCGCCAGCGCGCCCAGCACGTCAGCATCGCGCAGGAGGAAACACATCACCTCGATGGCGCCGCCGCAGGGCAGACGCAGATCGAAGAAGGGCGAGCCCGCCCCATAGCGCAGCCGCTTGGGCTGCCCGCTCGCGCGCACCTGCGGCGCCTGCAGAACAAGGTCGGCTTCGATGCAGCCCGAGGTGATCGCCCCGGCGCAATGCCCATCGGCAGAGATGGCCAGCGCCGCGCCGAGATTGCGATAGGCCGGCCCTTCGGTCGCCATGAGCAGGGCAATGACCGTGCCCTCCCCCATCGTCAGGGCGCCGTCCCAGGGGTCGAGCAGAGCGGGATGCTGCCCGCTCGCCGAGGCGGGCATTGTCCAGCCGCAGCCCGCCCCCCCGGCGCTCACGCCTTCGCCACCCTCAGCGCGTCGAGGATTGCCGGCGGTGTCATCGGCAAATGGCGCATCCGCACGCCCACGGCCGCGAAGATCGCGTTGGCGATGGCCGGCGCCATCACGGTCGTGCCCGGCTCGCCCAAGCCTGTCGGCGCCTCGGTGCTCTCGACCATCTCGATGGTCATCTCGGGCGCATCGATCATGCGCAGCGGCATGTAGGTGTCCAGGTTCGAGTCAACGACCCTGCCGCCCTTGAACTGGGTGCCCTCGTAAAGCGCCATGGAGAGGCCCCACATCGCGCCGCCCTCGACCTGCGCCCGCGCGCCGTCGGGATCGATGACGGTGCCGCAATCGACCACCAGCCAGACCTTCTGCACATCCACATCGCCCGTGGTCCGGTCCACATGCACCTGCACCGCGCCGCCAACCCATGTTGGCATGGCGCGCGACTGGCCGAAGGTCGTCGCAATCCCGATCGCCGTGTCGGCGGGCAGGCCGCCCTTGCCGTAGCCCGACATCTCGGCGACCCGTTGCAACACCGCCGCCTGGCGGGCCGCCCCGCCGACAGCATTCGGCGCCGAGCCGCCATTGCGGCCCTGGGCGGTGAAATGGGCGAGGCGGAACGCCAGCGGGTCCTGCCCAACATGGCGGGCGGCCTCGTCCATGAAGCTCTCGATGGCGAAATTGATCCAGCCCGGCGAGACGGAGCGCAGCCAGCCGGGGCGGAAGGTCGCCTCGGCCAGCTCATTCGAGATCGCCCGGGCGCGCTGCGCGCCGACATCATACCAATGGTCCGCCCCGTCCGAGGCGAAGGGATCATAAGGCTGGCCATTCACCCCTTTCGGCATGAAGGCGGGGATCATCACCTTGGTCGGCCAGCCGGAGGCCACGGCGGTATCCATCGCGATCACCTGCTTGCTGGCATCGAAGGCCATCCGCAGGCGCGACATGGTCGGCGGGCGGACGCTGTCGAACTGCACATCGTCCGGGCGCATCATCACCATCTTTACCGGCTTGCCGCCGAGCGCCTTGGAGGCCAGCGCCACCGGCACCGTGTAGTCACCGTTCAGGCGCCGCCCGAACCCGCCGCCCAGCAGGTAGGTGCGCATGACGATTTTGTCCGCGCCGACGCCCAGCGCCTTCTGCAGCCAGGGCAGGCACAGCGATTGCCACTGGTTGCCGGTGTGGATCTCCCACACGCCGTCCTGGTTCAGCAAGGCGAGCGCGTTCAGCGGTTCAAGCTGGAAATGCAGGACCGTCTGCGTCGTGTAGGACGCCTCGAACATGTCGGCGGCCTTGGCAAAAACCGGGTCGACATCGGTATCGCCGGTGTCGAGCAGCGCCCCGGTCTTCGGGTCATCGATCAGGCGCTTGTTCTCGGCCTGGAGATCGGCCTCGCCGACCTGCTGGGCATTGCCCGTGATGTCGTAGCTGAGTTTCACGAGCTTGGCGGCCTTCTGGGCCGCCCACAGGCTGTCGGCGATCACCATCGCCCAGCCGGGCACGGTGCCGGAGGGGTCGTCGATCTTCAGCGTCTGCTGATAGCCCGCGACCGCCTTCGCGGCGCTATCGTCGATGCCGGTGACCGTGCAGCCATAGCGCGTCGGCGGCAGGATCGGCGCGGCATGGACCATGCCGTCCACCTTCGAATCGATGCCGTAGATCGCCTGGCCCGTGGTCTTGTTGTGGATATCGAGGGCGGGCAGGCTCTTGCCCAGCAAAGCCAGGTCCGCATGGGGTTTCAGAGGCAAAGCCTGCAGTTCGGCGGGGCTGAAGCTGCGGGTAATGCCCTTGGCCACCAATTCACCGAAGCTGGCGCTCCTGCCGCCGCCGGAGACAATGCCGTTCTCGACCGTGATCCGCGAAGGCTCGATCCCCCAAAGGCGCGCCGCCTTTTCCGTAAGCGCGATGCGCCCCGCGGCGCCGGCCTGCCGGTAGACCGGCCAGCTTTGCCACACGGACCAGCTGCCGCCCGTCACCATCACCCCCCATTTCGGGTCGCTGTCGACATGCACGATATGCACATCGTCCCAGTTCGCGCCGAGTTCGTCAGCCAGGATGCGCGCAATGGAGGTGCCGACATGCTGGCCCATCTCGGCCCGGATGATGTTGACGTTCACCTGGCCGGTGCTGTCGATCCAGTACCAGAGCGTGGGTTCATACGCCGCCCCCGCTTCGTCCAGGGGCAGGCCGTCCGGCGCTTGCGGGTTCATGGCGGCGCGGGCTGCAAGCGGGAAGCCGAACACCGCACCGGCCGCGCACATGGAAACCAGGAAGCCGCGGCGGCCAAGCGCGGGCAGCGCCGCCCGGCGCGGCGGGAACAGGCCATTAGCCATTGCTGACAGCCCCCTTCATCGCGGCGGCGGCTTGCCGCACGGCGGCGCGGATGCGGTTATAGGTCATGCAACGGCACAGATTTCCGGTCATCACCGCGTCGATATCCTCATCCGTCGGGTCGGGCATGTCCTTCAGCATCGCCGCCGCCGTCATGATCTGGCCGGACTGGCAATAGCCGCATTGCGGCACCTGAAGATCGCGCCAGGCAAGCTGCACCGGGTGGTTGCCGTCCGGGTCCAGCCCCTCGATCGTGATGATCTCTGCGCCCGCTACATTTCCCACGGGCGTGATGCAGCCGCGCGTCGGGCGCCCGCCCACATGCACGGTGCAGGCCCCGCACATCCCCTCGCCGCAGCCGAACTTCGTGCCGGTCAGGCCCATTTCGTCACGGATGACCCATAGCAGGGGGGTGTCCGGCGCGACGTCAAGGCTGACCTTGCGGCCGTTGATGGTGAATTCGATCATGGTCATGTCCTCGTCAATTCGTTCCGGCATGCGCCCGCAAGGACTGCACGGTCGCCTCAAGGTTCAGCCATGGCGGCAGGCCGGCCTGGGTGGCGCGAACATAGGCGGCAATGGCCGCGATCTGGCTGTCGTCAAGCGCCGTGCGGAAGGCGGGCATGGCGACGCCGTGCACACCCTGCGCGGCGGGCACGCCATCGAGGATCGTATGGATCAGGTTCGACGGATCATCCAGCCGCGTGGCGGAGATGATGCCCAGATCCGGGCGCTCAGGCTTCAGGCTGTCGGCCGAGGGGTTGTAATGGCAGGAGGCACAGGCCGAGGCATAAAGCCGCTCGCCCAGATTATCACGGTAGGCCGGGTCAGGCTTGCCGGCCTCAATGCTCGCCACCACGTCCGGGATTTGCGCCGGGTTGCTGGCCGTGGCGCCGGAGACGCTGCCCAGATAGGTGCCGATCGCCTCGATATCGCTGTCAGGCAGCTGGCGCAGGCCCGCCACCACTTCCGCCATCGGCCCCGAGGCGACGCCGTGGTAAGGATCGGAGCCGGTCTTCAGATAGACGACGAAATCAGCCGTGCTCCATGGCACGGAGGAGGGGTTCGCCTTTGTCAGCGGCGGCGCCGTCCAGTTATCGATCACGGCTCCCGCGTATTGCTGGCTCCGCTCTTCCGCGCCAAGCCCGTTGCGCGGCGTATGGCACGCGCCGCAATGCGACACGCCCTCGACCAGATAGGCGCCACGGTTCCATGCGTCAGAGTGCGACGGGTCGGGCTGATAGCGGCCGAGATGGACGAAAAGCAGCTTCCAGCCCGATTGCAGGTAGCGGATATTCAGCGGGAAGGGGATGGATGGCTGCTTCGTGGCCTCATTCACCGGCGGGATGTCGGACATGATATAGGCGTAGATCGCGTCCACATCCGCATCCGACATTTTGGTGAAATGGTCGTAGGGGAAGGCCGGAAACAGGTTGCGCCCGTCGCGGTCCACGCCTTCATGCAGGGCGCGGCGGAAGGCTTCCGGCGACCAGTCGCCGATGCCGGTTTGCGGGTCGGGGGTGATGTTCGAGGCGTAGATCGTGCCGAAGCTGGTCACCATCGGATAATTGCCCGCATAGGGCGCACCGCCCGGCGCGGTATGGCAGGCCGCGCAATAACCGGCGGCGGCCAGCAGGCGGCCCTTCTCGACCGTGGCGGCATCAAAATGCGGTCGCTCCGATGGGGTCATCACGGGGAGGCTGCCGTGCCAGGCATAGGTCCCGAACCCGCCAACCAGGACAATGGCAATGACGGCGGCCGCGGAGAGAATGGATTTAAGCATGAAGGCCTAATCTTAGTGTATAATTCGAACCTTTACCCTAAGGCGCACCGCCTGCCCCCGCAATAAGAAGCGGGCAACCGAGCCATGAGACTGAGGCGGATGACAAGCACGCCTGAGTGTGCCCGCGCCCCCCAAAGCCGGCCTGCCCGGACCCGGGCAGCCCGAAGCAGATCATCCTGGATGATCTGCCCCCTTCGACGATGGCCGCGTGCTGAAACCCGGCCTCGCCGCCTGGGCAGGACAAACCCTAGACCGCAATCGGCTGAGGTTGACACCTATGCGCCAACCTCAACCGATCAGGTTCTAGCCCCGCGCGTACCACCCGCGCGAGCGCCGCACGATACCGACGACAGAGAGCATCACCGGCACCTCCACCAGCACGCCCACCACCGTGGCCAGCGCCGCGCCGGACTGGAAGCCAAAAAGCGCAATGGCCGTGGCCACGGCCAGCTCGAAAAAATTGCTGGCGCCGATGAGCGCCGATGGCCCCGCCACGCACCAGGCCACGCCCAGGCGCCGGTTGAGCCAATAGGCGAGCCCGGCATTGAAATAGACCTGGATGATAATCGGCACGGCCAGCAGCGCGATCACCCCCGGCTGGCGCACGATCTGCGTTCCCTGCAGGCCAAAAAGCAGCACCAGCGTGAGCAGCAGCGCCACCAGGGAGACCGGCCCAAGCGCGCCCAAGGTCCGCGCCAGCGCCGCCCGCCCGCCACGGGCCAGCAGCGCGCGCCGCCAAAGCTGCGCCAAGGCGACCGGCACCAGGATATAGAGCACCACGGACAAAAACAGCGTGTTCCACGGCACGGTAATCGAAGAGAGGCCCAGCAGCAGCGCCACGATCGGCGCGAAGGCGAAGAGCATGATCGTGTCGTTGAGCGCCACCTGGCTCAGGGTGAAATGCGGCTCACCCTCGACGAGGTTCGACCACACGAACACCATCGCCGTGCAAGGCGCCGCCGCCAGCAGGATCAGCCCGGCGATGTAGCTGTCGATCTGGCCCGCCGGCAGCAGCGGCCGGAACAGCCAGCCGATGAAAAACCAAGCCAGGAGCGCCATGCTGAAGGGCTTGATCAGCCAGTTGACGCCGACGGTCACGGCAATTCCGCGCCATTCTTCGGCCACCCGGTGCAAAGCGCCGAAATCGACCTTGAGCAGCATCGGCACG
>DATJXU010000052.1:0-6967 GCA_035499915.1 Acidocella sp.
CCATGAACCTTCTGCGACAGGATGGGGAAATCCCGCCTGATGGCCTGCATGTCGAGATGGTTTAGCGTGATGCTCATTGGCGGCTCCACCAGCTTTCCAGCGCGGCCTCGAACAGCGCCTTGGAGGCGTCATGCGTCACCGGCTCCAGGGCTTCCTCAAGGAAGGCGCGGATGAGGATTTGCCGTGCGTCCGCCTCGGGGATTCCGCGCGAGCGCAGGTAGAAAACCTGCTCCTCATCCAGCGCGCCGATGGTGGCGCCGTGGCTGCATTTCACGTCATCGGCGAAAATCTGGAGTTCCGGCTTGATGTCCATCTCGGCATCGGGCGAGAGCAAAAGCGCCTGGCTCATCTGGTAGCCATCGGTCTTCTGGGCGATCTGGTCGACCTCGATCTTGCCCTGGAAGACGCCCCGCGCCTTGCCCGCGAGGACGGATTTCACCGTCTGGCGCGAGGGGCAATTGGGGGCCTTGTGGCGGATGATGGAGGTGAAATCACCCAGCTGCGTGCCACCCAGGAGCTGCGCGGCGTTGAGATGCGCCAGCGCATTGGACCCCAGAAGATTGGCCTCGACCTCCGTACGGGAGATTTTGGCGCCCAGGGTCAGGGTGAAATGCTCGTAGGACGCATCCGCCTCGATATCGGCGCGGATGGTGGTGATGTTGAAGGCGTCAGCACTTTCCTGCTGCAAACGGAAATGCTGGAGCCTCGCACCTTCTTCCACCGTCACGTCGAACACCGGATTATGCCAGTAGGTGCCTTCGCCTTGGTCGATCTCGATCAGCGTCAGCTTCGCCCCGGCGCCAAGCCGGATGCGATGGCGCGGATGAAAGGCAAACGGCTCCGCCCCGCCGGCCTGGGAGATCAGCAGCAGCTCGCCGGCATCCTGCCCGGCGGGGATGACGAGGGTGATGCCATCGCGCGTCTTCTCGGCATTGATGAGCGCCAGCGGCTGGGCTGAGTGTTCCTCAACGGCGGCGAATTTTTGCAGGTACGCCACGGATGAGGACAGGGTTTCGCTGAATGCGCCATTCAGAAACACCACGCGCGGGAAGGCGGCCTCGGGCAGATTGACGTCCGCCTCAAAGGGGCCATGCTCGGCGAAGCTGATCGCCGAAAGCACGCGCAGATCCGTATAGCGCCAAGCTTCCAGCTTGCGGGTGGGCAGCGCGGTCATGTCAGACGGCTTCCAGCCCGGCATAGCCGCTGTCTTCCAGCTCCAGCGCCAGGGAGGCGGGGCCGGAGCGCACGATGCGCCCGCCCGCCAGAACATGCACGACATCGGGCACGATATGGTCCAGCAGGCGCTGGTAATGGGTGATGACCAGGGCTGAGAACTTGGCGTCGCGCAGTGCGTTCACGCCTTCCGCCACCACCTTCAGCGCGTCGATGTCGAGGCCGGAATCCGTCTCGTCGAGAATGGCGAGGCCGGGCTTGAGGATCGCCATCTGCAGCATCTCGTTGCGCTTTTTCTCACCGCCGGAGAAGCCGACATTGACGTTGCGCTTCAGGAAATCCTCCTTCATCGCCAGCTGCTTCACGGCGGCGCGGGCGAGTTTCAGGAAGGCGACGGCATCCAGCTCCTCCTCGCCGCGCTTGCGGCGGATGGCGTTCAGCGCGGTGCGCAGGAAATTGGCATTGCCGACACCGGGCAGCTCCACCGGATATTGGAACGCCAGGAACAGCCCGGCGGCGGCGCGGTCCTCGGGCTCCATCTCCAGGATGTTCTCGCCGTTATAGGTCACCTCGCCTTGCGTCACCTCATAGCCATCGCGGCCGGAGAGCACGTAGGAGAGCGTGGATTTACCGGCGCCGTTCGGGCCCATGATGGCATGCACCTGGCCGTCCGGAATGGTGAGGGTCACGCCCTTCAGGATTTCCGCGTCACCAATCCGCGCATGCAAATTCTTGATCTCAAGCATCAGCCAACAGAGCCTTCCAAAGAAACAGCCAGAAGTTTTTGTGCCTCGACGGCGAATTCCATCGGCAATTCCTTCAGCACATCCTTGCAGAAGCCATTGACGATGAGCCCCACCGCGTCCTCTTCCGAGAGGCCGCGCGAGCGGCAATAGAACAGCTGGTCCTCGGCGATTTTTGAGGTGGTGGCTTCATGCTCCACCTTGGCCGAGGCATTGCGGTTCTCGATATAGGGCACGGTATGCGCGCCGCACTGATCGCCGATCAGCAGGCTGTCGCACTGGGTGAAATTACGGGCGCCGGACGCGCCGGGCATGATCTTCACCAAACCGCGATAGGTGTTGTTGGAGTGCCCGGCGGAGATGCCCTTGGAGATGATCGTGCTCGAGGTGTTCTTGCCGATATGGATCATCTTTGTGCCGGTATCGGCCTGCTGAAAATTATTGGTCACGGCGACGGAGTAGAACTCACCCACCGCGCCCTCGCCCTGCAGGATGCAGGAGGGGTATTTCCAGGTGATCGCCGATCCGGTTTCCACCTGTGTCCAGGAAATCTTGGAATTCCGGCCACGGCAGGCGCCGCGCTTGGTGACAAAATTATAGATCCCGCCCTTGCCTTCTGAATCGCCAGGATACCAGTTCTGCACCGTGCTGTATTTGATCTTGGCTTCATCCAGAGCCACCAGCTCGACCACGGCGGCGTGGAGCTGGTTTTCATCACGCATCGGCGCGGTGCAGCCTTCTAGGTAGGAGACCGAGGCCCCCTCCTCGGCGATGATCAGCGTGCGCTCGAACTGGCCGGTATTGCGGGCATTGATGCGGAAATAGGTGGACAGCTCCATCGGGCAGCGCACGCCCTTGGGGATGAAGACGAAGCTGCCATCGGAGAACACAGCGGAGTTGAGGGCTGCGAAGTAATTATCGCCCGCCGGAACCACGGAGCCGAGATATTTGCGCACCAGCTCCGGGTGCTCGCGCACCGCCTCGGAGATGGAGCAGAAGATGACGCCGGCCTTGCCCAAGGTCTCGCGGAAGGTGGTGGCGACGGAGACGGAGTCAAACACCGCATCCACCGCAACACCCGCCAGCGCCGCACGCTCATTCAAGGGGATGCCCAGCTTCTCGTAGGTTTTCAGAAGCTCCGGGTCGACCTCGTCCAGCGATTTGGGCATGGCCTTGGCCGGGGCAGCGTAATAATAGAGCGCCTGATATTCGATGGGTGGATGATGGACGCGCGCCCAATGCGGCTCTTCCATCTTCAGCCAGGCCTCATAAGCCTTCAGCCGCCATTCCAGCAGCCATTCGGGCTCGCCCTTCTTGGCGGAGATCAGCCGCACAATGTCCGTCGAGAGCCCTTTCGGGAACTCCTCCATCTCGATGTCGGTGGTGAACCCGTACTTGTATTTCTGGGCCGCCAGCTCATGGATCGTGGCTTCAGTGGTGGTGGACATGGTCAGGCAACCTCGTTGATCGTCGGGGCCGGGATGCGCAGGGCGCGCGGCACGGAGGCCGCGGCCATATCGGCCAGGGAAATATGCGCAAGGGCGGAGCGTATGGCCTCGTTCACCGGGTCCCACCGCCCGGCGACGGGGCAAAGGGACAGGCTCTCGCAGGTCACACCCGTTCCCTCCACGCAGGAGGTGAGCGCGATGGGACCGTCGATGGCGAAAATCACCTCGGAGACAGCGATGTCAGACAAAGCCTTACCCAGCCGGTAGCCGCCCCGCGCGCCGCGCGTGGAGGTGACCAGCCCATGGCCGGCCAGCGCCTTCAGCACCTTGGCGACCGTGGGCTCCGGCACGCCAATGCCGGCCGCGATGCCCGGCGAGGTTTCAACGCCATCCGCCATGCTCAGGCGCACCAGGGCGGCCACCGCATAATCGGTCAGGCGTGAGAGTTTCAGCATAACGACCCCACTAAACGGACTGAATTAGTCCTGATTGCCAAATGGGGCATAAGAGGCGGGTCGTCAAGCGCGCGTTACGCAATGTTGCGCTGCATGTAAAGGCCAGGCTTACCCCAACCGGGCGATGACCGCCGGCAGTTCAGCCGGGGCTTCGGCGCGGGCCTCGCCCTGACCCTGCCCATAGCCCCAGGCGCAGAACACGGCGGGCAGGCCGAGCCCGGCGGCGGCCTGCATGTCGTTGACGTGATCGCCAACCATGATCGCGTCCGTGACCTCAAGCCCGGACAGGGCGGCGGCCAAATGGCGCGGGTCTGGCTTGCGGTAGGGGGTGGAATCCCCCCCCACCACGGCGCCGAAGAAGCGGGAGAGGTTTAGAATATCCAGAATCTCCCGGGCCGGCCGGATGGGCTTGTTGGTGCAGATGCCGAGCGGACGGCCTTGGGTTTGCAGCGTTTCCAGCGCCTGCACGATCCCGTCATAGATCACCGTATCCACCACCGGATGATCGACGTAGCCGGCCAGCAACGCCTCCAGATGCCGCGCCTTTGCCACCGCCCCGCGCGCGGCAAAGGCACGCTCCACCAGCATTTTCGCGCCGTCGCCGATCATGGCGCGGACCTCCGCGAGTGTCAGCGTCTCATGCCCCTCGGCTGCCAGCACGCGGTTGAGTTTGGACGCAATGTCCGGCGCGGCGTCGATGAGCGTGCCATCCAGGTCGAAGATCACAGCGCGCATGAAATACTCCGTCGTACAAATTGAATATCCCCGCCTTTGACACTTATGCGCCAGCGGGGCTACCGCAAAGGTGAGTTGCAAGAGGGTGAAGCGGATGTGCGGAATTGTGGGGGTTGTGGGCGTTTCTCCGGCGGCGGCGCTGCTGTTGGAGGGGCTGAAGCGCCTGGAATACCGGGGCTACGATTCCGCCGGCATCGCGACATTGGTGAACGGGCATATCGAGCGCCGCCGCGCCGAGGGCAAGCTGAAGAACCTGGAGGCCGTGCTGGCGGCCAAGCCGCTTTCCGGCGTTACCGGCATCGGCCATACGCGCTGGGCCACCCATGGCGCGCCGACCGAGGCCAACGCCCATCCCCACGCCACGGCGCGCGTCGCCGTGGTGCATAACGGCATCATCGAAAATCACCTCCAGCTGCGCGCCGAGCTGGAAGCCAAGGGCCAAACTTTCGTCTCTGAGACCGATACCGAGGTGGTGGCGCAGCTCTTCGACCTGTTGCTGGCGGAAGGGCTCTCCCCGGTGGAGGCCGCGTGCGCCGCCCTCCCCCGCCTGGAGGGCGCCTATGCGCTGGCGCTGATCTTCGCCGGCCACCCGGAACTGGTCATCGCCGCCAGGCGCGGCGCGCCGCTCGCAGTCGGCCATGGCCAGGAAGAGATGTATCTCGGCTCCGACGCCCTCACCCTCGCCCCGCTGACCCGTGAGATCTCCTACCTGGAAGATGGCGATTGGGTGGTGCTGACGCGCGAGGGCGCCACGTTCTACGACCTCTCCGGCGGCGAGGTGATTCGCGCGAAGCAGCTGACGGCGCTGAGCGGAGCGGCCATCGGCAAGGGCAATTTCCGGCATTTCATGGAGAAGGAGTTGCACGAGCATCCGGTGGTGATCGGCGATGTGCTGCACCGCATGCTGGAAGCCGGAACGCCGCAGCTACCTGCCCTGCCCTTCGATCTGGCGGGAATCAAGCGCATCACCATGAGCGCCTGCGGCTCTGCCTTTTATGCCGGGCTGACCGCGAAATTCTGGCTGGAGAATCTGGCCCGCGTGCCGGTGGAAGCCGACGTGGCCAGCGAGTTCCGCTACCGCGCCCCGCCTATGGACGCGGGCGGGCTGGGGCTGCTGGTGAGCCAGAGCGGCGAGACCGCCGATACGCTGGCGGCTCTGCGCTATATGAAGGCGGAGGGGCAGAAGATTCTCTCCGTGCTCAACGTGCCGGAAAGCTCCATGGCGCGAGAGAGCAACGCGATTCTGGAGACCATCGCGGGGCCGGAGATCGGCGTGGCCAGCACCAAGGCCTTCACCGCGCAGCTGACCGTGCTGGCGGTGTTTGCGCTCACCCTGGCGCGCGCCAAGGGCACGCGCAGCGAGGCCGAAATCAACCGCCTTGCCGCGGCATTGCTGGAAATTCCGGCCAAGGCGGCGGAGATTCTGGGCAATGATGCACCGATCAGGCGTTTGGCGGCGCGGATCGCCGAGGCACGGGATGTGCTTTATCTGGGGCGTGGCGGGTGTTTCCCCATTGCACTGGAGGGGGCGCTGAAGCTGAAGGAGATTTCCTACATTCACGCAGAGGGCTATGCGGCCGGCGAGATGAAGCACGGGCCGATTGCGCTGATCGATAAGAGCGTGCCGGTGATTGCGATTTGCCCCTCGGGGCCGCTGTTTGAGAAAACCGCTTCGAATTTGCAGGAAGCGGCGGCGCGGGGTGGACAGATCGTGGTGTTATCAGACGAGGAAGGCGCTTCCAAGCTGGCGCCGATTGCCGCCGAGACGATTTTGCTGCCGTCGATCGATCCGTTCGCGGCGCCGATTCTGCACGCCATTCCGGTGCAGATGCTGGCCTATCATGTGGCGGTGATGAAAGGCACGGATGTAGACCAGCCGCGCAATCTTGCGAAATCCGTGACCGTGGAATGAGGTGATTATGATTGGGCTTCTTTTGCGTTCGGTTATAATCAAGCATCATCTTCGATAAAAAGTCTCCCCCCCTGAGCCTTACGTCTGCGTGGGAGTGGCATTTCATGATGGCGGTCCCGTTTGCGGGAGCTTCCATCATGGCATGCCGTCGAAACTCGTTCGATGAAGGAAAGATCGCCGGCTTTTTCAAAGAAGGCCGAGGGAAGCGGAAGCTGGAAGGGACCAGAACGCTGGCCTTTGCCATTCAAAGCGAACCCTTGAGTGGATAGCGCATCAAATCGATTGAAACCGTAACTGGGCGCGCACCAATTTTTAGACGGACTGGCATCAGCTCCCCAGATACAAACGCGGCGGGGGTTCAGCGGTCAGGCGGGCACAGAGAATGGCCAGCCCCCAGAGCAGGATGGAGGCCGTCGCCGCCACCTTTCCGGCTAGTGTCAGCCCCGTGGCCGAGGCGAGTTGCGCAGGCAAATAGGCGGCGGTGAACCAGATGGCGTTGGC
>DATJXU010000053.1:0-2968 GCA_035499915.1 Acidocella sp.
GAGAGCGGCAGGCAGTAGCCGAGCAGGGCAAGGGCCGCCATCAGGATCAGCAGGGCGCTGGCGAACAGCCTGTGGCGGTTGAGTGAGGCGCGCAGGCCAGCATCCGGGTCGAGGGTCATGCGCGGCAGAGTAGCGGGCCTGCGGGCGGGCGCAATGGCCGCCATGCCGCCCGCTGGTTTTTGTTGCATTTCAAGCGGCTTCGGGAGCATAATTTGCCCAGGAAACAATCCAGGCGCCCTCGGCGCGGAAGGCCCCGGTAGGCTTCGGAGTTTCGGGAAATAAAGCAATGACCGTAAAAGATTTTCCAACCCTTCACACGCGAGAGACTCAGGATCCGCCGCACCGTGCGGTGAGCCGCGCACCCGCTAGCCATAACGTGACCGTGGCGGTTCTGGGCGTGGTCTGCGTAATTGCGGTGTTCGCCGTGCTTTGGGCACTTTACGCGTTTGGCTGAATGATTGCCTAAGCCATGCTCCGCATGCATGATGCGGTCATGTCGTTTCTGCAAGAACCAGAGCCGCCCCGCGGCGTTCCACTGAGCGTGTTGCCGGGTATTCGCCGCGTGGTCGCGGAGAACCCCGGTGTGATGACCTATCATGGCACCAACACCTATCTGATCGACGAATTGGACGGGGTAACGGTGATCGACCCCGGGCCCGACAGCGCCAAGCATGTGCAGGACGTGCTGGCCGCCGTCGGGGAGATGCCGATCCGCCGGCTGGTGCTCACCCACACTCATGGCGACCATTGCGGAGCGGTTCCGGCCCTGTCCGCCGCCACCGGAGCGCCGGTTTACGGCTTCCGCGACTGCATCCACCCCCGGATCAAGCCGGATTTCCCGCTCGATGACGGTGCCCACGTGGCCGGACTGACCGCGTTGTATACGCCGGGCCATGCGGCGGACCATCTCTGCTACGAGTATTATACGGAGAACGGGCAGAAGATTCTGTTCAGCGGCGACCATGTGATGTCCTGGTCGTCCTCCATCGTCAGCCCGCCGGATGGCGACATGCTGGCCTATTACCGCTCATTGGAAAAGTTGCTGGCCCGCGACGATGACATCTATCTCAGCGGCCATGGCCCGCTGCTCACCGAGCCGCGAATCCTGGTGGCGGACATGCTGGCGCACCGGCAGTATCGTGAGCGCACCATCCTCGCCGAGCTGCAGCAGCAGGACTGGGCCGTGGCGGCGCTTGCGGCCAAGCTCTACCACAAGGCTGATTTATTCCTGAAAGGTGCCGCTCAGCGCAACGTGCTGGCGCATATCCTCAAGCTGAAGGCGGAAGGCATTGTCGAGGAGCATGAGCCGGATACGGAGCCGCACCCGGATACGGTGGCGCTGATGCGCCCGCTGAATGGGGTGAAAACGGAGAGTGGTGGGGATCTGTCGCACTTCTACACCGACTCGATGCGGCGCTTCGGCCTGCGCAAAGCCGCTTAACGGGTGTTCAGGTAAGCACCCAAGGCGCTGGCGGTAAGCGGCCGGGAGAACAGATAACCCTGGCCGTGCGTCACTTGGCTGGCCCGCATGGTTTCGTGTTGATCCGTGGTTTCTATGCCCTCGGCGATGATCTCCTGCCGCTTGGCGTTGGCCTGCTCCGCCATGCTGCGGATGAAGTTCTGCGCCGCGGGATGGAGCGAGGTGACGATGCTGCGGTCGAGCTTTATGGCGCGCACCGGCATGTCCAGCAGCGCGGCGAGGTAGGGCATGTCCGGGGTGATGTCGTCCAGCGCCAGGGCGTAGCCGGCATCGCGCAGATCGGTGATGACGGCGTGGGCGGCGGCGAGGTTGTGCACCGGCTGGTCCTCGGTGAGTTCGAAGCGGAGGAGGTCCGGCGACAGCCCGCAGCGTGCGCGCAGGCTGTCGATCAGCCCGGTCAGGCCTGGGTGCAGCATCGCATCCAGCTTGAGATTGAAGGCCAGCGGCAGGTCATGCGCGGCGAAGCCGTACTCGTCATATTCATCCAGCGCACGCTCGATGATCGCCTCGGTCAGGCGGAACGCGCGCGGGGCGCTGGTCATGGCGTTGACGATGGCCTCCGGCCCGCGAAGCGTGCCGTCATCGGCGGCGGTGCGGGCCAGGACTTCAACATGATCAAGCCTGCCATCGGCCAGGTGAACGATGGGCTGATAGGAAATGCGCACCGACCCCAGTAATGCTGCATCTGGCGGGTCGTACGGCACTGTCTAAATATTCGTAAAAATATGCATTTTCAGCGCGGATGTAGCAGGTATCCGCGCTGATTGCGACAAAAACTCTTACTTAAATCTAAATATTTATTTCCCGGTTATTTTCACCGGCGCGGCGCTGCGGCGCAGGCGGTGCTCGCCCAGGAACAGCAGGATGGGGGCCGCAATGAAGATGGAGGAGGAGGTGCCGACGACGATGCCGAACAGCATGATCCAGGCGAAGCCGGAGAGGGCATGCCCGCCGAACATGGCCAGCGGCAGAGCGGCCAGGAACACGGTGCCGGAGGTACCCAGCGTACGGTTCAGCGTCTCGTTGATCGAGAGGTCAATCAGCTCGCGCAGAGGCATGGTCTTGTACTTGCGCAGATTCTCGCGCACGCGGTCGTACACCACGACCTTGTCGTTGGTGGAGTAGCCGATGATGGTGAGGATGGCGGCGATGGTCACCAGGTCGAACGGAATGCGGGTGAGGACCATGAAGCCGATGGCTTTGGTCGTATCCAGCAGCAGCGTGGCCACGGCGCCGACGGCGAACTGCCACTCGAACCGGAACCAGATATAGGCGAGGATCATCGTGAAGCTCAGCCCCAGCGCCTCCAGGCCCTGGGCGAACAGCTGACGGCTGACCGAGGCGCCAATGGCCTGGGTGGAGAGAATCTTGCTTCCCGGCGCGGCCTTGTCCAGGGCGGTCTCCGCCTCCTGGATGGAAGTCTGCGTGGCGGCGGCGGAATCGCGGCTCTCCAGGCTGATCAGCACGCCGTTGGCGCCATGGCCGAAG
>DATJXU010000054.1:0-3106 GCA_035499915.1 Acidocella sp.
GCACCCGACCAGATCGACCTTGCCTTCCGTATGGCGCACCATCTGGCCGATATTTATGTCCGTTGCCGCCCGCGCCAGGCGGATGCCGCCGCCGCGCCCGCGCAAACTCTGCACATAGCCCGCTCCGGCCAGATCGCTCACCACTTTCATCAGATGATTCTGCGAGATGCCATATGACTTGGCGATTTCCGCGATGGAGCAGAGCCGGTCCTCATGTGCTGCGAGATAGAGCATCACCCGCACCGCGTAATCGGTGAAACGGGTCAGGCGCATGGGTGCGCCTTATAGATGCATATCACTTGCATGTTTTAGCTCCGTCGGGTAAACATGTATCCATAATACATGTTTTAGAGCCAAATACCATGTGTCTTTCCGAAACGCTCGACGAGGAGCGGCTGGCGATGCTCGTCAATCAGTTCTACGCCAAGGTCCGCGCCGACGCTCTGCTCGGCCCACTCTTCAACCGCGCTGTCGCCGACTGGCCGGAGCATCTCGAAAAACTGGCGGCTTTCTGGTCGTCCGTGATGCTGACCACCGGGCGCTATAGCGGCCGCCCCATGCAGGTTCACATGCGCCACCAGGCGGAAATGAGCCCCGCAATGTTCCAGCGCTGGCTGGCCTTGTGGGAAGAAACCGCCACTTCCTGTCTGGAGCCCGCGGATGCCGTGGCCGTTATCGACAAGGCGCACCGCATCGCCGCCAGCCTGCAAATGGGGCTTTTCCCGCTCTCCTTCGGCTAACCTTCCAATTTCTGCGTCTCAGGAGTCATCATGCTTAATGCTGCCCAAACGGATATCATCAAGGCCACCGTCCCCCTGCTGGAGACCGGCGGTGAGGCGCTGACGACGCATTTTTACAAAATGATGCTGGGTGAATATCCGGAAGTACGCCCCCTCTTTAACCAGGCGCACCAGGCCAGCGGCGGCCAGCCGCGCGCCTTGGCCAATGGCGTGCTGATGTACGCCAAGAATATCGACCGGCTTGAGGCGCTGGGGCCGCTGGCGGCGCAGATCGTGAACAAGCATGTGGCGCTGCAGATTCTGCCCGAGCATTACCCCATTGTCGGCGCCTGCCTGCTGCGCGCCATACGCGAGGTGCTGGGCGCGGAAATCGCCACGGATGCCGTAATTAACGCCTGGGGCGCGGCCTACCAGCAGCTTGCGGATATTCTCATCGGCGCCGAGAAATCCGTTTACGATAAGCTGGAGGCAGCGCCCGGCGGTTGGCGGGGAGCGCGGCCCTTCCGTGTGGCTCGCAAAGAGGCGGAGAGCACGGAAATTACCTCCTTCTATCTGGAACCGGTGGATGGGCTTGCCGTGGTGGACTTCACACCCGGCCAATATATCGGGCTGCGCCTCGTTATTGATGGGCAAGAGGTGCGGCGCAATTATTCGCTCTCGGCGGCCGCAAATGGGCGGTCCTACCGCATCAGCGTGAAGCGCGAAGCAGGCGGGCTGGCCTCGAATTTTCTGCATGACCAAATTCAGCCGGGCAGCGTGCTGGAATTATTCCCGCCCGCGGGCGCCTTCACCTTGCAGGAGGGCAGCAGCACGCTGGTGCTTATCAGCGGCGGCGTGGGCATCACCCCAACCCTCGCCATGGCCGAGGCGGCTTTGGCCGAAGGCAAGCGCGACGTTGTGTTTCTGCATTACGCCCGCAACCGGACTGTGCAGGGCTTTGCGCGCACGCTGGAAGATTGGGCCGCGCGCCACCCGCGCCTGCGCCGCTTTATCGTGCACGAACAAGGCACCGCGGAGAGCGCCCAGGCGCTGGGCCGGCCCGATATCGCACATCTGCAAAGCTGCCTGCCGGCCAATCTCGATTGCGATGTTTATTTCCTCGGGCCGAAACCCTTCATGCGCTTCGTCAAGCAGAGCCTCGCCGCGTTGGGCCTGCCGGCGGACCGGGCAAATTACGAGTTTTTCGGCCCCGCTGAAGCCCTGGACTGAAGCTGCTTCCAGCCATGTGCAAACCTGCCGGCCAGATGCTTGACCGGCAGGTTTTGCGCGCCCATCCCCTCGCAAATGACTGGATCTATCGTCATGAACTGGCTCCGGCGCTTTTTGCCCGCCGCCTCGCCTGTAAGCCATGCCGAGCGGCTGCGCGCCGGCATAGGCGCGTTTCTCGGCATCGGCCTGACCGGGCTGGTGAGCACGGTGTATCTGGGCTCGACAAGCGATCTGCCGCTGCTCATCGCGCCGATGGGGGCTTCCGCCGTGCTGCTGTTCGGCGTGCCGGCCAGCCCGCTGGCGCAGCCTTGGGCGATTATTGGCGGAAATACCTTGGCAGCTTTAATTGGCGTGACCGCCACGCATTTATTTACCTCCCCATTGCTCGCTTGCGCCGCTGCGGTGGGGTTCAGTTTTGTCGCCATGTCTCTGCTGCGCTGCGTGCATCCGCCCAGCGGCGCGGTGGCCCTTACCGCCGTGCTTGGCGGGCCGCATGTCACGCAGCTCGATTATGGATTCGTGCTGGCGCCGGTGGGGCTCAATTCGCTGGTGCTGGTGCTGGCGGCGCTGCTCTATAACAATGCCACGCGCCATTCCTACCCGCACCACGCGCATGTGCCCGCCCATCCGCACCCGCCCCTCACCAAACTCACGCTCGATCCCGCCGAGCTGGACGAGGTGCTGGCGGATTATGGAGACACCATCGATATAAGCCGCGACGATCTCGAAGCTCTGTTCCAGGAATTGCTGGGGCGTGCGCAGCGCCACGAAGAAGTTGGGACCAAACTTGCCGCGCGATAAAAAAAACGGTAAAGTGTCGGTTATTGAATTGACGACGCCTCAACCTGCCCGTAGATGCGGCCAGGAAAGCGCCTAACGGAGGAGATGACATGGCCGAGAGTAAGACTGTGCTTAAGGACGACGCGAAAAAATACTGGTCCGAAGAAGGTTATTCGGTCGGTGGTATGCTGCGTGAGGTGGATTACGCCTCTCAGTCCAACGGCCTCCATCCCTCGCTCGCCGGGATCAAAATCGTCGATTGCGACACGCATGTAACCGAAGCGCCGGACATGTTCACCTCGCGCGCCCCGGCCAAGTTCAAGGGCAAGGTGCCGGAGGTTCGCCGTGTGGATGGTGTAGACCGCTGGTATGTCGGC
>DATJXU010000055.1:0-26302 GCA_035499915.1 Acidocella sp.
GCCAGATCCGTGAAAATATGGAGAAAATCGCAAAAGTCCTGAACACCTCGCTCGGCTATCTCGTCTCGGGAGAAACCGGATCCCTGGTCGGCGACGAGCTCGCCTTGATGCGCCTTTACCGCGCCTGCGCGGCGGAAGACCGGCGGATGCTCCTGCTCACCGCCCGCCGCCTCGCCCGCGCCTGATCACGCCTCGCCGGGCCGCAACAACCGCAACTCCCGGTACACGCCGCCATCGCGGGAAAAGTTAAGGTTGTAATACGGGTCGTTCGGCAGCACCGCTTCATAACGCTGTCGCATCACTTCATTCTCAAACATGAACCGCGCCAGCTTGGCATGATCGAAATCATCGCCGCGGCTAACACTTTCCCGGTGCTCGGCCACGGCATCCGGCATGAAAATGATCTTCAGCCCCGCTTGCCGCAGCTTCACGCATAAATCCACGTCGTTGAACGCCACGGAGAGTTCGCGCTCGTCAAACCCGCCCACCGCCGCAAAGGCGGATTTGCGCACCAGCATGCAGGCCGCCGTCACGGCGGAGACCTCCCGCGCCGCAATCGCCTGCGCCATATAGCCCGGCGCCTCGCCGCCAAGGCCCCGGAAGGCATGGTCCGCCACGCCGCCCACCCCCAGCACCACACCGGCATGCTGCACGGTCCCATCGGCATAAAGCAGCTTCGCGCCCACGCCCCCCACATCCGCATCCGCCAGCGCCTCATCCAGCATGCGCCGCAGCCAGCCCGGATCGTTCACGAACACGTCGTTATTCATGAACAGCAGAAACTCATGCCGCGCCTCCCGCACGCCCAGGTTATTGATGCGTGAGTAATTGAACGGCTCGGCAATCCGCAGCACCCGCGTGCCCTCGATATTCGCCTGGCGCGCCGCGAAATGCGCCGCCTCCGGCGTGGTCGACCAATTATCCAACAGGATAATCTCGTAATTCACCCCTTTTGTATGGGCCCTGATCGCCTCGACGCATTCCAGCGTCATCTCGACATGGTCGCGATACGGAATCAGGATCGAAACCCCCGCCTTCTTCACCCGTGCCGCCGGAAATTTCCAATCCACCTTGTAGCAGGTCAGGCTGCCGCGCGGCTCAACCTTCGCCGGCAACCCAAGCCGCTCCAGATGCGCCGCCACCGCGCGCGCCCCCGCCAGCCCCGCCTTGGGCTTCGCCCCGGTGCCCGCAGCGGCGGTGGAGCGCGCGGTCTTGCGCCAATGGTACAGAATCTCCGGCACATGATGAATCTGCCCCGGCGCCAGCCTTTCGCTCAGCCGCAGCAGCAAATCATGGTCCTGCGCCCCGTCCAGCGCCGGGTCCAGCCCGCCCGCCGCGCGCAAAACCCCCGCCTCCACCATCACCAGATGGCAGATATAATTGATATCCAGCAGAAGCCGGTGATTGAAATCCGGCTTGAAATGCGGCTCGCTGAAGGCCCCGCCGCGCTCCACTTTGTCTTCGTCGGAATAAAGCAGCTTTGCGCCATGCGCCGCCTGGGCCAGCAGCATGATCTCCAGCGCGCCGGGCTCCAACACATCATCATGGTCGAAAAACGCGACAAAATCCCCCCTGGCCGCCTTCAACCCGTCATTCGTGGCCCGGGCGATCCCGCCATTCTCCTTGCGCGGCAGAAATTTTATCCGCGGGTCCAGCGCCGCCAGATCGGCCATCACCGCCGCAAGCGTCGCATCCCCCCCGGCATCGTCGATCAGCAGCAGCTCCCAGTTCTCATGGGTCTGCGCCCGCACGGAGTCCACCGCCGCCAGAAAATCCCCCACACCCGGCCGGTAAACCGGGCAGATCACGGACACCAGAACCCCGGACACATCCGCCACGCCATAGCGCGCTTTGGCGCGCGCCAGCGCCAAAGGCCGGGACTCCAGCGCCCAGCGCGGATAATCGGCCAACAGAAACCGCTCGCGCGGAATCGCCGCCTTCAGCTCCTTCTTCAAATGATACGCAAAGCTGAACAGCTCATCGGTCCGCCGGATCAGCTGCTCAATCTTCTCGCGCGCCGAATCCCCCGGGAAACTGATCTCCAGCGGGCTGCCATTCAGCTCCTCGCGCTCGGGCAGGCAGAAGAATTTCAGCGTCACCCGCTCCCTGCGCCGCAATTCCGGCGGCGGCGCAAACGCAAACCCGCAGGCCGCATCCCCCCCCACCGCCTCGGCCACGTCGCCCCGAAACTGGTCCGCCAGCAATTCCGCCACCGGCTGCCCCTCATGGGTCACCAGCACCCGCACCCCGCCCAGCTTGGTGCCGGCATGGTCATCCACCCGCAGCGCCCAGCCCTGGATCAGCCCATCCACCATGCCGTCCACCACGGCCATCAGCCGCACCGGCTTCTCCAGCACAAAACTATATTCCTGCACCGCCCCGCCCGCGCGCGAGCTGATCGGCAGCAACGCCCCATCCAGCGCCGCAAAACGCAGCCTGTGGCGCACCCCGTCCCAGAACCGCTCGGGTATCGTGTAGCTGAACCCGATCCGGCTATTGGCCAGGTTCACCAGCCGGCTGTCATCGCGGTGCAGATCGCAGGTGATCACCCCCTCGATCGCATCATCGATCATCACCCGCATCTTCAAACTTTCGGCGGGCTTGTCGAAATCCACCGCCCAGCCGCCAATCTCCGCCGCCCCGGTCCGGTCCAGAAAGCAGAGCAGCTTGCGCTCGGGCTGCAAAACCGGCGCCGTCTCCACGGCCTTGCGCGCCACGCTCAGCCCGCCGCCGCAAGTTCGGCCAGCAGCGCCTCTGTCGTCACCTGCCGGCAATAGCCCTTGTTGTTGGCCAGCGCGCTGACATGGCGCGCCTGGCTCTGCGTGGCGCAGGCATCCGTCACCAACGTCACCAGATACCCCATGTCGCAGGCATCCCGCACGGCGGAATCCACGCACTGGTCCGTCAGCGCCCCCACCATAATCAACTGCCTCTTGCCCATGTTGCGCAGCAGATAATCGATATGCGTCGAGATAAAGACCGAGGACGAGCCCTTCGGCAGCACAATCTCATCGCTCACCGGCGCCATTTCGTCCATCACCTGGGCGTCCCAGTCATCCTTGTGGCAGAAAAACCCGGTGATCTTGTAATCCAGGCTCAAATCCCGCCCATCCCGGGTCAGCGCCGCCATCACGGTGTACACCACCTCAATCCCCTTGCCCCGGCAGGCCGCCAGCAATTTCTGCATGTTCGGCAGCGCCCTCTGGCGCATCTCCTTGAAGAAGAAGCCATATTTCGCCTCCTTCACGGCCGGGTCCAGGCCGGCATATGCGCCGCCCTCCTCCATCGTGTAGTTCTGGACGTCGATCACCAGCAGCGCCGTCTGCCCCGGCACCACCGGCACCTCACGGCTCAACCCAAAATCCTTCATGCCCCGGCGCGCGCCTTCACCGCGTCCAGTCGCTTCAACGCCTCGGGCAACAGCCGCGCCAAGCGCGCCGCCCATTCCGCCTGCCCCGCCTCCTCGGCGATCAGATCCTGCCGGATCTCGATTTCCAGATAATCCAGCCCGCCCCGCTCGGCATGCACCGGCACGCCGTAATCGGTCTCGTCGCTCACCCGGTAGGGCGCATTCTCCCCCACCACCAGCTCCGGCTCGGCCCGCAGCAACGCCGCCAGGCTCTTTGAGAGCCTTGGATTGCGGTTATACAAAACCGCCACATGCATCGGCCGCGCCTGCGCCAGATAAACCGGCGTAAAGCTGTGCATGGCCACATAAACCGTCCGCTTCCGCTCAACGATCAACCGCCCGATCGCACCATGATACGGGTCGAAAATCGCCGCCCGCCGCGCCGCCTTGCCCGCCTCATCCAACCCAACATTCCCCGGAACCGGCGTCGCCTCGCTCACCACGGGAAAGGCGCTGGCCACATGGGGCTGCCGGTTGCAATCGATCACCAGCCGCGAATAACGCTGCAAAATCGCCGTGGCATCCAGCGCCTCGCTCAGCCGCCGCGTCACCCCGGCAATGCCGATATCCCAGGCGATATGCCGGTCCATCTCTTCGCGCGGCACCCCCAGATCCCCCAGCGCCCGCGGAATCAGCCGCCCCGCATGGTCTGCCGTCAGCAAAAGGGGGCTTTTGCCCTCTTCGCGCAGCAATTCATAAACCGGCGCCTCATCGGCATGCAGCAATCCCATCTTGTCCCCGCTCAGTGCCGCCAGCTGATCCGCTCGGGCCGCGCGCGCGCCGGATCAAACTCAATCCATTCCCCATTGCCCACGGAAACCCCCGTCAACGCCAGAATGAACCCCCAATGGCTCACCAGCAGCGTCGAGGCCTCATCGGCGCGCTCACGCATCTGCGCGCGAAAAGCCTCCGCCCGGGCGATCGTCTCTTCCTCGCTCTCGACATCCTCATGCCACCAGCGCTCGGGTAGATGGCCAAATTCATGCTGCGGAAACCGTCCGGCGAGCAGGGCAGGGGCGCTGCCGATATCGCAGGCAAACGCCGTGCGCTCGCGCACCTCGTGCATCACCTCCACGCTCACGCCGGGCAGCGCCAGAAACGGCTCCGCCGTCTGCAACGCCCTTGTATAAGGCGAGACGATCACCCGCGTGATCCCGGCCTCCGCCAGCTCCGCCGCCGCCGCCTGCGCCTGGGTGCGCCCCAGCCCGGTCAGCTCAGGGTCCTCGATGCCTGGGTCGCGCCGCGTCGCCGTAAAATGCAGGTTGAAATAGCTTTGCCCGTGGCGGAGCAGAAACATGAAACATCCCTTAACATTGCCCGGCTTGCCGGGTACCCCATTGCAACATATGTCTGACCGCGCGCCAACAGGCGTCTGGAGCATTTCCCCCCGGCCAAGCCAGGCCTCTCCCGGCTTGCGCTCAGGGGTTCGTTGCGCCAGTCTCAAATCTATACAGAGGATGACAGTGGCCGGTAACGCACTCCAATCTCTGGGCGGTTTCCCCATCGCCCTGGTGATCTTCGCAGGCATCGCGATCTTCCTCGTCCTGCGCCTGCGCTCCGTCCTGGGCAAACGCGTCGGGTTCGAAAAACCGCCCGCCCCGCCCGGCGCCGCCCCCGGCTTCAACACCGCCCCGGTGATCGAGGGCCAGGCCCTGCCGCCCGCCGCCCCCGGCCGCTCCATCCCCGACCCGCACTCCGACCTCGGCCAGCGCCTGATGCAGATCGTCACCCGCGATGCGCATTTCGACCCGCCGCAATTCCTCACCCAGGCCGAGGCCGCCTTCCGCAGCATCGTCACCGCCTTCGCCGCCGGCGACCGCGCGACGCTGCAATCCCTGCTCACCGCGCATGTCTTTGAGACCTTCGAGGCCGCCATCGCCGCGCGCGAAGCCGCGGGCGAGCGTCAGCGCACCGAGATCAAATCCATCCTCTCGGCCGACATCGAGGACGCACAGCTCACCGGCGACCTTGCCGTCGTCATCGTGCGCTTCGTCTCCGCCCAGCTCAACCAGCGGCTCGACCAGGCGGGCACCCCCATCCCCGGCGGCGAAGAGCAGGCCAATCTCAGCGACCTCTGGACCTTCGAGCGCAATCTGCGCGGCAGCGACCCCACCTGGCGCCTCTCCGCGGCGCGCAGCTTCTGACCCCCATGCGCCGTCTCACCGCCCTCGCCGCCGCCCTGGCCCTTTCCGCCTGCGTCCCCCCGCAAGCCCTCCAAACCGGCCCCAACGCCCCGCCAGGGCCCCAGGTCTTGGTCTCCAGCCTGCCCGGCTGGCAGCAGGACAACGTCGCCGCCGCCCTCGCCAGCTTCGTCACCAGTTGCAAGGCCATCCTGCTGATGCCACCCGACAGCCCGCTCGGCGGCGCCGGGCTGGCACAGGCGCGCGCCGGCCAGGCCGGGCTCTGGCAGCCCGCCTGCACTGCGGCCGAGGCCATCGCCCCCAACAACGACACCGCCGCGCGGCAATTCTTTGAAAGCTGGTTCGATGCCTACGCCGTCTCCGGCCAGGCCCTGATCACCGGCTATTTCGAGCCGCAGGTGCCGGGCGCCAAGAACCAGCACCCCGGCTACAACGTGCCGCTCTACGCCCAGCCCGCCCTGGCCTCGCTCGCCAACCTGCCCCGTTCCGCGATTGATGGCGGCGCCCTGTACCGCAATGCGCCGGTCACGGCCTATCTCACCAACCCGGTCGACGCCTTCATGCTGCAAATCCAGGGTTCGGGCCGCATCCTCCTGCCCGATGGCAACATCCTGCGCGTCGGCTTCGACGGCCAGAACGGCCAGCCCTACACCCCCATCGGCCGCGTCCTGGTGCAGATGGGCGCGCTCAAGCCCGAGGATGTCAGCTACCAGAGCATCTCCGCCTGGCTGAAAGCCAACCCCGACCAGGCCCAATCGGTCATGGAGCAGAACGAGCGCTACGTTTACATGCGCCCGCTCGGCGACCTGCCGGCGGATGAGGGCGCCCCCGGCGCGCTCGGCGTGCCCCTCACCGCGCAGCGCTCCGTCGCCATCGACCAATCCGCCCTCCCGCTCGGCGCCCCCCTCTTCATCGCCACCACGGACCCGGTCACCGGCACGGCCATGGACCATCTCGCCATCACCCAGGACACCGGCGGCGGCATCCACGGGCCCGGCCGGGCCGACATCTTCTTCGGCGCCGGGCCGGATGCCGAGCAGATCGCCGGCTCCATGCGCCAGCCCGGCACGCTCTATCTGCTGCTGCCAAAGGCCCAGCCCGCACCATGACCCGCCCCGCCGCGCCGGCCTGTCCGCCACGGCCAGGCGCGGCCCGCCGGCTTTGCCTGCCGCCCGCCCCGCCTTGTCCGGCTCTGGGCAAACAGCTAGAGGCTGGCGCGATGGCGATAAGGAAATTCAGATGACATCCAGCGCAGTTCAGCAAGGCCGCGCGGCCGAAAAACTCCGGCTCTCCGCCCTCATCGGCGTCCTCGGCATCGTCTATGGCGATATCGGCACCAGCCCGCTCTACGCGCTGCAAACCTGCCTGACCTATTTCACCGGCGGCACACTCAGGAACGACGATGTCTACGGCCTGCTGTCGCTCATCACCTGGGCGCTGATCCTCACGGTCACCCTGAAATACGTCACCTTCGTCATGCGGGCCGACAATAACGGCGAAGGCGGCATCCTGGCGCTGATGGCGCTCGCCCAGCGCGTGGCCCGGTCCGAGCGCACCCGCGCCTTTCTCGGCATCGTCGGCATCATCGGCGCCGGGCTGTTCTTCGGAGACGGCATCATCACCCCGGCCATCTCGGTGCTCTCCGCCGTCTCCGGCCTCGAGGTCGTCTCCCCCGCGTTTTCGCCGCTGGTCGAGCCGCTCTCCCTGGTGGTCATCATCGCCCTGTTCATGGCCCAGAACCACGGCACGGGCACCATGGGGCGCGCCTTCGGCCCCATCATGCTGGTCTGGTTCATCAGCATCGGCATCCTCGGGCTGATCGGCATCGTGCATAATCCCGCCATCCTCCTCGCCCTCAACCCGATGGACGGGCTTAACTTCCTGATCCGGCACAAATTCACCGCCTTCGTGACACTCGGCGCCGTGGTGCTGGCCGTCACCGGCGCCGAGGCGCTGTACGCGGATATGAGCCATTTCGGCCGCCGCCCCATCCGCACGGCCTGGACCTATTTCGTCCTGCCCTGCCTGCTGCTGAATTATCTCGGCCAGGGCGCCCTGGTCCTCAAAACCCCTTCGGCGGCGGATAATCCCTTCTTCAAGCTGGCCCCCCACGAGCTGGAGATGCCGCTGGTCATCCTCTCGACCCTGGCCACCATCATCGCCAGCCAGGCCGTCATTTCCGGCGCCTTCTCCATGGCGCGCCAATGCATCCAGCTCGGGCTGTTCCCGCGCATGGAGGTCCGCCACACCTCTGAATCCGAGGAAGGCCAGATCTACCTGCCGCAGATCAACACGATGCTGGCCCTCGGCGTCATCGGCCTTGTCCTGGTGTTCAAGACCAGCAACGCCCTGGCCTGGGCCTATGGCATCGCCGTCACCGGCACCTTCCTGTGCACCAACATGCTGGCCGTCGTGGTCTTCCGCCGCCAATTTGGCTGGTCGCGGCTGGCCGCCATCACCGTGTTCGGCCTGTTCGGCCTCATCGACCTGGTGTTCTTCGCCTCCAACACCCTCAAATTCTTCGATGGCGGCTGGGTCCCCCTCGTCATCGGCGCCACCATCATCCTGATCATGACCACCTGGCGGCGCGGCCGCTCGCTCATCGTGGCCCGCTGGATGCAAGACAGCCTGCCGCTTTCCACCTTCCTGGCCCGCCTGCCGCAATCGCGCATCGTGCGCGTGCCCGGCACGGCGGTGTTCATGACCGGCAACCTGGATTTCGTGCCCAACGCCCTGCTGCATAACCTCAAGCACAACAAGGTGCTGCATGAGCAGGTGTTCTTCGTCACCGTCCGCAACCTGGATGTGCCGCAGGCCGCCCCGGATCAGCGCGCCCAGGTCGAGGAAGCAGCACCGGGCATCTACAAGGCCACGCTCTATTACGGCTTCATGGAAAGCCCGAACGTGCCCCGCGCGCTGGAAAGCCTGAACGCCCAGGGCATCGAGTTCAAGGCGATGCAGACCAGCTACTTCCTCGGGCGCGAAACCGTGGTCCCCGCCTCGGTGCCCAAGCTGCGCTTCATCCGCCGCTGGCTGTTCCTGTTCATGGCCCGCAACGCCGTCTCCGCCACGGAATTCTTCCGCATCCCGTCAGACCGGGTGGTGGAACTCGGCGTGCGCATCGCCGTCTGAGGCGGCCATTCCTGGGGGGCGAAAGCCCCCCAAAACATCTTAATATCTGGCGCTGCCTCGCATCAGACCAGCCCACGCCAGACACGCCGCCTTATCCGCCACGCAGCCGCCCTCCAGCCACCAGCGCCGCGTCAGCGCCAAAATCTCTCCCATCCGCGGCCCCGCCGCCACACCCAGCGCCACCAGATCCCGGCCCTGCACCGCAAACACCGGCCGCTCCATCGCCGCCAGCCTTGCGCGCAACGCCGCCCAGCCAGCCCCATCGCCGCCCCACAGCCAAACCCGCCCGGTCAGCACCTCAACCGGCACATCCGCCAGCGCCCGGCGCAGCGCCGCGTCATCATCCTCCGGCCGCAGCGCCAGTGTCCCGCGCCACCCCGCCAGCATCTCCGCCTCGGCCCCGCTCAGCCGCAACCGCACCGCCAGATCCTCATCCGTCAGCGCCGCCACCCGCAATAACGGGTCAACCGGCGCCCCGCGTGCCAGCAGCGCCGCCAGCCTCGCAGGCTTTGCCCCCGGCAGCACAATCCCCAGCACCCCGGTCTCGCGCATCAGCTCCACCGCCGCCAGCGGGGCAGGGGCGGCCAGAATCTTCTTCACCTCGCTCCACACGCGCTCGGCCGAAAGCCCGCGCAGCCCCTCGCGCTCTTGGGCAATGGCCGCAACCGCCGCCGCATCCGGCCCGCTTTGCCCATACCGCGCGAAAAACCGGAAAAACCGCAAAATCCTTAAATAATCCTCGGCAATCCTTAACCGGGCCGCCCCCACAAACCGCACAATCCCGGCCCGCAAATCCTCCCGCCCGCCAAAATAATCGAAAATCTCCCCATCCTGGGTGCAGGACATCGCATTGATCGTAAAATCCCGCCGCGCCGCATCCTCGCGCCAGTCATCGGTGAATGCCACCAGCGCGCGCCGCCCATCCGTCTCCACATCCCGGCGCAACGTCGTCACCTCAAACCCGCGCCCGGCCGCCACCAAAGTCACCGTGCCATGCTCAACCCCGGTCGGCACCGCCTTCAGCCCCGCCGCGCGGGCGCGCGCCATCACCTCCTGGGGCGTCAGCGGCGAGGCAAAATCCACATCCGCCACCTCACGCCCGGCCAGCATGTCGCGCACCGCCCCGCCCACCATCCGGGCCTCGGGCAGCGCCGCCCACACCGCCTCCATGCCCGGCAGCTTGATCACGCAACCTCCCGCAGCCGCAGCGCCAGCCTGCGCAAGATCTCCGCCGTCGCCCCCCAGATCACATGGTCCTCATGCGGCCACACCCAGAATTCCCGCGCCCCGCCGCGCCAAACCGCCTTGCGCCGCACCGGAAAGTCAGGGTTCAGCAAGGCCGAAAAGGGCAGGGCGAACAATTCCTCAACCTCTTCCGTCTCCGGCAGCAGCGCCACGTTTTCCGGCAGCAGCGCCACCACGGGCGCAATATGAAACCCCGTGCCGGTGACATGGTCGTTCAACCGCCCAAGAATCTCCGCCTGCGCCGGGTCGAGCCCGATCTCCTCCTGCGCCTCGCGCAACGCCGCCGCCTCGGGCGAGGCATCAGACATCTCGATCTTCCCGCCCGGAAAAGAAACCTGCCCGGCATGCTCTGCCATCCGGGTGCTGCGCCTTGTCAGCCACACGCCCCGTCCAGGCTCCAGCGCCACCAGCACCGCCGAAGGGCGCAGCCGGCCCACATCCACATTCTTATAAGCCAGCCCCGACGGAAACGCCTGGCGCAGAGTCTGCGCCTTCACGGCGCACCGCCCAGGCGCTCATTCGGCGTCCTGGCAGCAATTGGGCGCGTCACCAAGCGGAAAAAACACCCCCTCGCTCCAGACGCCCAGCACCTTGCGGCCCTGCACAATCCCAGGCTCGGCCAGCGCCACCAGCTCATAATAGGTCGCGCGGTTGATCCGCGCCTCGATCGGAAATCTGCCTTTGCCATCACGGATATGAAGATAGGGCGTCGGCTCGCAACTCAGCAAATCATGCGCGATGCGGATCCGGTGCGCGCGCCCCGCCGTCACGCATTGGTCCACATTGGTGCGAAAGCACAAAATCTGGTCCTTCCCGCTGCCGGTCCAGTCCAGCTCCACGGCCACGAAAGGCGCATCCTCCACCTCGATCCGCCCGCGCTCGGCGGGCGTCTCGAGAATATAGGCCCCCTCCTCATCGCGCGTCAGCACGGTCGAGAACAGGCAAACCATCGGCTTGCGGCTGATCGGGCTGCCCTTATAGAGCCAGATCCCATCCCGCTTGATCAAGAACGGCAGATCCCCGCAATCGGCGACAGGGCGGGCCGGCGCGGGATCGGCACAATCCTGCCGCTGCCCTGCCTTCATGACATGCTCCACCTTCCCAAATCTCCTTATTCCTTCTACAAATATAGGTAGCACCGCGAATACTTCAAATAGGCCGCCCCCGCCTGAGATGCCGTCCTTGAAGCCGTTTCAGCAACGGGGCTCAGCGCGTCCCGGCATGCCAGGACGGTCACGTTTTCGAGAGCCGCGGTCCTTCAACGCCCCGTCACGAGGGTTTTTCCGATCCCGGAAACCCTTGGCGTTTTTCCGGCAAACTCGCTAAATCCCCGGCATGAACTACGATGTCATCGTCATTGGCGGCGGCCATGCGGGAACCGAAGCCGCCGCCGCCGCCGCACGTTACGGCGCGCGCACCCTGCTGGTCACGCAAAGCGCCGCCCGGCTGGGGGAGATGTCGTGCAACCCGGCCATCGGCGGCATCGGCAAGGGCCATCTGGTCCGCGAGATCGACGCGCTGGACGGGCTGATGGGCAAAGCCGCGGATGCCGCCTGCATCCATTTCAAGCTCCTCAACCGCGGCAAGGGCCCGGCGGTGCGCGGCCCGCGCGCCCAGGCGGACCGCAAGCTCTACCGCAACGCCATCCAGGCGCTGCTGGCCGCGCAAGCCAACCTCACCATCCTGGAGGATGAAGCCGCCGGGCTGGAGGCCACGAATGGCCGGCTTTCGGGCGTGCGCCTCGCCTCGGGCAAAACCATCTCCTGCGCTGCGGCCGTGCTCACCACCGGCACCTTCCTCAACGGCATCCTGCATTTCGGCACGCAGATGCAGCCCGGCGGGCGCATTGGCGATGCGCCCTCCCGCAGCCTGGCCGAGGATCTGCGCCGCCTCAACCTGCCGCTCGGCCGGCTGAAAACCGGCACCCCGGCGCGGCTGGCCAAATCCAGCATCGACTGGGACAATTTGCCCGAGGACAAAGGCGAAACCCCGCCCGAGCCGTTCTCCGCCCTCACGGCGCGCGTCACCAACCCGCAAATCTCCTGCCGCATCACCTCCACCACCGAGGCGACGCACGCTGTCATCCGGAAAAACATCCATAAATCAGCGGTTTACGGCGGCAACATCGCCGGGCGCGGCCCGCGCTACTGCCCCTCCATCGAGGACAAGGTGGTGCGGTTCTCCGAAAAACCCGGCCACCAGATCTTCCTGGAGCCGGAAGGGCTGGACGACGACACCATCTACCCCAACGGCATTTCCACCTCTTTGCCGCTGGACGTGCAGCAAGCGCTGATCCGCACCATCCCGGGCCTGGAACACGCCCAGATCCTGCGCCCCGGCTACGCGGTGGAATATGACTATGTCGACCCGCGCGCCCTGGACCATTCCCTGAACCTGAAGGCCCTGCCTGGGCTTTTCCTCGCCGGCCAGATCAACGGCACCACCGGCTACGAGGAAGCCGGCGCCCAGGGCCTGATCGCCGGGCTGAACGCCGCGCGCCGGGCAGGGGGCGCTGAAGCGGCCGTGCTGTCCCGGTCGGAGGCCTATATCGGCGTGCTGATCGACGATCTCGTCACCCAGGGCGTCACCGAGCCCTACCGCATGTTCACCTCCCGCGCCGAATACCGCCTGCTTCTGCGCGCCGACAATGCCGAATTGCGCCTCACCCCCAAGGGCCAAAGCTGGGGCTGCGTGGGCAGCGAGCGCGCCGCAAACTTCGCGGCACTCCGGGCCGAAATCGCCTCCTTCAACGGCAAGCCGCAAGGCGAGGGCAGGGCCGCCAACATCCTGCGCGCCGACCAGCTTTACGCCGGCTACCTCACCCGCCAGGACTCAGAAATCAAAGCCCGCGAAAAGGACGAGGCGGTGAAAATCCCCGCCGATTTCAACTACGCCCAGATCGGCGGCCTCTCCGCCGAATTGCGCGAGAAGCTCGAGCGCACCCGCCCGCAAACCCTCGCCGCCGCCGGCCGTATCGAGGCCATGACCCCCGCCGCCCTCGGCGCCATTTTCGGCGCCATCAGAAAAGGCCAACGCGCCGCATGAACCAAGACAAACTGAAGGATTTCGCGGCGCTCGTGCTCAAATGGTCGCCGAAGATCAACCTCGTCTCCAAATCCGACCTCAACCATATCTGGGAGCGGCATGTGGAGGATTCCCTGCGCCTGCTGCCCTACATCCCCCAGGGCACGCCCCGCGCCATCGATCTCGGCTCGGGTGCGGGTTTCCCCGGCCTGGTGCTTTGCATCGCCACCGGCATTCCCTTCGACCTTATAGAATCGGATGCCCGCAAGGCCGCCTTCCTGATGGAAGCCGCCCGCCAGACAGGCGCCCCCGCCAAGGTTCACAATTGCCGGATCGAGGCCGCCCCCGTGCAGCCCGCCCCCCTCGTCACCGCCAGGGCCTTGGCGCCCCTGGACAAACTTCTGGGCCTGGCAGCACCTTTGCTCACCGAGGACGGTTTTTGCCTGTTTCCGAAAGGCCGCGGCGCCGATGCCGAATTGACGGCCGCAACCCCCCTCTGGCACATGAACGCCACGCGCCTGACCGCCCCCGGATGGGGCGAAAGCTGCATCCTGAAAGTGAGCCAAATCCGACATGCCGGCCCCGCATAAAAAACCGCGCATCATTGCCATTGCCAACCAGAAAGGCGGCGTCGGCAAAACCACCACCGCCATCAACCTCGCCGCCGCCCTGGCCGTGGGGGGGCTGAAGGTGCTGCTGGTCGATATCGACCCGCAGGGCAACGCCTCCACCGGGCTTGGCATCGAGCACGAGGCCCGCAACGGCGGCAGCTACGCGCTGCTGGCGGGCGATGCCACGCTGGCGGAGGCGATCCGCCCGGCGAATGTGGAGAATCTCTCCATCGTCCCCGCCGTGGCGGATCTCATCGGCGCGGACCTCGAATTCGGCCAGCAGGAGCGGCGGGAATTCATGCTGCGCGACGCCCTGGCCCAGGGCTGCGATGCCGATGTCATCTTCATCGACTGCCCGCCGGGCCTGGCCCTTCTCACCCTCAACGCGCTGGTGGCGGCGGATGCCGTGCTGGTGCCGCTGCAGGCCGAGTTCTTCGCGCTGGAGGGCATCTCCCAGCTCATGCGCTCGATCGACATGGTCAAGCGCAGCCTGAATCCGCAGCTGCAGATCGAGGGCATCGTGCTGACCATGACCGATAAGCGCAACAACCTCTCCGAACAGGTGAGCGGCGAGGTGCGCACCTATTTCAAGGACAAGGTGTTCGAAACCGCCATCCCCCGCAACATCCGCATCACCGAGGCCCCTAGCCACGGGATTCCGGTTTTGCTTTATGATTTCCGCTCCACCGGGGCGCAGGCCTATCTCGCTTTGGCGTCGGAATTTTTGCGCCGGGCGCGCGGACGAAAGGAAATGGCATGAGCGCGAAAGAGCCGCGTAAACCTCTGGGCCGGGGCCTGGCCGCCTTGCTGGGCGAGGCGGCGGCCCCCGCCAGCGTCACCGCCCTGGGGGTGCAGCATCTGGCGGTTGACCTGCTGGAGCCAAGCCCCTTCCAGCCGCGCCAGGAAATGGCCGAGGATGCGCTGCAGGAGCTGGCGGATTCCATCGCCCAGCGCGGCATCCTGCAGCCGCTTCTGGTCCGCCCCAAGCCGGGCGTGCCCGGCCATTACCAGATCATCGCCGGCGAGCGCCGCTGGCGTGCCTCCCAGCGCGCCCAGCTGCATGAGGTGCCGGTGCTGGTGCGCGAGCTGACGGATGGCGACGCCATGGCCGCCGGGCTGGTTGAAAATCTCCAGCGCGAGAATTTGAACGCGGTGGAAGAGGCCGAGGGCTATAAGCGCCTGACCGAGGAGTTCAAGCTCAGCCACGACAAGCTGGGCGATGCCGTCGGCAAATCGCGCAGCCATATCACCAATGTGATGCGGCTTTTGCAGCTGCCCCCGCCGGTGCAACAATTGCTGAAAGAAGGCCTGATCACCACCGGCCACGCCAAGGCGCTGCTAACCCACCCCGACCCGGTGAAGGCGGCCAAGGAGGTCGTCAAGCGCGGCCTCTCGGTGCGCCAGACGGAAGCCCTGGTGAAAGCCGCCGGGCGCTCCCTCAGCCCGCAGGAGACCACCCGCACGCCGCGCGAACACCAGGGCGATAACGGCGAGATCGCTGCGCTGGCGGAAAGTCTTTCCGGGCGGCTGGGGCTGAAGGTGGATGTCAAATTCAACGGCAAGGGCGGCGCGTTGGTGCTGAACTACACCGACCTCGACCAGCTCGACTCCCTGCTGGCGCTGCTGAACGGCTGAACACGCCCCCGGTGTTCCACGTGGAACATCGGGCCCCACCCTCCCGGCAACATGGCCGGAACGTTCCACGTGGAACATAACCCCGCGGCCCCGCCCGGGGTTAACGAGGCGTTATATCGTTTCCTGCATCCTCGCCGCACCCCGCGCCCGCAAGGCGCCGGCCTATCGTGGATGCAAGGAGCCCCCAATGCATGTTCTCCGCCGGTTATCGATCACCTGGCAATTTACCCTGCTGTTTCTTTTCGCCCTCGGACTGATGCTCGCCGGCATCATCGTTTCGGCCGGCGAATCTTATCAACTGCAGATCCAGGCCAAGAAAGACCAGATCCAGGCCCTGGACGAAGCCGGGCGCTCCATCGCTTCGTATTACATGGCCCAGGCCCAAAGCGGCGCCATGACCATGGCCGCCGCGCAACAGGCCGCCCTCGCGGCCATCGGGTCCATCCGCGGCCAAGGCGGCGATTATTTGTTTGCCTATGATAATGACGGCACCGTTCTCACCCATCCCGACAAATCCCTGGTCGGCACCAATCAGCTGAATAGGGGTGACGCCAAGGGCAAGATCTTCCTGCCAGCCATGTTCGATGCCGCCCGGGCCGGCAAATTCTTCTTCCAGCACGACCAATTTCCGCGCCTCCCCGGCGGCAAGGCTGAACCGGAAATCAGCGCCCTCGTCGCGGTCCCGCAATGGGGGTGGCTGATTGGCACCAGCGTCTCCCTCAATGAGCTCAATGCCGAAACAATCCGCAACCGCGAAGGGCTGGCGGGCATTTTTGTTCCGCTCATGGGCCTTTACCTGCTGGCCGTGTTCGCCTTTCGCCGGCAGATGTCCGGCATGCTGCAGGGGCTGAGCTTTGCCCTGCGCGGGCTCGCGCAGGGCGAGCTGGAAACCCGGATCCCTTGCGCGGACCGTACGGACGAATTGGGCACCATGGCCGAAGCGCTGGCCCGCTTGCGGCAAAACGCCCTGCAAAACCGCCAGCTTGAAGCCGAGGCCGCAGCCAGCCGGCAGGCAGCCGAGGAGGGGCGCATCACACGCGAGCAGGAAGCCTCCCGCCTCGCCGCCGAACATGCCGCAATGGTGGCCCAGCTCGGCGCCGGGCTGGGCCGGCTGGCGCGCGGCGACCTCATCTCCCGGCTCGACCAGGCCTTCCCCGCCGCCTATGAGACCTTGCGGGCCGATTTCAACGCCGCCCTGGCGCACGTGCAGGAGACCCTGCAATCCATCGGCCATAATGCCTCCGGCGTGCGCAATGGCGCGGCGGAGATGATGCAGGCGGCGGATGACCTCGCCAAACGCACCGAGCGCCAGGCCGCGGCCCTGGAGCAAACCGTGACCGCCCTGGGCAGCGTCACCAGCACCGTCAAGCAGACCGCCACAAATGCCGCGGATGTGCTGAACGTGGTCAACACCGCGCATGACGATGCGGCCCGCTCCGGTGCCGTGATGCGCGAAGCCGTCAGCGCCATGGGCGAGATCGAAACCTCCTCGCGCCAGATCGGCAACATCATCGGCGTCATCGACGAGATCGCCTTCCAGACCAATCTCCTGGCGCTCAATGCCGGGGTGGAGGCCGCCCGCGCGGGCGATGCCGGGCGCGGCTTTGCCGTGGTGGCCACCGAGGTGCGGGCCCTGGCCCAGCGCTCCGCCGAGGCGGCAAAGGAGATCAAATCCCTCATCTCCACCTCCAGCACCCAGGTTGAGGCCGGGGTGCGGCTGGTGGGCGAAACCGGCACGGCGCTGGAGCGGATCGTCGAACAGGTGGGCGCGCTCAACAAAATGGTGGGGGAGATCGCCCATTCCGCCAATGTGCAGGCCGCCGGGCTGGCCCAGGTGAACACCGCCATGGGCCAGATGGACCAGATGACCCAGCAGAACGCCGCGATGGTGGAGCAAGCCACCGCCGCCAGCCATGCCTTGTCATCGGAATCCGAAACACTGGAAGCGCTGATCGGCCGGTTCAATATCGGTGGGCCGCGCGCCATTGAGCGGCCCAAACCGGTCAGAAAGGCGGTCACTCAGGCCCCGGCCAAAGCCGGCGCCAGCCTGGCGGGCAGCTTTAAGAAAATGCCGGCCTTGGAGGAGGATTGGGATGAGTTTTAAGACAGAAAGGGCAGCTTTTTGAAAAAAGCTGCACCAAAACCGTTTGGAAATTTAAGCTCTGGTGGCGCTGCGGGCGCGTGTTGCCAAAGCCAGCATGGTCTGGCGGCAATAATCATGTTCGGGAATCCGGGTGGTCTTGCAGGCGGTTTCCGCCGTCAGCGCCGCCGCCAGCGCCTGGTTCAGCGCGGGCAGGGGCCAGAGGCGCAGCATTTTCTGCACCACCGGCTGGCGCTTGAAAAACACCGGCGGGCGCATGCCAGACATCGCCTCCTGCACCGAAGCCCCTTCCGCCATCGCCCCGGCCGCCAGACGCAGGCGCAAAAGTTCTGACAGCAGCACGCGGATCAGCCCCACCGGCGAGGCGCCTTCCTCATAAGCCAGGGACAGCGCCTTGTCGGTCGCGGCCAGGTCGCCGGTCAGGGCGGAATCAATGGCGTCATTCATCGATGTATCGCCGCCATCGGCAAGAATGGAGGACACATCGGCTAAAGAGAGCGTGCGGGTTTCACCGGCATAGAGGGTCAGTACCTCCAAGGCCTGGCCCAGCGGGCCCTCCTCGCCGGTGAGGTTTTGCGCCGCCCAGCTGGCGGCATCCTGCTCGATGGCAACACCCTGTGCGCGCAACCGGGCGGAGATCACCTGCGGCAGCTTGGCATTGTCGATGGCGTAGCAGGCAATGCTGGCCACGCCCGCGGCTTTTTCCGCCAAGGCGCGGAGTTTGGACTTTGGCGTCAGCTCCCCCGCCTCCAGAATCACCAGCGCATCCGGCGGGGTTTTGGTGAAAATTTCCAGCGTCTTGACCAGCGGCTCATGGGCATCGCGCACCCGCACCACCCGCCGCAAGCCGGTTAATGAGGCCGCCGTGGCTTCCGCCAGCAGCGCATCCGGCGCGGGGTTGGAGAGTTCGGCGAAGCTGAACGGGTCGTTCAGCGCGCCCTCGACCGAGCGGGCCAGAGCCAGCCCGCGCTCGGCGACCAGCCCGGCATCCGGCCCGTGCAGCAAAACCACAGGGGCGGATGGCGCCTTTAAAAAACTTTCAACCCGGCCCGCATCCAGCTTCATGAATTCGGATGGGCGCGGAACCAGGCGGCAAGCTCGGTGGTGATCTGCGCGGCGACCTCATTGGCCAGCTGCTGGTTCACCGTGTCCGTCTCCAGGTTGGAGGCGAAATATTGCTGGTCGATGATGTTCATCGCATCCATCGCCGTGGCATTGCCGGAGGCCAGCGTGACCGAGGGCTTGCCGATGGGCGAGAGATGCCAGGTGGCATTGGCGTTGAAGCGCGTGCGGCTGGTGGAGCTGTCCTCCTGAATGCCCTCGCCGGTCTGGACGATGTTGTAGCTGACCGAGAGGGTATAGAGCTCCGTCACCGGCTGGCCAGAGGTGTAGAGCTGCTGTTGCAGGCTCAGGCGCAGCATCTGGCCGGTGCGTTCGGGAATATTCTGCACCGCCACGGTTTCCAGCGAGGCGCTGGCGGCTTGGCCCTGCGCCCCGCCATAAAGCGGCGAAAAGCCGCAGCCGGAGAGGGCGAGCAGGGCGAGGGAGAGGACGATGAGCGGCTTACGGTTTGACGACAAAATTCACGATCCTGCCTGGAACATAGATCTGTTTCACAATGGTCTGAGTTCCTATTGCGCTGGCCACGGCCTCCTTGGCAAGCGCGATCGCCACATCCTCCTTGGCGCCCGCCGGAACCAGGATGGTGCCGCGCAGCTTGCCGTTCACCTGCACCGCCACGGTGAGCTCATCCACCACCAGCAAAGCGGGGTCAGCCTTCGGCCAGGGCTGCCGGGCGGCCAGGCCCAAACCGGGGCGCAGCTTGGCAAAAAGATGCTCGGCCAGATGCGGGAGCATCGGCGCGGCGAGCCGCACCAGGATTTCCGCACCCTCGAAGCGCGCCGCCTGCATGTCTAGCACCTCGGCCGGGGCGGCCAGGGCGTTCAGCAGCTCATAAAGCCGCGCCACGGCGAGGTTGAAGGCGAAGCTCTCCAGCGCCGCCGTCACCGCCTCGATGGAGCGATGCGTGAGCTGGCGCAGTTTCCTGGCCTCGGGGCCGTAGCTTTCCACGGCAACGGGGCCGGATTTGGCGATCTCCTCCCCCACCCGGGCGAGGCGCTGCAGGAAGCGATAAGAGCCCTGCACGCCATTTTCCGTCCATTCCACGTCGCGCTCGGGCGGATTGTCAGACAGCACGAACCAGCGCGCCGTATCCGCGCCGAAGCGCTCGACAATGGCACCCGGATCCACCGTGTTGCGCTTGGATTTGGACATTTTCTCCACGCGCCCCACCGTCACCGGCGCGCCGGTGGATTTCAGCACCGCGCCCTCGGCGGTGCGGATGATCTCGTCGGGGTAGAGCCAGTGCCCTTCCTCGTCCTTGTAGGATTCATGCGTGACCATGCCCTGGGTGAACAGCCCGGCAAAGGGCTCGTCCACCGCCACATGGCCGGTCTTGTGCATGGCGCGGGTGAAGAAGCGGGCATAGAGCAGATGCAGGATGGCATGCTCGATGCCGCCCACATACTGGTCCACCGGCAGCCAATATTTCACCGCGTCCAGGTTGGTGGGCGTGTCCGCCTGCGGGGCGGTGAAGCGGGCGAAATACCAGGAGCTGTCGATGAAGGTGTCGAACGTGTCCGTCTCGCGCCGGGCGGCTTGGCCGCAGGCGGGGCAGGCCACATGGCGCCAGCTGGGGTGGTGGTCCAGCGGGTTGCCCGGCTTATCAAAGCTCACATCAGAGGGCAGGGTAACGGGAAGCTGGTCGGCGGGCACCGGCTGCGGGCCGCAGGCCTCGCAATGGATGACCGGGATGGGGCAGCCCCAGTAACGCTGGCGGGAAATGCCCCAGTCGCGCAGGCGCCAATTCTGCACCGCCTTGCCCACACCGAGCGTCTCCAGCTCCTCGATGGCGCGCGGCTTGGCCTCCTTGGTGGAAAGCCCGGTGAGGAAGCCGGAATTGACGATATAGCCCTCGCCATCCAGCGCCTTGTTGGCGATCTCCGGCGTCGTGTCTTTCTCATGAGACACCACGACCGGCACGGGCAGCCCATATTTCCGGGCGAAATCCAGATCGCGCTGGTCCCCGCAGGGGCAGCCGAAGATCGCACCCGTGCCATAATCCATCAGCACGAAATTCGCGATCCAGACCGGATGGCGCTGGCCGGTGAAGGGGTTGATGACCTCCAGCCCGGTATTGAAGCCGCGCTTCTCGGCCGCCTCGATCACCGCTTCGGACGTGCCCTGGCTCGCGCATTCGGCGATGAAGGCGGCCGCCTCGGCGCTGGTTTGCGCCACCGCCTTGGCCAGCGGATGCTCCGCCGCGATGGCCAGGAAGGACATGCCGAACAGCGTGTCGGGCCGGGTGGTGTAGACCGTCACGCCATCCGCGCCGCCAATCGGGCTGGCCAGCTTGAACGTCACCTCCGCGCCTTGTGAAAAGCCGATCCAGTTCTCCTGCATCAGCTTCACCCGCTCGGGCCAGCGCTCCAGGCTGTTCAGCCCGTCCAGCAGATCCGGCGCGAAATCGGTGATTTTCAGGAACCATTGGGAGAGCTTTTTCTTCTCCACCAGCGCGCCCGAGCGCCAGCCCCGCCCGTCGATCACCTGCTCATTGGCGAGCACGGTCATGTCCACCGGGTCCCAGTTCACGCTGGCATCGCGCCGCTCGACCAGCCCGGCCTTCCAGAAATCCAGGAATAATTTCTGCTGCTGGCCATAATAAGAGGGATCGCAGGTGGCGAATTCGCGCGACCAGTCGAGCGAAAACCCCATGCGCTTCAGCTCGGCGCGCATATTGGCGATGTTTTTATACGTCCAGTCGGCGGGGTTGGAGTTGTTCTCCCGCGCCGCGTTCTCGGCCGGCAGGCCGAACGCGTCCCACCCCATGGGGTGCAGCACCGCGAAACCCTGGGCGCGCTTATAGCGCGCCACCACATCGCCCAGCGTGTAATTGCGCACATGGCCCATATGGATCTTCCCCGACGGGTAGGGGAACATCTCCAGCACATAATATTTGGGCTGGCCATTGGTGGGGACATCCTCCGCACGGAAGCAGCCTTGCTGCTCCCATTCAGCCTGCCAATGCGGCTCGGCGGCGGAAAAATCGTAGCGCGTGGGTTCGGTTTCAGACATGGTGCGCCTGTGTATCCTTGGGCGTCAGCCGCGCCAAGGGTGGGGTAGAAGGGAAAGAAAGCCGCCTTTTTTGAAAAAAAGGCGGCACCCAAAAAACTTTTGGACCTTTGGGGCCGTGCCGTGGCTGGGCAAAAGCCTCTTTTACATCGTGGAATTGAAGGCGCCGCCGTCCAGCAGAATGTTCTGGCCGACGATGAAGCCCGCCTGGGCCGAGCAGAGGAAGGCGCAGGCGGCGCCGAACTCGTCCGGCTGGCCCACCCGCCCGGCCGGGTTGGCGGCGGCGCGCTTGGCGATCATCTCATCGGGGCTGATCCCGGCGGATCTGGCGGCATCCGCCACCGTTTTGCGCAGCCGGTCCGTATCGAACGGGCCAGGGAGCAAATTGTTGATCGTCACATTATGCCTGGCCACCTGGCGCGACAAACCGGCGACAAACCCCGTCAGCCCGGTGCGGGCGGTGTTGGAGAGAGCCAGATTGCCGATGGGCGATTTCACCGAGCCGGAGGTGATATTGACGATGCGCCCGAATTTCCGGGCGATCATGCCATCCACCGTCGCCTTGATGAGCGCGATGGGCGTGAGCAGATTGGCATTCAGCGCCGCCTGCCACGCCGCATCCGAAAAATCCCGGAAATCGCCGGGCGGCGGGCCGCCGGCATTATTCACCAAAATGTCAGGGTTGGGGCAGACGGACAAAGCCGCGTCGCGGCCTTCCTGCGTGGTAATGTCCCCGGCGGCGGTGAGAATGATGGCGCCGGTCAAAGCCCGCAACTCAGCGGCGGTGGCCTCCAGCCGCTCCGCATTCCGCCCGGTGATGGTGACGCTCACGCCCTCTTTTGCCAAGGCAAGCGCACAGGCGCGGCCAAGCCCCGCACTGGCGGCGCAAACCAGGGCGGTACGCGATTTCAGGCCAAGATCCATGAACAAAACCTCCCGGGACTGACGCCGCCTATATAAGTGGCTTTCCCGGCATGCAAACCCGGCTTAACGGCCTGACGCCGCCGGGGCTGTATGCTTGGCGTGCCAGTTATCCATCAGCTTGAGAACGGTGGCCGAGGTTTCCTCAATGGAGCGCCTGGTCACGTCGATGGTCGGCCAGCCGCGCTCATTGCAAAGCCGCCGGGCCCAGATCAGCTCTTTTTCCACGGAATCTTGGTCGACATAATCAGTACTGTCCGCGCGGCTGAACAGCTCATTGGTGCCGATGAGCCGGAGCCGGTGGCGGCGGATATCGATCAGGGATTTCGGGTCTATGGTCAGGCCGATGACCGGGCAGCGCGGATTGTCCAGCTCCGCCGGCAGGGGAATGCCGGGCACCAGCGGCACGTTCAGCGCCTTGATGCCGCGATTGGCGAGATAAAAACAGGTGGGGGTTTTGGAGGAGCGCGAAACGCCGACCAGCACCACATCCGCATCGCTGATGCCGCGATTGGCCTGCCCGTCATCATGGGAAATGACGAAATGCATGGCGTCGATCCGGCGGAAATAATCGGCATCCAGCACATATTGGCGGCCGGGCTTGTGCTTGGCGGGGGCGCCGAACTGGGCCTGGAGCATCTCCAGAAGCGGGTCCAGCACATGCAGGAGCGGCACGCCGAGCCGGGCACAGGCGGCGTCCAGCTCGTGGCGGAGCGCGTCATCCACAAGCGAGCAAAGCACCGGGCCGGGCTCGGCCTCTATGCCTTCCAGCACCCTGTGAAGCTGCAACCGCGAGCGGATGAGCGACCAGCGATGATAGAAGACCTGCTCCTCATCGAACTGCGCCACGGCGGCACGGGCCAGTGAGGTCAAAGTATCCCCAGTGGCGTCGGATATCAGATGTATATCAAGCTTATCGCTGTCCATAATCCGGTTCATAGCGTGGATAACTCTGAGATGCGCGTCCCAAATTTCGGATAACGGGGATAAATGGGGAAAACCCGGTACAGTGGATGAATTCCGGCGGCTTCGTGTGCAAGCTGTGGGTAACCTGTGGAGATATGTAAAAAACAGCGCGTTACCGCTGGTTTCCTGCTGTGGATAATTTTGTGGATTTGCAAACCGGGAAAGTTAACCCCCGTTATCCACAGGGTACCATCTCCCCTACCCAATCTTTCAAAAAAGAAGGTTTAGGTTTAGGCGGTGGGCATGAAATTCCGTGAAGTCCTGGGAGGTAACGAGATCTGGCCGCCGCCGATCTGGCTCATGCGTCAGGCCGGGCGGTATTTGCCGGAATACCGGGCCGTGCGCGCACAGGCGGGGGATTTCATCTCGCTATGCCTGAATCCGGCCCTGGCCGAGGAAGTGACGCTGCAGCCGATCCGCAAATTCGGGTTCGATGCGGCGATTTTGTTCTCGGATATTCTGATCCTGCCGATGGCGTTGGGGCAGGGGTTGCGCTTTGCCGAGGGCGAGGGCCCGCGCCTGCCGCCCCTGGAGGATATCAACATCCTGCAACCGGGCCGTGCGGCGGGGATTTATGCGCCGGTGATCGAGACGGTGAGCCGGTTGCGGGCCTCCTTGCCCAAGGACACGGCGTTGATCGGCTTTGCCGGCGGGCCCGCCACCGTGGCGTGCTACATGCTGGATGGCCAGGGCGGCGGATTTTCCCGCACCAGGCAGCTGGCTTATGAGCGGCCGGACTTCGTCCGGCAGGTTTTGGAGATCCTGACCGAGGCGACGATCGAGTATCTCTCCGCGCAAATTGCCGCCGGGGCGGATTGCGTGATGCTGTTTGAGAGCTGGGCCGGGATTTTTCCGCCCGCGCAGTTCCGGGAGTTTGTGATCGAGCCGAACCGGCGGATCTGCGCGGCGCTGAAATCACGCCATGAGGGGCTGAAAATCATAGGATTTCCGCGCCTTGCCGGGCTGATGCTGGGAGACTACGCGAAACATTCCGGCGTCGATGCGGTGGGGCTGGATAGCGTGACCGACATCAGGGCCGCGCGGGCCGTTTGCGGGGCAGGGACGGTGTTGCAGGGGAATCTGGACCCCCTGCTGCTGAAGCTGGGCGGAAAGGCCCTGGAGGACGGCGTGAAGGCCCTGCTGGACGCGGTGAGGGGTTATCCACATATCCTCAATCTGGGCCATGGCATTACGCCGGACGTGCCGCAGGCGCATGTGTCGCGCCTGGTGGAGCTGGTGAGGCAAGGCGGATGAGGACGGCCATCGTCCTGTTCAACCTTGGCGGGCCGGATGCGCCGGAGGCCATAAAACCCTTTCGCGTCAATTTGTTTTCAGACAAGGCGATCATCCGCGCCCCCTGGTTCATCAGGGTTTGGCTCTCGCGGCTGATTGCCTCCTCCTCGGCCAAGGCGGCGGTGGAGAATTACCGGCTGATGGGCGGGACATCGCCGTTGCTGGAGCTGACCCAGGCACAGGGCCGGGCGCTGGAAGCGGCTTTGGGGCGGGATTACCGCTGCTTCATCGCCATGCGCTACTGGCACCCGTTTGCGCGCGAGACGGTGCGCGAGGTGAAGGCCTGGGCGCCGGACAGGGTTTTGCTCCTGCCGCTGTATCCGCAATTTTCCAGCACCACCACCGGCTCCTCCCTGACGGATTGGCGCGAGGCCGCCGCCGCGGCGGGGCTGGTTGTGCCGGTGACCACGCTTTGCTGCTGGTTTGATGACCCCGCTTTTATCGCCGCCACCGCCGCCCTGGTGCGCGAGGCGATCGAGGATGCGATGGCGCAGAAGCCGGGGCTGCCTCTGCGGGTGCTGTTCTCGGCGCATGGGTTGCCCGAGAGCATCGTGAAAGCCGGGGATCCGTATCAGGCGCAGGTGGAGGCGACGAGTGCGGCGGTGGCGGCACTTTTGGCCGATACCGGGGTGCAGGCGCAGGTTTGTTACCAATCGCGCGCCACGCCGCAAAAATGGCTGGAGCCCAGCACCATCGATGCGATCACCCAGGCCGGGAAGGATGGCGTGGGCGTGGTGGTGGTGCCGATTGCCTTTGTGTCCGACCATATCGAGACGCTGGTGGAGCTGGATATCGAGAACCGGCATGTGGCCGAACAGGCGGGTGTGCCGGTTTATGCGCGCGCGCGGGTGGCCAATGACGACCCGGATTTTATCCGCGCCGTGGCCGGGCTGGTGCGCGGCGCGGCGCGGCCGGGCTTGTGCCGGGGCGGGTCGCGCTGCGGCGCGCATAAGGATTGCCCTTGGGAGACGAAATTTGCGTCCTGATTTGATTATTTTCGATTGTGACGGCGTGCTGATCGACAGCGAGCTTGTCGCCGCCCGCTTGATTGCGGCGGAGATGACGGCTTTGGGCTGGGAGATGGATGCGCGGGAGTCGATGAGCTGCTTTCTTGGCATGAATATCGGCGACATGCAGCCCATGATCGAGGCCCGGTTGAAGCGCAGTTTGCATGACGGGTGGCGGCGTGAGCTGGCGGACAAGCTGATTCTGGCGCTGGGGCAGGAGGCGGTGCTGATTCCCGGTGCGGATGAGATGCTGCGCAAGGTGACCGCGCTTGGGTTTGACTGGCGCGTGGCCTCCAACTCTTCCGACGAGGAGATGGCGGTGAAATTTTCCCGCACCGGTCTGGCGGCGCTGACGGACGGGCGCTGCGTTTCCGCCGCCAGCGTGATTGCGCGCGGCGGCAAGGCCAAGCCGGCGCCGGATGTGTTTCTGGCCGCCGCGGCGGATGCGAAGATTACGCCTGAGCGCTGCATTGTTCTGGAGGATAGCCGGCTTGGCACGCGCGGCGCGGTGGCGGCGGGGATGACCTGCTACGGGTTTGACCCGCATGGCGATGGCGAGGCCCTGCTGGCGGAAGGGGCGACGGCGATTTTCAGGACGCTTGATGAGATTTTTGGAGTTCTGGCATGACATATTCCGGGCTGCTGCCGTTTTTCCAATGGTTTCTGGCGCTGCATATCATCTGCTT
>DATJXU010000056.1:0-31266 GCA_035499915.1 Acidocella sp.
TCGCCCTGGCCAGGAAAAGCGGCAAGCTGATCCTGGCCATTGAGAGCCCCGGCGGCTCGGCCACGCAATCGGACCTCATCGGCCAGCTCATCCGCCGCAAGGCGGAGAAGGACAAAATCGCCGTTATGGCGGTGATCGGCGATCTCGGCGCCTCGGGCGGCTATTGGCTGGCCTGCGCGGCGGACCGGATCATCGCCAGCCGCCTCTCCATCGTCGGTTCCATCGGGGTGGTGACGGAGAGCTTCGGCCTCAGCGAGTTCATCGCGCGCCATGGCATTGAGCGGCGCACCATGACCGCCGGCGAGAACAAGCGCCGCAACGACATGTTCGCCCCCCGCCGGGCGGAGGACATGGCCTTCACCCAGGAATTGCTGGATGAAGTCCATACGATGTTCAAGGATTGGGTGCGCGAGCGGCGCGGCGCGCGCCTGACCGGCGATGAATCGCAAATCTTCGACGGCGGCTACATGCTGGGCGCGCGCGCCAAAACACTCGGGCTGATCGACGGCTTCGGCGATGTCGAGCAGCTGGTGAAGGAGCTGGGCGGCGAGAAGGCCAAGGCCATCTGGCTGCGCCCCCGCCCGCCGCGCGGGCTGCTGCGTCTGCTCATGCGCAACGCCGCCGAAGCCGCGCTGGACGTGGCTGAGGACCGCGCCGCCACCCCGACATTGAAATAAAATGCCCGCCATGCCCAAGAACTCTAAATGTTCGAAATCCGGCAAGATGATCTAACGGCGGAGCCGACACGGGCGTTACTGGCCTATCACCTCACCGCCATGCGTGAGGGCTCGCCGCCGGGAACCTGTTTCGCGCTTGATCTTTCAGGCTTGCAGGCACCTGGGGTGACCGTATGGACGGCGTGGCGGGGCGGAGAGATCGCGGGGGTTGGCGCGCTCAAGCTGTTATCCCCCGGCGTGGCGGAGCTTAAATCCATGCGCACCCACCCTGATTTTCTGCGCCAGGGCGTGGCGGCTGCGATTCTTGGGCAGGCCATCGCCGCCGCCAGGGCGGCATCCGTGCGGCGCCTGAGCCTGGAGACAGGGCGCGGCCCGGCATTCGACCCCGCTTTGGCACTGTACAGGCGGCACGGCTTCACCCCTGGCGGCCCGTTTTCAGATTATGAAGAGAACGGCTTCAGCCTGTACTTGCATCTCGACCTTTAACCCCGGGGGCATCCCCGCAGCCTTCAGCGCCAGACGGTCAGGGCGGCGATGAGGATCAAAATCGCCGCCGCCGCCACCACGTTCCAGAACAGGAACTTCGTGAAGAAGGCCCAGCCCCTTTTGGAGGGCGAGTCAAAATCGACCTCAAAACCCGTCTCTTGCGCGGTATGGTCTGGCTGTGTCGCCATGTCTGGTCCCCGGACTTCTTGCTTGGTTCCGGGACGCTAAAGGCTGGCTTAGCCCGCTGGCAAGCTGATTTTGCGGGCGAGCTGCGCCAGCATCGCCGGGTAGAGCCTGTGCTCCTGCTCCAGCACCCGGGCGGCCAGCGCCGCCTCGGTATCGCCGGGCAGAATCTTCACCCGGGCCTGGCCCAGAATGGGGCCTTCATCCATGCCCTCGGTCACCAGATGCACGGTGCAGCCATGCTCTGTCTCACCCGCCGCGATGGCGCGCTCATGCGTGTCCAGCCCCGGGAATTTCGGCAGCAGGCTGGGATGGATATTCAGCATCCGCCCCGCCCAGCGCTCCACCAGCCACGGGGTGAGCAGGCGCATATACCCGGCAAGGCAGACAATCTGCACGCCACGCGCTTGCAACGCCGCGTCAATGGCGCGCTCATGCGCCTCACGGTCTTTCCCAAAGGGCTTGGCGGGTACCGCGATGGCCTCAACCCCCAGCCCGCGCGCAATCTCCAGCCCCAAAGCCTCCGGCTTGTTGGAGAGCACCAGCACGATTTCGGCGGGAAAATCCGCCGCCTGCGCGGCCTTCACCAGCGCCTCCATATTGGAGCCGCGGCCGGAGATGAGAATCGCAACGCGCGGCTTCATCAGGCGAAGAGCTTGTCCAGGCCCTCGACGACGATGCCGGGCTCGTCCGTCACATGGCCGAGCAGGAAGGGCGCCTCACCCGCCGCGCGGAGACTCTCGGTGGCCTTGTCCGCATCGCTCACGATCAGCGTCATGCCGACACCGCAATTGAACACGCGCAGCATCTCCTCGGCCGCAACATGCGCAGTGCGGGCCAGGAAGGGGAAGATCTCCGGCATCGCCCAGGGGCCGTTCAGCTTGGCGCCGCAGCCTTTCGGCAAAGCCCGGGGCAGGTTGCCCGGTAGCCCGCCGCCGGTGATATGCGCGGCCCCCTTCAGCAGCCCCGCCTTGTGCAGCGCCAGCATCGGCTTCACGTAGATCCGGGTGGGCGTGGTCAGCACATCGGCGGCGCGCTTGCCGAGAATCTCCGACTCCCAGCTCAGCCCGGCATCGGCAAAAATGCGCCGGACCAGGGAAAACCCGTTGGAATGCACGCCCGAGGAGGGCAGCGCCAGAATCGCATCGCCGGGCGCCACACCTGCGGGCAGCAGCGCGCCACGCTCCGCCGCACCCACCGAGAATCCCGCGAGATCGTAATCGCCCTTTGCGTACATGCCGGGCATCTCGGCGGTCTCGCCGCCCACCAGCGCGCAATCGGCCTGTTTGCAACCCTCGGCGATGCCCGCGATGATCCGCTTGGCGGCCTGCACATCCAGCGCGCCGGTGGCGAAATAATCCAGGAAGAACAGCGGTGCGGCGCCCTGCACCACCAGATCGTTCACGCACATCGCCACCAGGTCGATGCCGACAAAATCATGAATGCCGGTCTCGATCGCGATCTTCAGCTTGGTGCCCACGCCATCGGTGGTGGAGACCAGCACCGGGTCGGTAAACCCCGCCGCCTTTAAATCGAACAGCGCACCGAAGCCGCCCAGACCCCCCATCACCCCGGCGCGGTTCGTGGCCTTGGCCAAAGGCTTGATCGCCTCCACCAGCGCATCGCCGGCTTCGATATCAACCCCAGCATCCCGGTATGTCACGCTAGTCATGTCAGCCTCCGATGCGCTAAGCCAGCGCCATGGCGCTGCTTAAAAATTCCGGCGAAATCTTGCCGCCTTTCAACACAGGCGGCCGGGCCGCGCAATCTTTCGAGGTGGCTTGATGAACGAAAACCACGCCGACCCGCGGCGGCATCTGCGCGTGCAATGGCAGCGCCTGGCGCTGCTGGCCGCCGTGCTGCTGCTGCTCTGGCTATGCTTCAGGCTGTTCTCCTCCATCCTGCTGCCCTTCGTGGTCGCCGCCGGGCTGGCCTATTTCCTCGACCCGATGGTGGTGCGGCTGGAGCGGCTTGGCATCCGCCGCAGCTTTGGCACGCTGCTGGTGCTGCTGGCCTTCGGCGTCGGCGTGATCTTGTTCGTGCTGCTGCTCTACCCGGTGATCGCGGCGCAGGCCGCCGCCTTCATCACCAATCTGCCCACCTATATCAAAACCATCCAGACCGATTTCGCGGCGACGCTGCAGAATCTCCAGCGCCGCCTGCCCTACACACTGCGCCTGAAGCTGCAGGACCTCGCCTCCAACCAGGCCGGCACGCTGGTCTCCTTCGCGGGCAATGCGGCCCGCAACATCATCGGCAGCGGCTTCGCGGTGGTGAACGTGCTGACCCTGCTGATCGTAACGCCCGTGGTGACCTTCTATTTCCTGCGGGACTGGCCCTCCATCATCCGCCATGTGGATGACTGGCTGCCCCGGCCCTATGAGGGGCTGATCCGCGCCCAGGCGGTGGAGATCAACCGCATCCTCTCCGCCTGGATCCGCGGCCAGGCCATATGCTGCCTGGCACTGGCGGCGATCTACGCCATCGGCCTCACCATCATCGGTCTGGATCTGGGGCTGATCGTCGGGCTGACCGCCGGGATGCTCTCCTTCATCCCTTATGTCGGCACGGTGCTGGGCGGCGTCGCCGCCATCCTGCTGTCGCTGAGCCAGAGTGCGGGCTGGCATGGGGTGTTCTCCGTGCTCATCGTCTTCGCCATCGGCCAGGGGCTGAATGACTATATCATCCAGCCCCGCTTTCTGGGGGACCGGGTGGGACTCTCCGCCGTCTGGGTCATCTTCTCGCTGTTCGCGGGCGGGGCGGCCTTCGGCTTCCTCGGCATCATGCTGGCGGTGCCGGTGACGGCGACGCTGGGCGTGATCGCCCGGTTCTGGTTGCGCCGCTACCTGCAATCACCGCTCTATCTCGACGCGCCGCCGGAATGAGCCCGGCGCAGGACACCCCCCGATGAGACAGCTCACCCTCCCCTTCGCAGAGCTGGCGCTGCTTTATACGCAAGAGGATTTCTGCCCCGCCCCCTCCAACGCGGCGGCGCGCGAATGGCTGGCGCGGCCGGAAGCCTGGAGCAATGGCCGGCTCGTGCTGTGGGGCGAGGCCGGGTGCGGCAAGACGCATCTGCTGCATGTCTGGGCGCAGGCGCATCAGGCGCGGATCATCGACGGCGCGAGCCTGCGCGGGCTCATCCGCCCCAGCGGGCCGGTGGCGGTGGATGATGCCGACTTGGCGCCCGAGCCAGCCGCGCTGCTGCATCTGCTCAACGCCGCCGCCGAGGAGGGCTTTCCCGTGCTGCTCGCCTCGCGCCAGCCCCCCGCGCGCATGGGCTACAAGCTGGCCGACCTCACCAGCCGCCTGCGCGCCTCGGCCAGCGCGGAGATCCGCGCGCCGGAGGATGAGCTGCTGGAGGCTTTGCTCACCCGCCTGGCCGCCGCGCGCCAGCTCAACCTGCCGATCCCCGTGCATAACCTGCTGCTGCTGCACCTGCCCCGCGCCCCCGCCTTCTACCGCGAGGCGGTGGCCAGGCTGGACCGTCTGGCGATGGACCGGGGGGAACGCATCACCCGCGCCATGGCCGCCGAGATTCTGGCGGAAATGATCGCGGAGGAGTAATTTTTGACCCAATCATAACGTGTCACCGCCCAAGGGATTGCTATAACTAGAGCCATGGACCAGCAAACCACCCCGCCGCCCGCCGAACCCCCGACCGGACATCAGATCGGGCGGGATAATCCCGCACGATTCATCAACCGGGAGCTGTCCTGGCTGGATTTCAATTTCCGCGTGGTGGGCGAGGCCCGCAATCCGCGCCACCCGCTGCTGGAGCGGCTGCGCTTTGTCTCCATCAGCGCCTCAAACCTGGACGAGTTCTATTCCGTGCGCGTGGCCGGGCTGATCGGCCAAGCCAGGGCGGGCGTGCTGGAACGCTCGGCCGACGGGCTGACCCCGGCGCAGCAGCTGCATGCCATCAATGCCCGCGCACGCGAGCTGAGCACCGCCCAGCAGGCCGCCTTCAACGAGGTCCGCGCCCTGCTGGCCAAGGCCGGGCTGGTGGTGCGCTCTCCGGCGGAACTCACCACCGATGACGCCGCCTTCCTGGACTCCTATTTCATGGAACGCGTCTTTCCGGTTCTCACCCCCCTGGCGGTGGACCCGGCGCATCCCTTCCCCTTCATCCCCAATATGGGCCTCGTCATGGCGCTCTCTTTGGCGCGCGACGATGACCGGGGCCAGATGTCGGCGCTGATCCCGCTGCCCAGCCAGATCGAGCGTTTCATCCGCCTGCCGGCGGGCGAAGGGCCGATCCGCTTCATCATGCTCGAAGAGCTGGTGGCGATGAATCTGAGCCGGCTTTTCCCCGGCTTCTCGGTGCAGGGCACCGGGCTGTTCCGGCTGATCCGCGATACCGATGTGGAGTTCGAGGAAGAGGCGGAGGATCTCGTCCGCTCCTATGAGAGCGCGCTGAAGCGCCGCCGCCGCGGTGTCGCCATCCAGCTCACCATCCAGGCCGACATGCCCGCCGATCTGCGCGAGCTGGTGATCGACGCCGTGGAGGCCCCTGCGGAGGAGATCTACGTCGAATCCGGCATTGTCGGGCTGGTGGATGTGAAGCAGCTCATCGCCGATGACCGGCCGGATTTGCTGTTTCCGCCCTACACCCCGCGCTTTCCCGAGCGCATCCGCGATTTCGCGGGCGATTGCTTCGCCGCCATCCGCGCCAAGGATATCCTGGTCCATCACCCGTTCGAGAGTTTCGACGTGGTAGTGCAGTTTCTCCGCCAGGCGGCGATCGACCCGGCGGTGGTGGCGATCAAGCAGACGCTCTACCGCACCAGCCGCAATTCCCCCATCGTCAAGGCGCTGATCGAGGCGGCCGAGGCGGGCAAATCCGTCACCGCCATGGTGGAGCTGAAGGCGCGCTTCGACGAGGAGGCAAATATCCGCCTCTCGCGCGCGCTGGAGGCGGCAGGCGTGCAGGTGGTGTTCGGCTTCGTGGGGCTGAAGACCCATGCCAAGCTCTCTTACGTGGTGCGGCGCGAGGGCGGGGGCTTGCGCGCCTATGCGCATTTCGGCACCGGCAATTACCACCCGATCACCGCGCGGATTTACACCGACCTCTCCTTCTTCACCTGCGACCAGGCCCTCACCCGCGATGCCGCGCGGCTGTTCAATTACATGACCGGCTATGCGCGGCCGGAGGCGATGGACCAGCTCGCCTTCTCGCCCCTCACCACCCGCAAGACCATCAACACGCTGATCGATGCCGAAATCGCCAACGCCAAGGCGGGCAAGCCCTCCGGCATCTGGCTGAAGATGAACTCGCTGGTGGATGCCAGGCTGATCGACCGGCTCTATGAGGCCTCGGGTGCCGGGGTGCCCATCAGCATCGTGGTGCGCGGCATTTGCTGCCTGCGGCCGGGCGTGCCGGGCCTGTCCGAGACGATCAAGGTGAAATCCATCGTCGGGCGGTTCCTGGAGCATGCGCGCATCTGCGTGTTCGCCGATGGCCACACCCTGCCCTCGCGCGGCGCGAAAATATTCATCTCCAGCGCCGACTGGATGGAGCGCAACATGGAATACCGGGTGGAAACCTTCGTGCCCATCCATAACCCGACCGTGCATGCGCAGATCCTCGACCAGATCATGGTGGTGAACCTGCGCGACGACGCGCAAAGCTCCGAGCTGCGCGCAGATGGAAGTTGGGTACGGGTGGCTCCGGGCGACCCGCCGGCCTCGGCGCATGAGTATTTCATGACCAACCCCTCCCTCTCCGGCCGGGGCTCGGCCCTGCATGGCGGGCTGGCGGCGGAACGCGCCAAGCCGAAATATAAGCGCCGGGTGGATTGATGCCCGGGCGCGCTTGTCCTGCTCTTTCAAGCCGTTGGGGCGGGCCGCAAAATCCTGCCCGGTCAGGCGGTGCAAGGCTGGATTTTTAAACGCCCCTGTGCCATACGCCGCCTCGGCCTGAAAGGCCCATGCCGTCCTAGCTCAGTTGGTAGAGCAACTGATTCGTAATCAGTAGGTCGCCGGTTCGATTCCGGCGGACGGCACCAGTTTCAAAACATCCACAATTTCAAACGCTTTGCCCGCATTGTGGCCGTGATTCGGGGCACGGCCCGCCTGCGGCCAGTGAAAGTGTTCACCCCTATCTGCGCCTTCGCCATCGCGGTGAATGAGGAGAATGCCGCCAAGATCGCGATGGAACATCGTCTTGGCATGACCTGCGACCCGATCGGCTGGCTGGATATGAACGGCAAATCCCGCGAGACCTCCCGCGGGGGGCTCGCGGTCAACGTCCGGCATGCTGAACCCGGCTTAGAGCGATATGTGATTAGATTGAACCGTCAGGTTCAAAATCATCACATGAAATTGCCCGCCAAAACAAAAGCTGGAGCATTCATCTCAAAGCTGAATGCTGCAATGGCCGGGAGGACTCTCTACGCCGCCCGGCTCACCCGCATTTCGACCAGCCGCATTGCAGGCAGCTCAAACAGCCCGCCTCGCGCACCAGCCCGGGCTGGCTGCATTTGGGGCACAGGCTGGCCAGCGGCGAGACGCCGGCCAGGGTCTTCTTGCCCTGCGGCGGCAGACGGTCGGACTCCAGGACCAAAAACCCCGTCTCCAGCATATGGCGTTCGATCACATCGCCAATCGCCGCCACCAGCGAGGGCACATAGCGCCCCTGGGCCCATTGCCCGCCACGCGGATCGAAAACCTGCTTGAGTTCCTGCGCCACAAACGCAACCTCGCCGCCCCGGCGGAACACCGCCGAGATCATCCGCGTCAGCGCCACCACCCAGGCATAATGCTCCAGGTTTTTCGAGTTCACGAAAATCTCGAAGGGCCGGCGCACGCCATCCTGCTCGATATCGTTGATCGTCACATACATGGCGTGCTCGCTGTCGGGCCAGCGCAGCTTGTAGGTGGCGCCCACCAGCCTGTCGGCGCGCACCAGCAGGTCCGGGCCGTACTCCCCCTCACGCGGCTTGGGTGCCACCGGCTTCTCCCCGGCGGGCGGGGTCACTTCCAGCACGGAGCCGGTGACATCATTCGGCCTATAGGTGGTGCAGCCCTTGCAGCCGCTGCGGTACGCGTCGAGATACACCTCCTGGAACGCCTCGAAGCTGATATCCTCAGGCACATTCACGGTTTTCGAAATCGCGCTGTCCACATGGCGCTGCACGGCGGCCTGCATGCGCACATGCTCGGCCGGGGTCAGGTCCTGCGCGGTGACGAAATACTCCGGCAGCGCCGTCTCCGCGCCAAATTTCGCGCGCCAGAGCCGCAGGGCGTAATCGGTCACCTCCTCCTCGCGGCGCGTGCCGTCGCGCTGCAGCACCTTGCGGGTATAGGCGAGCGCGAACACCGGCTCCACACCGCTGGAGACATTATCGGCCACCAGCGAGATGGTGCCCGTGGGGGCGATGGAGGTGAGCAGCGCATTGCGGATGCCATGCTGGCTGATCGCATCGCGCACATCCTCATCCAGCCCGCGCACCGTCTCGCCCGCCAGATATTTGGCGCGGTCATAAAGCGGAAACGCCCCCTTCTCCGCGGCAAGCTTGGCGGAGGCCAGATAGGCCGCGCGCTCAACCTGCTTGGCCCATGCCCCCGCCTGCGCGGCGGCCTCAACCGTGCCATAGCGCAACCCGCACATCATCAGCGCATCGGCCAGCCCGGTCATGCCCAGCCCGATCCGGCGCTTGGCATCCGCCTCCTCGCGCTGCTGCTCCAGCGGAAAGCCCGAGGCGTCGATGGTGTTGTCCATCATCCGGATGGCGGTGGCGACAAGCTCGCCCAGCTCCGCCTCGTCAATCCGCGCCTCTGCGCTGAACGGCTCGCGCACCAGCCGCGCCAGATTGATCGAGCCCAGCAGGCAGGCCCCATAAGGCGGCAAGGGCTGCTCGCCGCACGGGTTGGTGGCGTGGATGGTCTCGCAATAATAGAGATTATTGCGGGTATTGATCCGGTCGATGAAGATCACCCCCGGCTCGGCATAGTCATAGGTGGCGCGGGTGATCCTGTCCCACAAGTCGCGGGCGCGCAGCGTGCGGTAGACCTGCCCGTCAAACACCAGATCCCAGGCGGCATCGGCCTCCACCGCCTTCATGAAATCATCCGTCACCAGCACGGAGAGATTGAAATTGCGCAGCCGCCCCGGCTCGCGCTTGGCGGCGATGAACGCCTCGATGTCCGGATGGTCACAGCGCATCACCGCCATCATCGCCCCGCGCCGCGCCCCGGCCGACATGATGGTGCGGCACATCGAATCCCACACATCCATGAAGGAGAGCGGGCCGGAGGCATCCGCCCCCACGCCGCGCACAAGTGCGCCTTTCGGGCGCAGCGAGGAGAAATCATACCCGATCCCCCCGCCCTGCTGCATGGTCAGCGCGGCCTCGCGCAGATGCGAGAAGATCTGGCCGAGATCGTCCTCGATATCGCCCATCACGAAGCAGTTGAACAAGGTCACCCGCCGCTCCGTCCCGGCACCGGAGAGAATGCGCCCGGCGGGGATGAAGCGGAAATCCTGCAGCGCCTCATAGAACGGCGCCTCCCATTTCCCGGGCTCGCGCTCCGCCCCGGCCAGGGCACGGGCCACGCGGCGCCACATATCCTCGATGGTCTGGTCCAACGGCGCGCCCGTCTCATCCTTCAGCCGGTATTTCGCATCCCAGATCTGGGCGGAGATCGGCGCCATGCTCTCCAGCACCGACGCGGCGCTGGACTGAGGGGCCTGAAATTCCGCTTGAATATCCATGTCGTTCTCTCCGATCTGCGGCCGGGCAACCAGCGCGCAGACGCGGTGACTCGGGCTAGCTTGCAACATACCAAGCCCCCGCGCGCGCCGCTACCGCTGAGTCCCGCCCCCTGCTCCGCGCGCGCTCAGCGCGGGGCGTGCGCGGCCAGAACGCAGAGCCCGGCGATCTCGGCCAAAATTTGCACAGCCCCCAGAACATCGCCGGTAAACCCGCCGATCTGCCGCTTCGCCAAACCGGCCATAAACGCCGCCACCAGCGCCATGGCGGCAAACACCTCCACAAAGGCCATGCCCCCCAGCGCCAGCGCGAACAGCATGGCCAGGGCCAGCCCCGCCAGCACCGGCGCCTTCGCCACCCGGCTGCCCGCCGCCTGCCCCAGCCCCTCGGCCCGTGCCGGCGGCAAAACCAGCATCACCACCGGCAGCATTGCCCGGCTCAATGCCCCCAGCCCCGCCAGCCTCGCCGCCATGCCCGCCACCGGCAAGGCCCCCAGCAGTTCCGCCCGCAGCCCGAGCGCCAGCACCAGCGCGATCACGCCATAGCTGCCAATCCGGCTGTCGCGCATGATCTCCAGCTTGTGCTCCCTGGTGCGCCCGCCGCCAAACCCATCGGCCAGATCCGCCAGCCCGTCCTCATGCATCGCGCCCGTGAGCAACGCCCCCGCGCCAATGGCGATCAGCCCCGCCGCGACCGGCGGCAGCCCGGCCCGGGCCGCAAGGCTGAACGCCACCCCCGCCAGCGACCCCACCACCACGCCCGCAACCGGATAGGCCCAGACGCAGGCGGCCAAGGGCGGCGCTTCGGCCAGCCGCCCCATCGGCAGGCGGGTCAAAAGCATGAAGGCGAGACGCGCCTCATCAACCCGGCGGCGCAGGCAACCGGGCGGGCCAGCGCTCATGCCCCGGAGACACCCGCCTCGGCAAAGGTGGACATGCCATTATGCGCCGCCAAAGCCGCGCGCACCACGCCCAGCGCCACCGCCGCGCCGCTGCCCTCGCCCAGCCGCATGTCCAGTGCCAGAAGCGGGGCCTTGCCCAACGCCTCCAACAGGCGCTTATGCCCCGGCTCCGCGCTCACATGCCCGGCCAGGCAATGTTCCAGCGCGCCAACGCCCAGCCGCTCCAGCACGGCGGCGGCGGCGGTGCAGATGAACCCGTCCAGCAGCACCGGAATCCGCGCCGCCCTTGCCGCCAGAATCGCCCCGCAGATCGCCGCCTGCTCGCGCCCGCCAAACGCCGCCAGCACGGCCAGCGGGTCCTGCCGCACGGCCTCGTGCCGCGCCAACCCGGTCTCGATCGCCAAAATCTTCCGGCTCATCCCCGCCTGGTCAGAGCCCGTGCCCGGCCCCGCCCAATCCGTCGCCGCGCCGCCGAACAAGGCGGTGGCCAGCGCCGCCGCCACGGTGGAATTGCCGATGCCCATCTCGCCCAGCAGCAGGATATCCGCCCCCGCATCCACGGCGGCGGCCCCCTGCGCCATGGCGGCCAGCACCTCCTCCTCGCTCATCGCCGCACCTTGGGTGAAATCCCCCGTCGGGCGCTCCAGCTCCAGCGCCACCACGGAGAGTTCCGCCCCGCTCGCCCGGCAAAGCTGGTTGATGGCCGCGCCGCCGGCCTGGAAATTCGCCACCATCTGCACGGTGACCTCCTGCGGATACGGATTCACCCCCTGCGCGCACACGCCGTGATTGCCCGCGAACACCAGCGCCTGCGCCTTGCCGATGCGCGGGCGCGCCTCCCCCCGCCACCCGGCCATGAACAATGCCACATCCTCCAGCCGCCCCAGCGAGCCGGGCGGCTTGGTCAGGCTGGCCTGGCGCCCGCGCGCCGCCTGGGCGGCACCCTCATCGAATACCGGCAGGGCGGCCAGACGGGCCCGCAAGGCCGCGAAAGACGAAGCGGGGAAAATCGAAGTGTTCATCATCATCCAATCATCAACAGCAAAATGTCACTTCACCCGCACCGGATAGCCCGACACGACCAGCTGCACCTCATCGGCGATGCAGGCGATGCCCTGGTTCAACCGCCCCGCCGCATCCCGGAAGGCCCGCGCCAGGGCGTTTTCGGGCACAATGCCCATGCCCACCTCATTGGTCACGAACAGCACCGGCGAGGCCTGCCGCCGCGCAATGTCGCACAGGCGCTGCGCCTGCGCCTGCACATCACACTGCGCGAACATCAGGTTTGAAAGCCAGAGCGTCAGGCAATCCACCAGCCTCGGCCCGGCGCCATCGGTGGCCGCCAGCGCGCCCGCCAGATCCAGCGGCGCCTCCCTCTCCTGCCAGGGCGGGCCGCGCCGGGCGCGGTGCGCGGCGATGCGCGCCGCCATCTCCTCATCCCCCGCCTCGGCGGTGGCGATGTAATGCGGCACGCCGGGCAGCGCCAAAATCCTGCGCTCGGCATAAAGGCTTTTGCCAGAGCGCGCCCCGCCTGTAATGAGTATGATCATGCACCCCGTCCGGGGCGCATACCAAACATCATTTCCGGGGCTTGAAAAGGGTACGAAGCCGCTCATGACCCGCCTTCTCCTTATCCGCCACGCCCGCTCCCTCATTGCGGGGCGGCTTGCCGGGCGGCTGGACGTACCGGCCGAACTCCCTTCCGAGTCGGCGCTCGCCCAGGCCAGGGGGCATCTGGCCCTGTTATGGCAGGCCCCGCCCCCGCGCCTCATCACCAGCCCCGCTTTGCGCTGCCGCCAAACCGCCCAGGCGCTGTTTCCGGATCTTCAGCCCGCCGAGGAGGCGCGCTTGCAGGAGCAAGATTTCGGCGCCTGGGAAGGGCAGGAACTCTCCGCCCTGCCCGATCTCGGCCCGCTCAGCCGCGCCGAACTCGCCGCCCACCGCCCGCCCGGCGGTGAGGCGTTTCTGGACATCGCGGCCCGTACCGCCCCGGCCCTGCGGCGCCTCGCCGCCAATGGCCCGGCGATCATCATCACCCATGCCGGGGTCATCCGCGCCGCTTTGGGGCTGGCGCTGGGGGATATCTCCCAGGGGCTGGCCTTCGAGATCGCGCCCTTTTCCGCCACGCTGCTCACCGCCCTGCCGGGGGGCAACTGGTCCATCGGCTTTGTCAATCTGGCGCTGGCCGCGCCATGATTCACCCCGCCCCCGCCGCCATGCTGCTGGCGCTGGCCATCGACTCCGCCATTGGCTGGCCGGACGCTTTGTTCCGCCGCCTCGGCCACCCGGTCACATGGTGCGGCGCGCTCATCTCGGCGCTGGAGGCACGCTGGAACCAGGGCAGCCCGGCGCGGCGCAAACTGGCGGGACTCGCCGCCGCGCTGCTGGTCATCCTCGTCAGCGCGGCTCTGGCCGTTTTGCTGCAAACCGCCCTGCCGCCGGGCCGGGCCGGTGTCCTGCTCACCGCCATCCTGGCCTGGCCGCTGGTCGCCGCGCGCTCCCTGCATACCCATGTGGCGGCGGTGGCGGCCCCGCTCGCCCGGCAGGACCTGCCCGCCGCGCGCCGCGCGGTCTCCATGATCGTCGGGCGCAATCCGGAAACGCTCGCCCCCCCCGCCATCGCCCGCGCCGCTTTGGAAAGCCTGGCGGAAAACAGCTCGGATGGCATCATCGCCCCGCTCTTCTGGGGCGCCTTGCTCGGCCTGCCCGGCATCGCCGCCTACAAGGCGATCAACACGCTGGATTCAATGATCGGCCATCGCAGCCCGCGCTATCTCGCCTTCGGCTGGGCGGCGGCGCGGATCGATGATCTGGCCAATCTCCTCCCCGCCCGGCTGACGGCGCTGCTCTTCGCCCTGGCCGCGCAGGCCAAGGCAGCCGCCCTGCAAACCATGTGGCGCGACGCGCGGCACCACCGCTCGCCCAATGGCGGCTGGCCCGAGGCGGCGATGGCAGGGGCGCTCGGCCTGCGCTTGTCCGGCCCCAGGGTTTATGAGAACGAAACCGCCAACGAACCCTGGATCAACGCCTCCGGCCGCGATCCCGGCGCGGATGATCTTTTCGCGGGGCTGGCCCTATACCGGCGGATGCTGCTTCTGGCCGCCGCGGGGCTGGCCATCGCCGCTTTGTGAGGGCTGAGATGAAACGTGACCATGGCGGCAATCTGGACTGGGCGGTCAGCCATTTCGGCGGCACCAAAGCCGGCTGGATCGATCTTTCCACCGGCATCAACCGCCAGCCCTACCCCGTGCCGGAGATCTCGCCCGAGGCCTGGAGCGCCCTGCCCACCGCCAGCGCCACAACGGCGCTGATCGAGGCCGCAAAGCGCGCCTATAACACGCAAGGCGCCATCCTGCCGCTGGCAGGCGCGCAGGCGGCCATCCAGCTTATTCCGCTCCTCTCCAAGCCCGGCCGGGCGAAGATCATGTCGCCCACCTATAACGAGCACGCGGCCGCGCTGCGCGCCACGGGCTGGGTGGTGGAGGAAGCCGCGACGGCGGAGGAGACCGCCGGGGCGGACCTGGCGGTGATCGTGAATCCGAATAACCCGGATGGCCGTTATCACGACCGCGCCTCACTGCTGGCGCTGCTGCCACGCGTGGGGCGGCTGGTGGTGGATGAAAGTTTTGCCGCCCCCTACCCGGAAGAGTCACTGGCCCCCGAGGCCGGGCGGCCCGGGCTGGTGGTGCTGCGCTCCTTTGGCAAGTTCTACGGGCTGGCGGGCATGCGGCTCGGCTTCGCGCTGGGCTGTGCGGAGGATATCGCCGCCCTTTCCCAACTCGCGGGGCCCTGGCCGGTCTGCGGCCCGGCCCTGGAGATCGGCGCGCAGGCCCTAGCCGATACGGCCTGGGCAAAGGCCAGCACGGCCCGGCTGAACGCCGAGATCGGGCGGATGGACGCGCTGGCCACCAAAGGCGGCTGGGCGGTTGTGGGCGGGTGCTGCCTGTTTCGCCTCTACGCCACGCCGGATGCGCAGGCCGCCCAGGCGCAATTGGCGCGCCATCATATCTGGTCGCGCATCTTCCCTTATTCCGCGCACTGGCTGCGGCTTGGCATGCCGGGCGATGCGGCCGAATGGGACCGGCTTGCCACCGCCTTGGCCAAGCCCTAGGCCCGCCCCATGCAGTTCGACCCCATGGCCGCCGAAACCCTCGCCAATCTGATGCTCTGGCGGCGGGATGTGCGGCATTTCCTGCCCGATGCGGTGCCGGAAGCGGCGCTGGAGCGGCTGCGCGCGGCGATGGACCACGCCCCCTCCGTCGGCAATGCCCGGCCCTGGCGGGTGATCCGCGTCGAAAGCCCGGCCTTGCGCAATGCCGTCCGGGAGGAATTCAACCGCTGCAACCAGGAGGCCGCCGCGCGCTATGAGGGCGAGCGCGCGCAAGCCTATGGCAAGCTGAAGCTCGCCGGGCTGGACAAGGCGCCCGTGCAGCTCGCCATCTTCACCGAGACCGACCCGCAGGCCGGGCACAGGCTGGGCCGGGCCACCATGCCGCTGACCTTGCAGCAATCCACCGCCATGGCGATCTTCGCGCTCTGGCTGGCGGCGCGGGCGGAAAACCTGGGTGTGGGCGCGGTGTCGATCCTGGAGCCGCATGCCATCGAGCGGCTGTTCGAGGTGCCCGCCCATTGGGAGTTCTCGGCCTATCTCTGCATCGGCAAACCCGCCTTCACGGATGACACGCCGCTGCTCCACCGTACGGATTGGCAGAAAAACTCTGAAACCACGTGGGAAACCCGTTAAGCGCCCAGGGCGAACAGCCCGTTGATATCCAGATGCGCCTCCAGATGCGCGGCGAGGCCATCCAGAGCCGCCTCGATCTCCGCGCCATGGGACCGCGCCGCCACTTTTGCGCCCAACCCGGCCAGGAAGGCGGCGCGGAACTTATCGGCGCTGAACAGCCCGTGCAGATAGCTCCCCATCACCCGGCCATCTTCTGACACCGCGCCATCCGCCCGGTTGCCGATGCGCGCGAAAGGCCGGGCCTGGTCCGGCCCCTGGCTCCGGCCGAGATGGATCTCATACCCCTCGACCGCCAGCCCGCTTGGCGCATGCACCGCCTGCACCTGGCCAAGCTGCTTCTGGCGGCCCATGCGGGTGGTAATGTCCAGCAGCCCCAGCCCGGGCATCGCGCCGGGCGGGCCTTCGATGCCTTCGGGGTCCGCCACCTCGCGCCCCAGCATCTGATAGCCGCCGCAAAGCCCCAGAATCCGCCCGCCGCGCCGGTGATGCGCCTGCAGGTCGATCTCCCAGCCCTGGGCGCGCAGAAAGGCGAGATCCCCGCGTGTGGATTTGCTGCCGGGGATGATCACCAGCGCCGCATCGCCGGGAATCGCCTCGCCCGGCTCCACCAGCACCAGCTCCACGCCCGGCTCGGCGCGCAACGGGTCGAGATCGTCAAAATTGGCGATGCGCGAGAGGGCGAGGCAGGCGATCTTCACCGCCCCGGGCACCGCCGCCGCCAGGCGGGCGCGGCGCAGATCCTGCGCATCCTCCCCCGGCAGGCGCAAGGCAGCGGGGAAGTAGGGCACCACGCCAAAGCCGCGCCAGCCGGTGCGGGCCTGGATGAACTCATAACCGGCATCAAACAGCCTCGGGTCGCCGCGGAATTTATTGACGACAAACCCCTTCACCAGCGCCGCATCCTCCGGCGCCAGCACGGCATGGGTGCCGACAAGCTGCGCGATCACCCCGCCCCGGTCGATATCCCCGGCCAGGATAACCGGCACATTGGCGGCACTGGCAAACCCCATATTGGCGATGTCGCCGGCGCGCAAATTGACCTCCGCCGGGCTGCCCGCGCCTTCGACGATGACGAGATCATGCGCGCCGGCGAGGCGGTGGAAACTCTCCAGCACCGGGGCCAGGAGCTGGGGCTTGAAGGCGGCGTAGTCCCTGGCCTTCAAGGTCGCCACGCGCCGGCCCTGCACGATGACCTGCGAACCGCTCTCGCTTTCGGGCTTCAGCAGCACCGGGTTCATGTCCACCATCGGGGCCAAGCCGCAGGCCAGGGCCTGCAGGGCCTGGGCACGGCCGATCTCGCCGCCATCGGCCGTCACGGCGGCGTTGTTGGACATGTTCTGCGGCTTGAACGGCGCCACCTTCAGCCCGCGCCGGCGCGCCGCCCGGCACAGCCCCGCCACCAGCAGGGATTTGCCGACATTCGAGCCCGTGCCTTGCAGCATCAAAGCACGGGTCAAAATTCAACGCCTTTCTGCGCCTTGATCCCCTCGCGGAACGGGTGCTTCACCGCCACCATCTCCGTCACCAGATCCGCCGCCTCGATCAGCGCCGGGGCGGCGTTGCGGCCGGTGAGGACGACATGGGTTTGCGCTGGTTTTTCGGTGAGCAGGAAGTCCACCACCTCATCCACGTCGAGATAATGATAGCGCAGGGCGATGTTGATCTCGTCCAGCAGCACCATGCGGTTGGCCTCGTCGCGGATCAGTTCCTTGGCTTTCTCCCACCCGGCGCGGGCGGCTTGGATGTCGCGCGCCTTGTCCTGCGTCTCCCAGGTAAACCCCTCGCCCATGGCGTGGAAGCTGCACAGAGCGCCGAAATGGCTGGTGAGCAGGCGGCGCTCGCCGGTGTCCCACGCACCTTTGATGAACTGCACCACGGCGCATTGCATGCCATGGGCGATGCAGCGCAGGATCATCCCGAAGGCCGACGAGGATTTGCCCTTGCCCGGCCCGGTATGCACGATGATCAGCCCTTTTTCACCAATCTTGCCTTCCATCATGCGCGCGCGGGCGGCCTTGATGCGCGCCATTTTCTCGGCATGGCGGGCGGCTTCCTCGGGCGGGATGGACCCTGTGTCCGTCATGGGCCTCTCTCCTTGACACTGCCCCCAACATGCGGCCTTTTGCAGCGGACCGTGCTGGTGCCTGGCTTATGTCAGGCCAAAAGGGAATGCGATAGGGGCTTGCCCCCAAGCGCAGCCGCCCCCGCGACCGTGACCGGAGAGGTTGCCCAATGCCACTGGCGATAAGCCGGGAAGGCGGGCACCGCAGGGTTTTGCCGCCCCTATCCGCAAGCCGGGAGACCTGCCAGACGGAACGAGTCACGAGCGGACGGGGTGTGCCGCTGCGGGTTGTTCGGGGCTCCCTTCCGGGGCCTCTCCCGTTACGCGCGCGCCCTTTTCGCCTTTTGTTTGAGGATCGAATGGGCGCCACGCTTCATGTCTGCATCACCTGCCGGGCGGGCCAGCCGCTGGTGGAGGGCGAGCCCTGCGCCGGGGCGCGCATGTATGCGGCGCTTTCCGCCGGCCCCGCGCCGGAGGGGGTGAGCATCCAGCCGGTCGAATGCCTCTCCGCCTGCAAGAACGGCGCCTCCATCGCACTCTCCGGCCCTGGGCGCTGGTCTTATATCTACGGCCCGGTGACGGAGGCGGATGCCGCGATAATCCTGGACGGGGCCGCCGCCTATGCGCAGACGCCGGATGGCATCGTGCCCTGGCGCGAGCGCCCGGTCCTGTTCCGCAAAAACGTCATCGCCCGGCTGCCCGCCCTCTAACGACTGCACGCTATGGAACCCAATTCATGACCGACCTCGCCAAAATCCCCGTCACCATCGTCACCGGCTTCCTGGGGGCGGGGAAGACCACGCTGATCCGGCATCTGCTCACCAACCCCGGCGGGCGGCGGCTTGCGGTGCTGGTGAATGAGTTCGGCACCGTGGGCGTGGATGGCGAGATCCTGCGCGGCTGCGCGGATGAGAGCTGCCCGGAGGAGGCGATTCTGGAACTGGCCAATGGCTGCATCTGCTGCACCGTGGCCGATGAGTTCATCCCCACCATGGAGCGGCTGCTCGCCATGGCGCGCAAGCCGGACCATATCCTCATCGAGACCTCGGGCCTGGCTCTGCCCAAACCCTTGCTGAAGGCGTTCGACTGGCCGGCCATACGCTCGCGCGTGACGGTGGATGGGGTGGTGGCCGTGGCGGATGCGCAGAGCGTCGCCGCCGGGCAATTCGCGCCCGAGCCGGGCAAGGGCGCCATCCAGCACGACACCCCGCTCTCGGAAGTATTCGGGGACCAGATGGCCTGCGCGGACCTCATCCTGCTCAGCAAGGCGGACCTCGCCGGCGCGGCCGGGCTGGAGGCGGCCCGGGCGCTCATCGCGGCGGAACTGCCTCGCCCGGTGCCGATGCTCCCGGTTGTGGAAGGCGCCATCGACCCGCAAATCCTGCTCGGGCTGGGGGCGGCGGCGGAGGATGATCTCGCCCAGCGCCCCTCCCACCATGATGGCGAGGAAGAGCATGAGCATGATGATTTCTCGACCATCGTGGTGGAGCTGCCCGAGCAGGAGAGCGCCGCGCCCTTGCTGGCCGCCATCGAGACCCTGGCGCGCGAGCAGAGGATTTTGCGCGTGAAGGGGCATGTGGCGGTTGCGGGCAAGCCGATGCGCCTGCTGGTGCAGGCGGTGGGCGCACGGGTGCGCAGCCAGTTCGACCGGCCCTGGGGCAACGCGCCCCGCGCCTCGCGGCTGGTGGTGATCGCCGAGCGGGGCGACATGAATGAGCGCAAGATCCGCGCCGCGCTGACCGGCTAGCGCCATGCATATCGTCTTCCGCGAAAGCCACGGGCTGGAGGAGACCGAGACGCCCTGCGACCTGGGGCAGGACCCGGCGGATATCGTGGTGCTCTCCTTCTCCGACAGCGATCTGGGGGCTTTCGCCAGCGCCTGGCATGGCGCCAGGGCGCGGGGGCTGGCGCTGCCCAGCCTGCGTCTCGCCAATCTGGCTTCGCTGCGGCACCCGGTTTCCGTGGATGTCTATATCGAACGGACCTTGAGCGGGGCGAAGGCGGTTCTGGTCCGGCTGATCGGCGGGGAAGGCTATTGGGCCTATGGCTTGAGTTCCTTGCAGGACCTGGCGCGCCAGAGAGGCGTGAAACTCGCCATATTGCCCGCCGATGGCAGGCCGGATGCGGTGCTGGAAGGCTATTCCACCCTGCCCGTCCCGCTGCTTGGTGAGCTTGCACGGCTATGCGACCAGGGCGGCGCGGAGGCGGCGCAGGCGGTGCTGGTGCATCTGGCCCGGGCGATCGGGCATGAGGGCGGGCAGATGCTTGCCCCCGCGCCGCTGCCGGCGTTTGGAATCTACCTGCCTGGAGGCGGAATTTTGGCGGAACCGCCCGAAGGGGCGCGGCGCGTGCCGGTGGTGTTCTACCGCTCCTACCTCACCGCGGCGGATACCGGGCCCATCGATGCGCTGATCCGGGGGCTGCGGGGGCACGGGTTCAGTGCCTATGGGTTGTTCCTGCCCTCGCTGAAGGCGCCCGAGGCGGCACGCTTCGTGGCGGCGCATCTGGAGCAATACGCGCCCGCTGCGGTCATCAACGCCACCGCCTTTTCCGCCGCCGGGGATGATGGCGCCACGCCGCTGGATGGCCCCGGCGTGCCGGTGTTTCAGGTGGCGCTCTCCACCGCGCGGCGGGCGGATTGGGCGGCGTCTGAACGCGGCTTGTCGCCCGCGGACCTCGCGATGCATGTGGCGCTGCCCGAGATTGACGGGCGGATTTTCGCGGGCGTGGTGAGTTTCAAATCCGCCGATGAGCGTGACGGAGATTTGCAGTTTGCCCGCACCCTCCACCGCGCGGAGGCGGAGCGGGTCGAGGCGGTGATTGCCAAAATTGCGGCCTGGCACAATCTGGCCGCAACGCCAGCCCCGGCGCGCAAGCTGGCTTTGGTGCTCTCCACCTATCCCGGCCGGGCCGAGCAGATGGCCCATGCGGTGGGGCTGGATGCCTTGGCATCCGCCAACGAGATCCTGAAGGATTTGCATCAGGCGGGCTATGGCGCCGCACCGGTTGAAGCGCTGCCCACCCGCCTGCAAACCAGCCGGGAAAGCTGGCCGGTGGCGGCGTATCGGCACACGCTCAAGGCATTGCCTGAGGCTTTGCAAAACGCCCTGGCCGAGAGCTGGGGCGCGCCGGAGGCGGATGCCGCGGTGCAGGCCGGGGCGTTTCAGTTCTCCGTTGTCCGGGCAGGGAACATCCTCATCGCCCTGCAGCCGGAGCGCGGCAGCGCGCGGGAGCGTGAGACGCAATATCACGATCTGTCCGCCGTGCCCTGCCATGGCTATGTGGCGTTTTATCTCTGGCTGCGGGCGCAGGCGCCGGAGGCGCTGGTGCATCTGGGCGCGCATGGCACGCTGGAATGGCTGCCGGGGAAGAGTGCGGCGCTCTCAGGTGAATGCTGGCCGGAGGCGCTGGCGGGGCATTTGCCCGTTATCTACCCGTTCATCGTCAATGATCCCGGCGAGGCGGCGCAGGCGAAGCGGCGCATCGGCGCGGTGACCATCGGCCACATGCCCCCGCCTTTGGCGCAAGCCGCCATGCCAGAGCCTCTCCTCCGGCTGGAGGCGCTGCTGGATGAATATGCCACCGCCGAGGGGCTGGACCCGCCGCGCCGCACCCGGCTGATCACCGCCATCCGCGAGGAGGCGCAGGCCAGGGGCGTGGAGCAGGATCTGGGGCTGGCGGCGGATGCCTCGCTGGCGGAGGCGGTGACGCGGATCGACCGGTTTGTGTGCGATTTGAAGGAAAGCCGCTTTGGCGAGGGGCTGCATATTTTCGGCCACGGCGCCTGCGGGGCGGCGGAGCGGGGCGGGTTGCTGGCGGCGCTGGAGGGCAGGCGCGTGGCGCCGGGGCCGTCTGGCTCGCCCGCGCGCGGGCGCAAGGATGTGCTGCCGACCGGGCGGAACATGTTCGCGGTGGACCCGCGCGCCATCCCCACCCGCGCGGCCCATGCGCAAGGGGTGAAGCTGGCGGAGGAGCTGCTGCGCCGGCATTTGCAGGAGAATGGCGACTGGCCGAAGAGCCTGCTGGTGGACCTTTGGGGCTCTGCCACCATGCGCAATGCGGGCGAGGAGTTTGCCATGGCGCTGCATCTGGCGGGCCTCGCCCCGCGCTGGGATGAAGGCAGCACGCGGGTTTCCGGCTTTGAGATTCTGCCTCCCGCTTTGCTGGGCCGCCCGCGCATTGATGTGACGCTGCGAATCTCCGGCCTGTTCCGGGATGTGTTTTCGCATCTGACGCAATTATTCGCGGCGGGAGCAGACGCGCTGGCGGCGCGCGAGGAGGCGGCGGGGGAGAACCCCTACATCCAGCGCGCACCGCGCGTGTTCGGCCCGCGCCCTGGCCAGTACGGGCTGGCGATGGGCGATGCCCCGGTGATTTTCACCCCGGAGGCGCGGGATTTTGCCGCGCAGGCCTGGCTGGAAGGGGCGAGCTGGTCCATCGGCACGGATGGTGTTTCACGTGAAACCCCGCAGGCGCTGCGCGAGCGCCTGGCCGGGACGGATGGGTTTGTCCACGCGCAGGATCTGCCGGAGACGGATCTGCTGCTGGCGGCGGATTATGCGGCGCATGAGGGCGGCATCGTGGTGGCGCTGGCGTCTTTGGGGCTGAGCGCGCCGCCTCTGTATCATCTGGATTCCACCAACCCCGAACAGCCCCGCGCGCGGCTGCTGAAGGAGGAGATCGCCCGGGTGGTGCGCGCCCGCGCCGCCAACCCGGCCTGGGTGCGGGGCATGATGACGCATGGCTTCCGGGGCGGCGCGGAGCTGGCGGCGACGCTGGACCACATGGCGGCCTTCGCCAATCTGGCGCAGGCTGTGCCGGGGCATCTGTTCGATCTCTATTTCGCCGCCACGTTGGGCCAAAAGGAGGTGGCGGCGTTTCTGGCGGCACACAACCCGGCGGCGCTGGCGCGCATGCGCGATGTGTTTACGCGCCTGCGGGCGGCCGGGCTGTGGGAGACGCGCAGCAACGCCATCATCGCGGCACTGGCGGAGGCGGCCCCATGAGCGGGCAGGTCCGCGGCTGGTGCCCCGGCGCCTGGCGCCCGATGCTGGCAGAGGATGGGTTGATCCTGCGCATCCGCCCGCCTCTGGGGCGGCTGACGACTGAGCAGGTGAAGGGACTGGCGGAACTGGCGCGCGGGCATGGGCAGGCGCGGCTTGGCCTCACCTCGCGGGCCAATCTGCAATGGCGGGGCTTAGCACCTGAACAGCACGAGGCGCTGCTGGAAGGCTTGGCGGCGCTGGGGCTGCTGGATGAGGATGCGGCGCGCGAGAGTGCGCGCAACATCGTCATCACCCCCTTCTGGCAGGAGGGGGATGGCACGCTGGAACTGGCGCGGGCGCTGGCGGAGGCCCTGACAGAGTTTCCGGCTCTACCCGGCAAGTTCGGCTTTGCGGTGGATACCGGGGCACAGCCCGTGCTGGGCGACATCTCCGCCGATATCCGGCTGGAGCGGGCTGCGGATGGCCGGTTGCTGGTGCGCGCCGATGGCGCGGCGCGGGGGCAAAGCGCCACGCCGGAGACGGCGATAGCTTGCGTGCGGGCGCTGGCCCACTGGTTTTTGGAGAGCGGCGGCGCGCCGGAGGGGCGCGGGCGGATGCGCAAGCATCTGGCCGCCTTGCATGAGCCGCTTGGGCAGGATGCGGCCCCCGCCCCAGCCACGCCTGCCCCCGTACCGGGGCGGCATGCGGCGGGGATGCTCGCCGCCTTCGCCTTCGGGGAAATTCCCGTTGAAACGCTGGACCGACTGGCGGAGGTGGCGCCAGAAATCCGGCTCACGCCCTGGCGCATGGTGCTGCTGCCGGGGCTGGCGGCGCTGCCGGATTTGCCGGGGATGATCTTGAACCCGGATGGCCCGATGCTGCGCGTTCATGCCTGCACCGGCGCGCCGGGCTGCGCCCAGGCCCATGCGCCGGTGCGCGCACTGGCGGCGGGGCTGGCGGCGCATCTGCCTGAAGGGACAACCCTGCATGTCTCGGGCTGCGGCAAAGGCTGCGCGCATCCCGGCGCGGCGGATTTCACCCTCACCGCCGCGCCGGGCGGGTTTGCGCTGCGCCGGAAGGGCCGTGCCGATGCGCCCGCCACGCAAACGGGGCTTGACCCGGCCAGCTTGCTCAGCCACCCCCGCCTGGTATTTGGACCCGACTGATGCCCCATATTTTTGAAACCGACGGTGCTGCGATCTACCGCCAATCCTTCGCCACCATTCGGGCGGAGGCGGAACTGTCCCGCTTCACGCCGGAGGAAGAGGGCGTGGTGGTGCGGATGATCCATGCGCTGGGGCTGGTGGGGCTGGAACGCCATGTGCGCTTCACCCCGGACATGGTGAAGCTGGCCCGCGCGGCTTTGGCGGATGGCGCGCCTCTCCTCTGCGATGCGAGGATGGTGAGCGAGGGCATCACCCGCCCGCGTTTGCCCGCGAGGAACGAGATCATCTGCACGCTGCATGATGCGGCGGTGCCGGCGCTGGCCAGACAGCTTGGCACCACGCGCAGCGCCGCCGCGCTGGAATTATGGCGCCCGCACCTGGCGGGGGCGGTGGTGGCCATCGGCAATGCGCCGACGGCCTTGTTTCACCTGCTGAACATGCTGGAGGACCCCGCCTGCCCGCGCCCGGCGGCGATCATCGGCTGCCCGGTGGGCTTCGTGGGCGCGGCGGAATCCAAAGCGGCGTTGATGCAGGCCCCGCCCTGCCCGGCTTTGTGCGTGGAAGGGCGGCTTGGCGGCTCGGCGGTGACGGTGGCGGCGGTGAATGCCATCGCCAGCGCGGCGGAATGAGCATGGGCAGGATCATCTGCGCCGGGCTGGGCCCTGGCGATCCGGATTTGATGAGCTTGCGCGCCGCCAGGCTGGTGAGCGGGGCCGGGCATGTGGCCTATTTCCGCAAGGCCGGGCGGCAGGGGCAGGCCAGGCGGATCGTGGACGGCATGCTCGCACCGGGCTGCGTGGAATATCCGATGGAATATCCCGTCACCACGGAGCTGCCCGCTGACAGCCAGGATTATATCGACCAGCTCAACCGCTTTTACGATGACTGGGCGGCGCGGCTGGCGGCGCTGGCGCAAACGCAGGATGTGGTGGTGCTGTGCGAGGGGGACCCGTTTTTCTACGGCTCCTTCATGCATCTGCATGTGCGGCTGCGCGGGCGGGCGCAGGTTGAGATCGTGCCCGGGATCACCGGCATGTCCGGCTGCTGGACGGCAACGGGCCAGCCCATCACCTGGGGGAATGACATACTCACCATCCTGCCCGGCACGCTGCCCGAGGCGGAGCTGGAACGCCGGATGCGCGACAGCGATGCCTTCGTGGTGATGAAGACCGGGCGGAATTTGCCGAAAATCCGCCGCGCCTTGGCAAAAGCCGGGCGGCTGGAGGCGGCCTGGCTGGTGGCGCACGGCACCACGGCGCAGCAGCGCATCGCCCGGCTGGGCGAGATGGAGGAGGCGGATTGCCCGTACTTCGCCATCGTGCTGGTGCATGGCGGGGCGGGGCGCGGATGAGCGGCTGGCTGGCCATTGCCGGGCTGGGGCCGGGCGATGAGGCGCTGGTCACCCAAGAGGTGCGCGAGGCGCTGGCGCAGGCGAGCGATGTGCTGGGCTACACGCCCTATGTGGCGCGGGTGGCGCCGCGCGCGGGGCTGGTGCTGCACGCCTCCGACAACCGCGAGGAGCTGGCCCGTGCGCGCCATGCGCTGCGGCTGGCGGCGGAAGGGCGGCGGGCGGTGATCGTCTCCTCCGGCGATCCGGGCGTGTTCGCCATGGCGGCGGCGGTGTTCGAGGTGCTGGAGGAGGAGCCGGAATGGCTCGCCTTGGATGTGCGGGTGCTGCCGGGCATCACCGCCATGCTGGCCGCGGCGGCCAGGGCCGGGGCGCCGCTGGGGCATGATTTCTGCGCGATCAATCTCTCCGATAATCTCAAGCCCTGGGCGTTGATCGAGAAAAGGCTGCGGCTGGCGGCGCAGGCGGATTTCGCCATGGCGTTTTACAATCCGCGCTCCCTGGCGAGGCCCGAGGGGTTTGGCCGGGCGCTTTCCGTGCTGCGCGAGGAATGCGCGCCGGAGCGGCTGGTGATTTTCGCCCGCGCGGTGAGCACGCAGCAGGAGCGGATTGTGACCGTGACTCTGGCCGAGGCCACGCCGGAGATGGCGGATATGCGCACGATGGTGCTGGTGGGCAACAGCGCCACCCGCAAGGCCGGGCGGTTTGTCTACACGCCGAGAGCCGCCCCGTGAGCCAGCCACTGCAAAACCGCTTGCGGCGTGGCCACGCTCTCGCGCGCGGGCAAAGCGGGGCGGCTGATCATCAGCACCGGCAGGCGCAACGCGCGGGCGGCATCCAGCTTGGCGCGGGCCCCCTCCCCGCCGGCATTCTTGGCAATGATGAGGCTGATGCGGTGCCGGCGCAGCAAAGCGAGGTCGTTTGCCAGGGTGAAGGGGCCGCGATCGAGCACGATTTCGGTGTTGGGCAGGGGGAGCGGGAAGGCTGGGGCGTCCACCAGCCGGAGCAGGTAAAATTGTTCGGGCCGGGTGGCGAAGGCGCTGAGGCCCTGTTTGCCGATGGCAAGAAAAATCCGCCCCGGCGCTGGCGGCAGGGCGGCGGCGGCGGCTTCCAGAGTGTCCACACTCCGCCAGTCATCATCCGGGCCGGGCACCCAGGCCGTGCGTTCCAGCGCCAGGAGTTTTACGCCCGTCTGCGCACAGGCGCAGACAGCGTTGCGGCTCATCTGCGCGGCGAAGGGATGCGTGGCGTCGATGACATGGGTGATGGCGTTTTCACGCAGATAGGCGGCCAGCCCATCAACGCCGCCAAAGCCGCCGATGCGTTGCGCCAAGGGCTGGGGGAGCGGGTTTTCCGTGCGGCCGGCATAGGAGAAGATGGCCTCCACCCCGGCCTCGGCCAAAACGCTTGCCATGCGGCTGGCCTCGGTGGTGCCGCCCAGGAGCAGCACGCGGGGAATGGGGTTGGACATGGGCGGTATTTTGCCGCCGCCGCGGGGCGCGAGGCAAGGCCATGACGCAACCCTGGCTGACGATCATCGGCATTGGCGAGGAGGGGCTGGCAGGGCTTTCCCCCCAGGCCCAAGCGGCGCTGGCGGGCGCGGACATGGTGTTCGGCGGGGCGCGGCACCTGGAGTTGGCGCAGGCGGGGGGGCGCGGGCAACCCTGGCCCATGCCGTTCTCCATCGCCCCGCTGCTGGCCTGCCGCCCGCGCCAAGTGGTGGCGCTGTGCTCGGGCGATCCGTTCTGGTTTGGAGCGGGGAGCGTGCTGGCCGAGGCGCTGGCGCCGGAGGACTGGGTGGCCTGCCCGGCGCCTTCAAGTTTTTCACTGGCCGCGGCGCGGCTGGGGTGGCGGCTGGAACAGGCTGTCTGCCTGGGGCTGCATGCGGCCCCCTTCGCGCGGGCCAGGCGGCATCTGGCGCCGGGAGCCAGGCTGATCTGCCTGCTGCGCGGGCCGGAGGCGGTGGCGCCCTTCGCGGCCTGGCTGGGGGCGCAGGGCTTCGGGGCCTCGCGGCTCTGGCGGCTGGAGGCTCTGGGCGGGGCGCGCGAGCGGGTTCTGGCCGGGACACTGGAGGAATTTGCCGCACTGGCGCCCGGGATCGGGCCGGTGGCGGTGGCGGTTGAGGCGGCCGGCGCGCTGGGGCTGCCACGTACGCCGGGCTTGCCGGATGAATTGTTCGACCATGACGGGCAGATCACCAAGCGCGCCATACGCGCCCTGACGCTCTGCGCACTGGCGCCGCGCCCGGGGGAGCATTTGTGGGATATCGGGGTGGGGTCTGGGTCCATCTCCATCGAATGGCTGCTGGCCGCGGACACAAGCCGGGCCAGCGGGGTGGAGGCGGATGCAGCCCGCGCCGCCCGGGCCCAGCGCAATGCCGAGGCCTTCGGGGTGGAGGACAGGTTCACCCTGCTTGAGCGCCGCGCCCTTGAGGGGCTGGCGGAACTGGCGCGGCCGGATGCGGTGTTCATCGGTGGCGGGGCCAGCGAGGCGCTGCTGGAGCGGCTCTGGGCCTTGGCCCCGGCCGGTACGCGGCTGGTGGCCAATGGGGTGACGCTGGAGAGCGAGGCGTTGTTCACCAGCTGGGCGGCGGCCAAAGGTGGCAGCCTGTTGCGGCTGGAGATGGCCGAGGCGGCGCCGCTGGGCCGGATGCGCGGCTGGGTGCCGGCGCGGCCGATTTTGCAATGGAGTGTCACGCTGTGAAGGTGGCGGGGTTCGGCTTTCGGGACGGGGCGGGCATCGCCTCCCTGCGCGCGGCGCTGGCGGCGGCGGGCGGTGCAGACATTGGCGCCCTGGCCAGCGTGGCGGAGAAGGCTGGCGCCCCCGTGCTGCAGGCGCTGGCGGCGGAGCTGGGGGTGCGGGTGATCGCCCTGCCCGCCAGCGCGCTGAACGGGGTGGCGACCATCACCCAGTCGCCGCGCCTGCTGGCGCGGTTTGGCACGGGCAGTCTGGCGGAGGCGGCGGCCTTGTGCGCGGCGGGGCCGGGCGCAAAATTGCTGGGGCCGCGCAGGGCCTCGCCTGACGGGATGGCGACGGCGGCGATTGCGGAGGGGAGCGGGCAATGACTGTGCATTTCATCGGGGCCGGGCCGGGGGCGGCGGATTTGCTGACGCTGCGCGGGCGGAATCTGATCGCGGCCTCGCCGGTCTGCCTCTATGCTGGCTCGCTGGTGCCGGAGGGGGTGCTGGCGCATTGCCCGGCAGGCGCGAAAATCGTGAACACCGCGAAGCTCTCGCTGGATGAGATCATCGCCGAGATTCAGGAGGCGGATGCCAAGGGGCTGGATGTGGCGCGGCTGCATTCGGGAGATTTGTCCGTCTGGTCGGCCATGGGCGAGCAGTTGCAGCGGCTGCGGGAACTCGGCATCGCCTATGACGTGACGCCGGGCGTGCCGTCCTTCGCCGCCGCCGCCGCCAGCCTGGAGGCGGAGCTGACATTGCCGGGCATCGCGCAATCCCTGGTGCTGACGCGCATGGCGGGGCGGGCCTCGCCGCTGCCGGAGGGGGAGAGCCTGGCAGCCTTCGCGGCGACGGGGGCAACGCTGGCGCTGCATCTTTCCATCCATGTGCTGGCCGATGTGGTGGCAGCACTCACCCCGCATTACGGCGCGGACTGCCCGGTGGCGGTGGTGTGGCGGGCCTCCTGGCCGGATGAGAAAATTCTGCGCGGCACGCTGGGGAGCATCGAGGCGATGATGGAGCCGAAGATCGACCGCACGGCGCTGATATTGGTCGGGCGGGTGCTGGGGGCGGAGGAATTCGCGCGCTCGCGCCTCTATGCGCCCGATTATGACCGGCGCTACCGGCCCACCGGCGCCAACCCGCGCTTTCCGGAAACCGCGTGAGCGTGAAGGGCCTGCTGGTCGCCGCCCCCGCGTCCGGCGCGGGCAAGACGACGCTGACTTTGGGGCTGGCGCGGGCCTGGGCGAAGCAGGGGGTGAAGGTCCAGCCGTTCAAATCCGGCCCGGATTATATCGACCCGGCGTTTCTGGCCGCCGCCACGGGGCGGGACTGTTTCAACCTCGATAGCTGGGCGATGGGCGCAGGCGAGATCGCCGCTTTGGCGCAACGGGCCGGGGGGGCGGATCTGGCGCTGGCGGAAGGCTCGATGGGGCTGTTCGACGGCGTGGCGGCCAAGGGGGAAACCGGCAGCGGGGCTTCGGCGGATATCGCGGCGCTGCTGGGCTGGCCGGTGGTGCTGGTGCTGGATACGCGCGGCCAGGCGCAGAGTGCGGCGGCGGTGGCCAGCGGCATGGCGCGGTTCCGCGCGGGTGTGAACATTGCCGGGGTGGTGCTGAACCGGGTGGCAAGCCCGCGGCATGAGGCGCTGCTGCGCGCGGGCATGGCGCAGGCGGGGCTGAGGGTGTTCGGCGCCTTGCCGAGGCAGGAGAACGTGACGGTGCCGGAGCGGCATCTGGGCCTGGTGCAGGCGGCGGAATTGCCGAGGCTGGAGGCGCTGCTGGACAATGCCGCCGAGCTGGTCGCCCAACATTGCGATCTGGCGGCGCTGCGCGAGGCCGCTTCCGCCGGGCCTGATTTGCCCCCTGCCCTCACGCGCCTGCCGCCGCCGGGGCAGCGGATCGCGCTGGCGAGGGATGCGGCGTTCTCCTTCCTCTATCCGCATCTGCTGGCCGCATGGCGCGCGGCGGGGGCGGAAATTTTGCCCTTCTCGCCTTTGGCGGATGAGGCGCCCGCCGAAGACGCTGATATATGCTGGCTGCCCGGCGGGTATCCTGAGCTGCATGCGGGCAGGATCGCGGGGGCGGCGAAGTTTCTGCGCGGGCTGCGGCACTTTGCCCAAACGCGGCCCGTGCATGGGGAATGCGGCGGCTACATGGTGCTGGGCGCGGCGCTGGTGGATGCCGGTGGAACAAGCCACGAGATGGCGGGGCTGCTGGGGCTGGCAACGTCTTTCGCCAAACGGCGGATGCATCTGGGCTACCGGCGTGCCGCGCTGGTGGCGCCGATGCCAGGACAGGCGGTGGGGGCAGTGCTGGCGGGGCATGAATTCCATTACGCCACCATTCTGGAGCAACCTGATGCCCCCTTGGCCGAAGTGCGCGACGCCGATGGGCTTGTTGTGGCGGAAACCGGCTCGCGGCGCGGGCAGGTGACGGGGAGTTTCTTTCATCTGATCTCCCGCCTGGAGGATGCAAAGTGAGCACGCGCCTCAGCCTGATCGGGATCGGCACGGGCAACCCGGAGCATCTGACGCTGGAGGCGATCCGGGCCATCAATGCGGCGGATCTGATCCTGATCCCACGCAAGGGGGCGGACAAGGCGGATCTGGCGGCGCTGCGCCGGAGCATCTGCGCCGATGTCTTGAAAAACCCCGGCACGAGACTGGTGGAATTCGATCTGCCGGTGCGCGATGCCGGCAACCCGGATTACCGCGCCGGGGTGGATGACTGGCACGAGGCCATCGCCCGATGCTGGAAGGATGTGCTGGACCGGGAATTGCCCCACGGCGGTGAGGCGGCGCTGCTGGTGTGGGGCGATCCCTCGCTTTACGACAGCACGTTGCGCATTGCGGCAAGGCTGGATGTTTCCGTGCGGGCGATACCGGGCATCACCGCCATCCAGGCGCTGACGGCTGCCCACAACATGGTGCTGAACGAAATCGGCGCGCCCTTCATGGTGACCACCGGGCGGCAATTGCGCGAGCATGGCTGGCCGCAGGGCGTGGACACGCTGGTCATCATGCTGGATGGCGCTTGCGCGTTTGAAACCGTGAAGCCCGACGGGGTGAGCATCTGGTGGGGGGCTTATCTGGGCATGCAGGAGCAGATGATACGCTCCGGGCCGTTGGCCGAAACCGGCCCGGAGATTATCCGCGCCCGCGCCGCCGCACGGGCGGCGCATGGGTGGATCATGGATATCTACATCCTGCGCCGGTGAAAGCGGTTAAGGCTTGGCGCTGGCTTTGACGACCTCAAGCTCGTCATAGCGCTTGAATTTATAAACCAGCGTGGAGACGATCCAGCTCAGGGCAAAAATGCCG
>DATJXU010000057.1:0-9133 GCA_035499915.1 Acidocella sp.
GTCAGGCTCATAACCTGAAGGTCGTCAGTTCAAATCTGGCCCCCGCAACCACGAATAATATATTGAAATTACTGTAAAATAATTCTGACGTCACTACCAAAGTGCGGTCTGTCCAGTAGACTATCCAGCCAAAAACTTGAAGGTCGTCAGTTCAAATCTGGCCACTTCAACCGGAAAATCAAACTTAATCAACCATTAATGGCCGCTGCAAAGCGGCCGTTAACGTTTCGATGCCCCAAGATACGATTAGGGTAATTGCAATTTAAAAACAAAACCTGTTAGCCTGTGGTCGTGGTCTGCCAATGTGTGAGTCGGCGCCACGTTGTGACCCCATAAAACGCAGCTAACTCTGATGGTTGGCGCGCCTATGGGCGCCGAAACCCCGTACCGATTTGCAGCGCAGAGGCACAAGGGCAGTACTAAGTTCCTCGAAATCGGCGTTTTCACACGCAATCTATAAAAGCTTTGAACTATAGTCTGGCGGCCCTCACAGCCGTAATGGGTATCATTGTGTAGCGTCTGCAGGGGAACACACTCAGTGCATCGCTATCTTCTGCTTGCCTGGACGTTGTCTGGCCTGTTGTCTGGGGCCGTTCTATACGGCCTCGGGTATCAGCCCGCAGCCAGCTGGGTCTGGGTCATCACGGCGCTGCCGGCGGCTCTGCATATAGCCTTGGGCATCCTGCACTCCATGTTCGGCGGCCGTATCGGGGTGGACGTCGTTGCCTTCGCCGCGATCATCGGCGCCTTGCTTTTGCGCGAAGCGGCGACGGCCGCCGTGATAGGTATCATGGTGGCTGGCGGCGAGGCGCTCGAGAGTTGGGCCGAAGGGCGGGCCATGTACGCGCTGACTGCGTTGGTGGAACGTGCACCGCGGCGGGCCGCGCGCCTCGTGGATGGGAGGATCGAGGAGGTAGACGCCGCCGCTGTCGGCCTGGGCGATCTGCTGCTGGTGCGGGCGGGCGAGACCGTGCCGGCTGACGGCGTGCTGGAAGACAAGGCGGCCACGCTCGACCAGAGCGCCTTAACCGGCGAGCCGCTGCCGGTGTCCTTCACCAAAGGCACCGTCCTGCAAAGCGGCGGGGTCAATGTCGGCGCGGCTTTCCATATGCGTGTAAGCCGCGATGCAGCGGCCAGCACCTACGCCGCGATCGTGCGGCTGACGCAGCAGGCCGCTTCGATGCGAGCCCCGCTTACACGCCTTGCCGACCGTTGGGCCGTTGGCCTTGTCGGCGTCACTTCCGTCATCGCGGGCGGGGCCTGGGCCTTGACGGGTGACCCGGTGCGCGCCCTTGCTGTGCTGGTGGTGGCCACCCCGTGCCCATTGATCCTTGCGGCGCCGGTGGCGCTGGTGGCCGGCATCGCGCGCGCGGCGCGCCGCGGCATCGTGATCAAGGGCGGCGGTGCGTTGGAACGCCTCGCTCGGGTACACACCGTGTTGTTCGACAAGACCGGCACCCTCACGCCTGGGCGGCCACAGCTGGTTGCGGTAGATGCCGACCCGGCACTCGGGCGCGAGACGGCGTTGTGGCTTGCAGCCTCCCTGGCGCAGGGGTCGACGCATCCAGTCTCTGCCGCCCTCGTTGCCGCCGCGATGGCCCGCGGTATCGCTCTGTCAGCGCCGGTGCGTGTGTGGGAAGTCGCCGGCGGGGGGATCGCGGGGCAGGTGGAGGGGCGAGAGCTTGCCCTGGGCAGCGAGGAATTTCTCCGCCAAGCGGGGATTGAAGCGGGCGGTGGTTTTGACCTCGCCGTCGAGGTGCTGGCGGCCGCCGGGCTGGTCGCCCGGCTGGCCGTTGATGGCCGCGTTGCCGCGGCTTTTGTGCTCGCGGACACGGTGCGCCCGGAGGCGCCGCGCACGATCCATTGGTTGCGGGCGCTGGGGGTGCGGTGGATCGCGCTTGTCTCGGGCGACCGCGCCGTTGCCGCACTGGCGGTCGGCCGGGCCTTGCGTCTGGATGCTGTGCTGGCCGAACAATCGCCGGCCGCGAAGATCGCGGCGGTGAAGTCCGAAGCCGCCTTGGCGCCGACGGCGATGGTCGGCGATGGCGTCAACGATGCGCCAGCCCTCGCCGCTGCCGATGTCGGCATCGCTATGGGGGGTGCTGGCACCGCCGCCGCCGCCGAGGCCGGAGATGTGGTGCTGCTCGTCGACCGCGTTGATAAATTGGCTGAGGCGATGGCGATCGCGCAGCGCTCGCGCAGCGTGGCGCTGCGCGCCATCGGCCTTGGCATGGGGCTGGCCGCCGCCGCCATGGCTGTGGCAGCCAGTGGTTTTCTGAAGCCGATCATCGGCGCCGTGGTGCAGGAAGCAATCGACGTGTTCGCCGTTCTGTTCGCACTGTCGGCGCTGCGGCCGGGACGCGGCGAGCGTGCGGAGGCGGCATTGCCGCCGGAGACCGGACTGGCAGATCGGATCTCGGAGCATGCTGGCCTCCGACAGCTTGTGGATGCGCTGCGCGCGGCTGGCGAGTCGATCGGGCCGTCGCCAACGGCGCTTCCGGCCGTCGCCGCATTGGTGCCGCGTTTGCGCGACGAGGTGTTGGCGCATCAGCGGGAGGAAGAGCGCCGGCTCTATCCGGCGGCGGCACTTTATCTTGGCGGGCAGGACCCCATGGCGCCATTGATCCGCATGCATACAGAGATCGAGGCGCAGGTCGAGCGCGTGGCCGCCCTGGTGCAGACGGCTGGCGGCAGCACCGGCTGGGTCGCGAGTGCGCCAGAACTGCGGCGGGCGCTCTTTGCGCTCGAAGCCATGCTGCGCATACATCTGGCCGCTGAAGAGGAAGTGCTCGCGGGCTTCTCCGTGAAGACAGCTTGAGTAACGTGAAGCGTGCAGCATTACCGAGTGCGCCGTCTGCTTTTGACAGTAGTCAATGACCGCCGGCTTCCCCGCCGGCTAATAAGACATTCTCTCTGGCCGGAGATGTCAGATGCGTCGATCTGCAAGCGAATCCGCCGCGCCCGCCGACGGGTCTGCGTCTTCCCGTAAGGCACGGCAATTCGAAGGGCCAAATCCCGGCAGGGCGCCACCGCGCCAGAAGGAAGACTTGTCCGCTTTTTACCAACTCTACAATTTCGATCGACTTATGCGTGCGATCACGGCGCGCGCGACCCAAGGGGTGTCCTACCGCGTCATTTTTGACGCCCTTTCCGAGTGGGCAACGCAGCTTGCGCTCTCACCCGGAAAACAGGCTGAACTGGTCGCGCGCGCATGGATCGAGACAGCAAGGTTCGTGTTGCGGTTGCCGGACGTAATGGCGGGCAAGGTTGACGCGTGGGCCCCGAAGCCCATGGAGGACCGGCGATTTGCGAGCGCGGAGTGGAACGAATGGCCGTTCATCGCATTGGCCCGCGCGCATATGGTTTGCGAGGATTGGTGGCTGGAGGCTGCGCACAACGTGCCGGGTGTGCCAAGACGGATTCAGGAGGAGGTCCAGTTTCTTATTCGCCAGAGCGCCGACACTTGGTCCCCTGCGAATATTCTGTGGCTGAACCCGACGGTTATTACCAAAACAGCCAGGTCCGGAGGGTTCAATGTTCTCCAGGGTCTGCGAAACTGGTGGGAGGATTTCGACCGGATCGTGTCGGCTAGCCCACCAGTTGGCGCTGAGGCTTTCGTGATCGGCGACACCATCGGCACCGCAAAAGGCAAGGTGGTTTTGCGCAATGATCTGATGGAACTGATCCAGTACGCGCCAGTCACCGACACCGTGTTTGCCGAGCCGGTTTTGATCATTCCAGCTTGGATCATGAAATATTACATACTGGATCTGTCCCCGCAAAATTCTCTGGTCTGCTGGCTGCGTGCGCGCGGCCACACCGTTTTCATGATCTCTTGGAAAAACCCGGATCACCAGGACCGAGACGTCAGCCTTGATGATTACCGGCAGCTAGGCGTCATGGCCGCACTCAATGCCGTCGGGCGCATCCTGCCGGACCGCAAGATTCACGCCTGCGGCTATTGCCTCGGCGGCACGATTCTCGCAATCGCGGCCGCTGCGATGGCACGCGAACATGACGAGCGCCTTGTGAGCCTCACCTTCCTCGCGGCGCAGACGGATTTTGCCGAGGCCGGCGAAATGCTGCTGTTTCTGGACGAGCGCCAGATTAGTCTGCTGGAGGATCTGATGTGGGATCAGGGATATCTCGATACACGCCAGATGTCTGCCGCGTTCCAGGTGCTGCGTTCCAACGAGCTGGTTTGGTCCCGGCTGATGCGCAACTATGTTCTTGGTGAACGCGACCAAATGACGGATTTGGACGCCTGGAATGCGGATCAGACACGCATGCCAGCGCGCATGCATAGCGAGTACCTACGTGGGTTATTCCTGGAAAACCGTCTCTCTGGTGGACGGTTTGCCGTGGAAGGCCGAGTGGTCGCGCTACGCGACATCCGAACGCCGCTCTTCACAGTGGCGACGGAGCGGGACCATATCGCGCCATGGCGCTCGGTATACAAGGTCGCGCTGTTCACCAATACAGATATGACTTTCGTGCTCACAACGGGCGGACATAATGTCGGCATCGTCAACCCGCCCGATGCGGGCATTGGCTCGTTCCTGATCGGCCGGCGGCAGCAAGGGCAGCGTTACAAGGACCCGGACAGCTGGGCTGCAGGAGCCGAACGGCGGCCAGGATCCTGGTGGCCAGCCTGGCAAGAATGGCTTGCGAGCCTGAGTACAGCCGGGCGTGTGCCTCCGCCAACGATGGGAGCCCCGGAGCATGGCCTGCACCAATTTGCCGAGGCTCCGGGCACTTACGTGCGGATGCCCTGAGTTGTCCCCGAATCCCTTAGACCGGATGAGCGTCAGAAGGCATGAATAAATCCGATCCGCTTCCAAAGATCGATAACCAGAACGCCTCGCGTATCGGAGTATTGGCGCTCACCGCAGCGGTCCTTGGCGGTCTGCTCATTTGCGCCTTGCTGGCCGCGCCTTTCCTTGGCGCGCTGACTTGGGCGTTCACCTTGACTGTCCTATTTGCGCCGCTCCAGGCCCGCCTCGAAAAGATTCTGCGGCATCCTGGGATCGCAGCGGTTGTCACGGTGCTTGTCGCCGTCGTCGTTGTCGCCGTACCAGTCGCTTTGGTGCTGGAGCGCTTGGTACATGGCGCGATTTCCAGCGCCACATTCATTCAGTCCAAGCTGGCAAGCGGAACGCTGAGGCTTCCCTCTGCCGTGGGATGGGTGGAACAGCAGATCGACCTGCCCGGCATTCTCAACCAGCTCATCTCCGTGCTGAGCAATGTCGGCGCCTTGTTCCTGCGCGGCTCGCTCGCGCAGGGCCTCGAAATTCTCCTAACCTTCTATATACTGTTCTATTTCCTGCGGGACCGCCACGTCGCCGGCAATGTCTTGCGTGAAATCCTCCCCCTGACTCCCGAGGAGACGGAACAGCTGTTCCGACGAATGATCGATACGGTGCACGCCATCATCTATGGCACGATCACGGTGGCGGTATTGCAGGGCACGTTGGCCGGGTTGATGTTCTGGGCGCTCGGGCTGCCCGCGCCGCTTTTCTGGGGCGTGGTGATGAGCCTGCTTTCCATCATTCCGGTGCTTGGCGCTTTTGTCGTCTGGATACCAGAGGCTGTGTACCTCGCGCTTGAGGGGCAGGAGGTGAAAGCAGTGATCCTGGCCCTATGGGGCGCGCTCGTGGTTGGTGAAATCGACAACGTCGTCCGTCCGATCCTGGTCGGCAACCGGCTGAAATTGCATACGATACCAGCTTTCATCGCGATTATTGGCGGTTTGATCCTGTTTGGCGCCCCCGGCTTTGTGCTGGGGCCGACGACCGTGACAGTCACGCTCTTTCTGCTGTCGGTCTTCCGTCAGCGTGTTATGGGGCCGGGGCCATGAGTCCGGCCACCATCATCTGGCGCACGGGCGGTTGGATCGGGCTGATAATGGTCGCCTCCATGCCGCAACTCTTGGTCGGTTTCGGATTGTTCATGATGTGCCGGCCGAACTCCGATGTGCTCTACCTCCATGGCAAACACTGAGCCGCATCGCGCGCCGCCGGAGGCGGAGTGGCACACGCTGTCCCCGGAGGATGCACTTGGCCGGTTGGACAGCGATGCTGCGCGCGGCCTGACGGAGGCCGAAGCCGCCGCCCGTACCGGGCGATACGGGCCAAACGATATCCGCGAGGGCAGGCGGCGCAGCCATCTTGCTATGCTGCTCGCTCAGTTCAGCGATTTCATGATCCTGCTGCTGATCGCCGCCGCCATTCTCTCCGGCTTTATTGGCGATATCGAGGACACGGCGGTGATCCTGGCGATCGTGATCCTCAACGCGATGGTGGGATTCGTGCAGGAGATACGGGCGGCGAACGCGGTGGCCGCGCTGCGGCGCATGACCGCGCCCGTTGCCGTGGCGGTGCGCGGCGGCCACCCGCGCACGCTGCCGGCAAAGGCTCTGGTACCGGGAGACATTGTGCTGCTCGAGGCCGGGAACGCGGTGCCGGCCGATCTCAGGCTGATCGAGACCGCCGGACTGCGGATGGGCGAGGCGGCGCTCACCGGGGAATCCGCGCCGGTCGAGAAGCTGGTTGCGCCGGAGACGGGGAACCAGGCGCTGCCTGAGCGGCATTGCATGGCCTATAAGGGCACGATGGTCCTGAACGGGCGGGGGCGCGGTGTCGTGGTCGCGACCGGCATGGCGACCGAGCTTGGCCGGATTGCCGCGATGCTGGAAGGGGCGGACAACGCACGCACGCCACTGCAGCAGCGCCTGGCCTTGTTCGGGCGGCAAATCGCGACCGCGGCGCTGGTGATCTGCGCGCTGATCTTTGGAATTGGCCTGCTGCGCGGCGAGGCGCCCTTGCTGATGCTGCTGACCGCGCTCAGCCTTGCCGTTGCCGCGATACCGGAGGCGCTGCCCGCAGTCGTCACCGTGCTGCTTGCCCTGGGCGCCTCACGCATGGCGAAGGCCAAAGCCTTGATCCGCCGCCTGCCGGCGGTGGAAACCCTTGGCTCCGTCACCACGATCTGTTCGGACAAGACTGGAACGCTGACGCTCAACGAAATGCGCCTTACCGATGCCTGGGTCGCCGGGCGGCACTTGGCTGCGGATGCGCTCAACCCGCGCGAGCCCGCTACCTTGGCGCTGCTGCGGGCGCTGCTCCTGTGCAACGATACCGCCCTGGACGAGGCTGGCGACGTTCTGGGCGATCCGACCGAGGTGGCGCTGTGGCGCGCGGCGCAGGCCGCCGGGTTGGAGCGGGCGCGGGAGGTTGCGCGGGCGCCGCGCATCATGGAAATCCCCTTCGATTCCACGGGGCGGCGAATGACCACGCTGCATCCGGACGGCGAGGGGCTGGTGAGCTATACAAAGGGAGCGCCTGAAGCCGTCGTGCCGCTTTGCACGAGCATGGCAGCCGCCTCTGGCACCGCCCCCGCCGCGCATGAGGCCATTATGCGCGCCGGGGCCGAAATGGCCGGGAATGGCTTGCGCCTTCTCGCCGTCGCTTGTGGCAACTGGGTGCAAAAGCCTGAGTCCCCGGAGGAGCTTGAGTGCGGGCTTGAATTCCTGGGCCTCGTCGGTCTGCTAGACCCGCCGCGCCCGGAAGCTGGTGAGGCTGTCGCCACATGCCGGATTGCCGGTATCCGGCCTGTCATGATCACCGGCGATCATCCTGTGACCGCGCGTGCGATTGCCCGCACGTTGGGCATTCTTGATGGCAGCGGGCCCGTGATGACCGGCCAGGAGTTGCAGGCGCTGGATGATGATGCGTTGCGCCGCCGGGTGATGGAGACGAATGTCTATGCCCGGGTCGATCCGGGGCAGAAGATCCGGATCGTCACCGCGCTGCAGGCGAATGGCGAGATCGTCGCGATGACCGGGGACGGCGTGAACGACGCGCCCGCTCTGGCGCATGCGGATATTGGCGTGGCGATGGGGCAGGGGGGAACCGATGTCGCGCGCGAAGCGGCCAGCCTGGTGCTGCTGGATGATAATTTCGCGACGATCGTCGCGGCAGTGCGTGAAGGTCGGCGGATCTATGATAATATCCGCAAATTCGTTCGTTTCGTCGTCGCCTGTAATTCGGCGGAGATATTGACGATCTTCCTCGCGCCCTTCTTCGGCCTGCCGGTGCCGCTCCTTCCCATCCAGATTCTCTGGATCAACCTGGTGACGGATGGCCTGCCCGGCCTTGCCCTTGCGGCCGAGCCGGCGGAGCCGGACATCATGACCCGCCCGCCCCGATCACCGCGCGAGGGACTGTTTGCCGGCGGCATGTTCTGGGAGGTTGCGTGGACCGGGCTCGTGATGGCGGCGATTACTCTGTTGACCGAGGCGGGCGCGATCCGGGCGCATGACACGCGTTGGCAGAGCATGGTCTTCACCGTGCTCACGTTCGTGCAGATGTGGCAGATCTTGGCCATCCGTTCGGCGCGCGTATCGCTGTTCCAGCAGGGCGTCATGTCGAACCCCCGGCTCCTTGGCGCGGTGGCGCTGACCTTCAGCTTGCAACTCGCGGTTATCTATATCCCTGGCGTCAATGCCGCCTTCGGCGCCGCGCCGCTCAGCCTCCCCGAGCTTGCCGTGAGCATCGCCGCATCCAGTCTGATTTTCGTGATCCTGGAGCTGGTTAAATGGGGACGCCGGAAGAAGCCGGGTAGCCTGTTGAGCACCTGAACTGTGAATCGGCGTCACGCTGCGCCCCATAAAACCAAGCTAAATCTGATGGTTGGCGAGCCGATAGACGCCGAAGCCCCGTGCTGATTTACATTAATGGGGGGCTTCAACGCTCATTAGGGCACTTTTAGGTGAAAATTGGAAAAACAGGCGATTTTTAAGGGCATTTTCTAAGGTTGTGTAGCTATGATTATAAAAATTCCAAGAATATAATTGGAGAAATTTAATTGATATCAGGCTCATAACCTGAAGGTCGTCAGTTCAAATCTGGCCCCCGCAACCAGAAAATCGCTATAAGCCAATTACTTAAAGCCGCCTCTGGGCGGCTTTTGGCTTATCTGTGCCCTAGGGCAGTCTTAGAGTCTGATGACTTTAGATTGACGCATACCCAGCGTTGGCGAGATAGTTTTTGCACTCCTGCGGCGTGAAGGCGTCGAGAAGCGATCCGATCCGCCGCCAAGTTGTCTCCTTTGTTCGCTCGTCGGCTTTTCTCAG
>DATJXU010000058.1:0-14243 GCA_035499915.1 Acidocella sp.
TTTCACCGAAGCGACGCTGCGCGACGGCCCCTGGGATGTCATCATCTCAACCGAGGTGATCGAACATCTGGAAGCGCCGCCGGCCTTCCTGCGGCTGATGCGCCAGGCCATCGCGGAGGACGGTATTCTGCTCCTCACCACGCCGAATGCGGACTGGATCACCCCGGCGTTGTCGAGCGGCGAGCTGTACGCCTTGCTGGCACCCGGCGCGCATGTGGTGCTGCAGAGCGCGCAAAGCCTGAAAATGGCGCTGGAGGCGGCGGGGTTCGCGCATGTGGTGGTGCGGGCCGAGGACGCCTGCCTGGTCGCCTATGCCTCGCCCGCGCCCTTTACGCTGGCGGAGGATTTCGCCTCCCGGCGGGCGGTCTATCGCCGCTATCTGGAGGCGCGCGCGGCGGCGGCGGCGCCGGGCAGCGACCTGCAGATCGGCTTTGCCGGGCGGGGGTTGTTTGATGCGGTGAACGACCAGGACAAGGAGGGCGCGCAAACCGCCTGGGCGGTGCTGAACGCGGCCACCCAGGCGCGGTTCGGCTACGGGCTGGAGGGGCTGGCCGCCCTGCCGCCGGGGGCTGAAAACGACAGCCTGGAGGGGCTCGCCCAAAAGATGCCGCTGGGGCTGGGCATGATGTTGTTCAGCCGCTCGATGCAGCGTCTGGCGGCGGGTGAGGACCGGCAGGCGGTGCGGCCGATGCTGGAGCTGGCGCGCGCCGCCATCGCCGCCCTGCAGGCGGCCTTGGACCAGCGCTCTTTGGGGCGTGACCGGCTTTGCGTCAGCATCGATTCGGTGGCGGCGGTGGAGCTGCTGCTCTGCGATGCCGAGGCCGGCCGGCCGGAGGTGGTGGGCGCTTTGCTGGGGCTGGGCGATAAAATCGCGGGCTGGCGCGGCTTTGTGGCGCTGGTGAATGCGGGGGCCTATGAGGCGGCGGCGCGGTTGCGTGAAGCGCTGCTGGGAGACGTGCCGGATGCCAGCATTCCCGCTGGGCTGCGGCGCGACGCGCTGCTGAGTCTCGCCAATTTCCATCTTGCCCCTGGTCAGGATGCCGTGCAGGCATTGAAGGTGGCGGATGAGCTGTCGGCCTTGGGTGAATCAGCCAACGAGATCCGGCTTGGCGTGTTCGTGCGGCTGGTGAATGGCGGCCGCTATGACGAGGCACGGGACTTTATCGAGAAACACGATGTTGCGGTGCTGGCGGCGCGGGCTGGCGGCGAAGCGGCCAGGGATGCCAGTCTGGCGCAGGCGGTGCTGGATCTGGCGGTGGGCGACCCGGCCGAGGTGCCAACCCGGCTGGATGGGGTGGTGCTTGATCCGCTTCATCGCGAGACGCTGCTGCTGGAAGCTTTTATCCGGCTTGTAAATGCAGGGCGCTATGAGGAGGCTGATGCATTCGCAGTGCTGCACGATGTTGCCACGCTGGCAGCACGGACAGGCGGTGAGGTGGCGCGGAACGTAGGTTTGTCAGAGGCTACCCTCGACTTGCAGGGCGATCGTCTCGCGTCAGGCCTGCAGCGTCTCGTGGCGCTTGAAACGGAGCGGGGGGTGCCGGAGCAGACCCTAGCCGGGCTGTATGCGGAGGCATTTGTCCGTGCTGTCAATGCAGGCGAACTGCTGTTCGCGCGGGAGCTGGAACAGCAAAAATTCACAGGAGCATGGCGCGATCTCTGCAGCCCCGACCAGCGCATGAATATACTGGTTGCGGGGTTGTATCTGGAACTTCGCGACGGCGGCGATGCAGCGCGGATACCGGAGCGGCTCAATTCCATTCTGCGGGCCGGTGCCGGAGAGGAGCGGGAGAAAATTCTCATTCTTGCGGCCTTCACCGCGCTGGTGAACAAACAGGAGCAGGCAAAGGCACGCCAGATGCTGCCTCTCGCCGAACCGTTGATTATGAAATTCTCGCCGCCTTATTCGGCTGAGGCGAGAGATGCCTTGTTTTCAGCAGGAATCCTGTTCCTCCAGGAGAAGCAAGATTGGCCGCGCAGCGTTGCCAGCTTTGCGCGGTTGCGTGATTCACTCGAAAAGCAAACGCCTGCGTGCAGCGTGCCTGAGCCGTTGTTCTGGCCGGCTTTACGTGGCGAGGTATTGGCACTGCACAAATTGAACCGCGGCGCCGAGGCCGAGGCATTGCTGACGGGGTTGGTATCCGCCTATCCAGATGCACCGGATGATCTGCGCGTATTGGCCAAGGCAGTCTGAGGCATGCGCCGCCTGTTGAAAACCTGGGTTTATACGGTGCTTTCATTCTTGAAATGGAAATTCGCCGCGCCTGTTGCGGTTGCCTGCGGTAAGCTGCGCAGCCAGAGGCAGATTCTCAGCGTCTGGCCGGAGGGCATGGTCGTTCTGGGGCCACGTGTCGTTCTCTTCATGCATTTCGATGGCCGCTTTCTCGTGCGCCAGCAGGTGCTCGGTTACATACGTGAGTTCAAGGATAATGGCCGCGATGTGGTTTTTGTCACCAATTCTGGCCGGCTGAGTCCAGAGGCGATGGCGGCCTTGCAGGAGTTGTGCACGGCGGTGATCGTGCGCCGGAATATCGGCTATGATTTCGGCGCCTGGGCGGACACACTGAATGAATTGGGCCTGCCGCGCGCGGGGACGGAAGAGGTTATCCTGGCCAATGATAGTGTTTTTGGGCCGCTAATGCCGCTTGGGAACATGCTGAGGCGGCTGGATTATACCAAGGCCGATGTTTGGGGGCTGACCGAAAGCTGGCAGCTCCGCTACCATTTGCAATCTTATTTTCTCGCATTTGGCCCGAAGGCGTTGCAGGCGGAGGCGTTTAAAGCCTTCTGGGCGTCGATCCAGCCGTTGCCGATGAAAGCCTATATCGTCAAGCATTACGAGATCGGCGTTACCCAAGCGATGCTGAAGGGTGGGCTGAGTTGTGCCGCGCTTTGGAACTATGAGGCGCTCGTCCGGATGGTGAATCGCGATGAGTTGGCGAAGCTGATCGAGGAAGAGGAGACGGAGCTGGGCAAGACCGATCCGATCCATCTCACCCGCAAGATACAGATTTTGCGTATCCGCGATGGCGTGGCCCGGCGCCTGCCTCTGAACCCCACCTCTGACCTCTGGCGCCAGCTGCTGCTCTCGGGCTTTCCCTTCATCAAGCGGGAATTGCTGCGCGATAATCCGAGCAATGTGCAGGATATCGGGGATTGGGCCGAAATGGTGCGCGAGGTTCTGGGCGCGGATCCGGAGCCGATCCGGCAGGATCTGCGGCTGATGCTGAAGGGCAAGGCACCCTGATCAGGCTCGCGCTGCGCTTCACCCTCGTGGTGCTCTGGACGCTCGCGGCCGTGTGCGTGCAGTCGGTCATGCTGGCGCTGCCCGGCCGGGGCAAGGCCTGGTTCGCGCGCGTCTATTGGCGGGGCATGGCGCGTATCCTGGGGGTGCGGCTGCGGCTCATCGGGCAGCGTTCCGGCCACCGGCCGACCTTGTTCATCGCCAATCATTGCTCCTGGGTGGATATCGTGGCGCTGGGCGCGGCGCTGCCGGGCTGTTTTGTCGCCAAGGCCGAGATCGCGGGGTGGCCGGGCATCGGCTTTGTCGCCAAGCTGGGGCGGACGATTTTCGTCTCCCGCAACCGGCAGACCGTTGCGCATGAGCAGCACGTGCTGGAGATGCGGCTGGAGCGCGGGGACAACATCATCCTGTTCCCGGAGGGGACGACCTCTGACGGCAACCGGGTGCTGCCCTTTTCCGCGGCCTTCTTAACCCTGGCCTTTGGCCCGGCGCGGCCCTGGGTGCAGCCGGTGACGATCGTCTATGATGAACTGGACGGCCAGCAAATCCGCCGCTGGGACAGGCCGATGGTCGCCTGGTACGGGGATACGGATCTGGCGCCGCATCTCCTCGGGCTGCTGCGCCGGCGCCGCCTGCGGGCGACCATTCTGTTCGGCGAGCCTTTGCCCCCCGGCAGCTTTGTCAACCGCAAGGCCATGAGCGCCGCGCTGGAGACGTTGATCAGCGAGAACGCGGCGGCGCTGCGCCAGGGGCGGGCGCTGCCGCCCGGCTGCGCACCCCAGCCTTGAAGCCCGGGGCCTGCCGCGGCGTGGAACACTCCGGTATTTAGCTTGATCTTGGCCGGTCCGGCTTATATTCCTGTGGGGATATAAGAAGGCTTGGAAACGGCCATGATAAAGAAGCGGGGCGCAGCATAATGAAGCGGAGAGATGTATCGGCTCTGAAGCTGGCTTGCATGCTGGCGCTGGTGGCGGCATTGGCGTTGCCGGGGCATTTCGCCTGGGCCCAGGGCGCGGTGCCCGACCCTACCGCCGCCGCGAACGTCTATACCGACGCGCCGCATGACTGGCAGCTTTGGTTCCCCGCCGCGGGCAGCCCGATGCAGGCCAGGATCGACTGGCTGATGCAATACGTGCTCTGGATCATGCTGGGCGTGGTCGGGTTCGTGACCATCTTGATGGCCTATGTGATGCTGCGCTTCCGGGCCGGGCGTAACCCCAAGCCCAGCCAGACCACCCATAACACGCTGATCGAGATCGCCTGGATCGTCGTGCCCTGCCTGATTCTGGCGGTGATCATCATCCCCTCGGTCAATCTGATCTATTATGAGGCCGATGACAGCGACCCGTACATGACCGTGACCGTGACCGGCCATCAATGGTACTGGGACTATAAATATGATTCCGTGCCGGGGCTCGATTACTCCAGCTACATGATCCCCGACAACGAGATCAAACCCGGCGAAATCCGCCGGCTTTCGGTCGACCATCCGCTGGTGCTGCCGGTGGGGGAGAAGATTCGCTTCGTCATCACCAGCGCCGATGTGCTGCACGGCTTCTATCTGCCCTCGCTGGGGGTGCAGAAATACGCCATTCCCGGAACGACCTTGACGAGCTGGACCATCATCCAGCGCCCCGGCACCTATTTTGGCCAGTGCAACCAGATTTGCGGCCTGGACCATGATGGCATGCCCATCGAGATCAAGGCCGTGCCACTGCAGGATTATCTGGCCTGGACCAAGACCGCCTTGTCCGCCTACACGGACAACCAGGCCGTGAAGCCGCTCTCTTCGCCCATGCCCCGCAACCTTTTGGCCGACGCCACGCGCTGAGGAGCCAGATTATGTCCATCACCGCAGACGATCATGCCCTTTTGGCGCATGGCCATCATAAGAAGAGTTTTGCCGCACGTTGGTTGATGAGCACCAACCACAAGGATATCGGCACGCTCTACATCACCATGGCGTTCATCGGCGGCTGCTTCGGCGGCGTGCTCTCGATGATCATGCGCCAGCAGCTGATGTACCCGCATAACGACATCATCACCAACGGCAATACCTGGAACGCCATCATCACCGCCCACGGGCTGGTCATGATCTTCTGGTTCGTGATGCCCGCACTGATCGGCGGCATGGGCAACTGGTTCGTGCCGATGATGATCGGCGCGCCGGACATGGCGTTTCCGCGGCTGAACAATATGAGCTTCTGGTTCCTGGCCGCGGGCTTTGTCTTCGTGCTGCTGGGGTTGTTCCTGGGCACCGGCACCGGGTCGGGCTGGACGCTCTATCCCCCGCTCGACAATGCCCAGTATTCCCCCGGCGTGGCGACGGATTTCTCGCTCTTCTCGCTGCATCTGGCGGGTATTTCCTCGCTGCTGGGGGCCATCAACTTCATCGCCACCATCTTGAACATGCGCGCGCCGGGCATGACCATGCACAAGATGCCGCTGTTCTGCTGGGCCATCCTGGTGACGGCGTTTTTGCTCCTGCTTGCCATCCCGGTGCTGGCGGGGGCGGTGACCATGCTGATCATGGACCGCAATTTCGGTACCTCCTTCTTTGAGCCCTCGGGCGGGGGCGATCCGGTGCTGTTCCAGCATCTGTTCTGGTTCTTCGGCCATCCGGAGGTCTACATCATGATTCTGCCGGCCTTCGGCATCATCAGCCATGTGGTCTCCACCTTCTCGCGCAAGCCGATCTTCGGTTATCTCGGCATGGCCTATGCCATGGTGATCATCGGCTTTGTCGGCTTCGTGGTCTGGGCGCACCACATGTTCGTCTCCGCCATCTCCACCGATTCCAGGATCTATTTCGAGGTGGCGACGCTGGTCATCGCGGTGCCGACGGGCATCAAGGTGTTCTCCTGGATCGCGACGATGTGGGGCGGCTCGATCGAGTTCAAGACGCCGATGCTCTGGGCGATCGGCTTCATCTTCCTGTTCGTCATCGGCGGCGCCACCGGCGTGGTGCTGGCCAATGCCGGGCTGGATCAGGAGCTGCATAATGACTACTTCCTGATCGCGCATTTCCATTACGTGCTGTCCATGGGCGCGGCGTTTGCCATCTTCGCCGGGTTCTATTTCTGGATCGGCAAGATGAGCGGCCACCAATACCCCGAATTCTGGGGCAAGATGCATTTCTGGACCTTCTTCATCGGGGTCAATCTCACCTTCTTTCCGCAGCATTTCCTGGGTCTGGCGGGCATGCCGCGCCGCTATCCCGATTATGCGGATGCCTTCGCGGGGTGGAATTTCGTATCCTCCGTCGGCTCGGTCGTCTCCGGGCTTTCGACGCTGATTTTCTTCTATGTCATTTATGCCGTGTTCACCTCGAAAGAGAAGCTCGCCGATAATTACTGGGGCGAGGGGGCGACGACGCTGGAATGGGCCGTGCCCAGCCCGGCGCCGCACCATACTTTCGAGGATGTGCCGGTCATCCGGTAAGAGGTTAAGGAGACGTCTTGTCCAACCAAGTGACTGATATGCGCCACGATGCCAGCTTCGCGCCGCCCCTGGGGGCGGAGCCGGGAGACTGGCTGGCGCTGTTGAAGCCGCGCGTGGTCTCGCTGGTGGTGTTCACCGGCGCCATCGGGCTGTTGATCGCGCCGGGCCATATCAACCCGCTGATGGGGGCGATCGCGATCTTCTGCATCGCACTCGGCGCCGGGGCGGCGGGGGCCATCAATATGTGGTATGACCGCGACATCGACGCGATCATGCGCCGCACCACCACGCGGCCCATCCCGGCGGGCAAGATCGAGGCCGGCGGGGCGCTGGGCTTTGGCATCGTGCTGTCGGTCATCTCCGTGCTGCTGCTGGCGATGGCAACCAACCTCTGCGCCGCGGCGGTGCTGGCCGTCTCCATCTTTTACTACGCCGTCATCTATACAATCTGGCTGAAGCGCCGCACGCCGCAGAATATCGTCATCGGCGGCGGGGCTGGCGCGTTTCCGGCGGTGATCGGCTGGGCCGCTGTCACCGGCCATATCGGGCTGCTGCCGGTGGTGCTGTTCCTGATCGTGTTTTTCTGGACACCGCCGCATTTCTGGTCGCTGGCACTCTATGCCTCCACCGATTACGAGAAGGCGGGCGTGCCGATGCTGCCGGTGGTGAAGGGGGCGCGGCATACGCGCTGGAACGTGTTCATCTACACGCTCATCCTGTTTCCGCTGGCGCTTTCGCCCTGGTTGCTGGGGCTGACAGGCTGGATTTACGGTGCCACCGCCTTCGTGCTCGGCGCCGCCTTCATCTATTACGCCTGGGGCGTGCTGCGCGACGCGCAGGACGAGAAGGGGGTGAGCCTGAGCAAGGACAAGCCCGCGCGCGCGGCGTTCAAATTCTCGATCCTTTATCTCTTCCTGCTCTTTGCCGCCTGCGCCGTGGACCGGCTGGTATGATGGCGGCGGCGAAAAAAGACGCGGATTATGAGAAGGACCGCATGCCGCGCGTCGAGCTGACAGAGTCGCAGTGGAGCGATGAGCAGAAGGCCGAATTCCTGCGCCGCCGCCGGGCGCGCAATTTCCTGCTGCTGGCGGCACTCGGCGGGTTCTGTTTGATGATCTACGTGATCGCGATGGTGAAACTGCACGAATACGGACAGATGTGGTGACCACGCGCTAACCCTTAAGGAAACGCCAAGGAAGGGAGACACAGATGAGCGGCACCATCCATACCGCCACGGACCAGGTGAAGGGCACGGTCCCGCACCCCTATCATCTTGTTGAGCCCAGCCTCTGGCCGCTCTTTGGCGCCAGCGCCGCCATGGTGACCTTCGCCGGGATCATCATCGCCGCGCATTTCCATAACTACATCCTGCTCGCCATCGGCGGGCTGGCGGATGTGAGCGTCATGTTCCTGTGGTGGCGCGATGTGATTGCCGAGGCCCGCACGCCGGGGTTGCACAAGATCGTCACGCAGGTCGGGCTGCGCTATGGCATGGCGCTGTTCATCGCCTCGGAGGTGATGTTCTTCGTCTCTTTCTTCTGGAATTACTTCAACTACTTCTTCTTCCCGGACAAGATGGGCACCGCCTTCGCGCCGGTCTGGCCGCCGCAGGGTGTGACCACCATCGACCCCTTCGCGATCCCGCTCTTCAACACCATGGTGCTGCTGCTCTCGGGCACCACCGTCACCTGGGCGCATCACGCGCTGCTGGAAGGGGACCAGAAGAACCTGGTGCGGGGCCTGGGCATCACCATCCTGCTCGGCCTGGCGTTTCTGTGCGGGCAGGCCTGGGAATATACACATTCGCCCTTTCCCTTCTATCATGGCGGAATTTTTGCCTCCTCCTTCTTCATCGCCACCGGGTTCCATGGCGCGCATGTGATCATCGGCACGTTGTTCCTCACCGTCTGCTTCTTCCGTGCCAGGGCCGGGCAGTTCACGCCGGCCCGCCATTTCGGCTTCGAGGCGGCGGCCTGGTACTGGCATTTCGTGGACGTGGTGTGGCTGTTCCTGTTCGTGTGCATTTATTATCTCGGCCGCAGCGCCATCACCGCGGGCTGAAGTTTTGCAAACGTTTTTTGGTGTCCCCTTTTCTTCAAAAAAGGGGACGGATTGCGCCGTTTGATCGCCCCGGGCCTGACGGCGCTGGCGGTCTTTTGCCTGTTCATCGAGCTGGGCGTCTGGCAGCTGCACAGGCTGGCCTGGAAGCAGGGCATCATTGCCGAGATCCGCACGGCGCAAATGGCCCCGCCCGTGAAGATGCCGGACAAACCCAGCCCGTTCCAGAAAGTCTTCGTCACCGGCCAATGGGTGCAGGGCAAGGCGGCACTTTACGGGCAGGAGGTGCATGACAGCCCGGCAGGGCCGGTTTCCGGCGGGGAGCTGATCATGGCGCTGCGCCGGGAGGATGGGCAGGTTTTGCTGGTCGATCTCGGCTGGGTACCGCAATCACTGCCCACGCCGCTGGCCAACCCGCCCGCGCAGCCTTCCGGCTATATTCATGCGCCCATCGCGCGCGGCTGGCTTTCCCCGCCGGATGACCCAGCCCATGGGCTCTACTACACGCTGGACCCGGCGGTGATCGGCGCGGGCATGGGGTTGCAGGGCGTCGCCCCTTACATGCTCATCGCCATGGGGCCGTTGCCGCCGCCGGGCAGCCTTGCGCCGCAACCGGCGCAGGATTTGCCGACCCCGGCGAACAACCATTATGAGTATGCGCTCACCTGGTTTGGCTTTGCCGGGGTCCTGCTGTTCGAATTCATCTTTATCGTCCGCAAAAGGCTGCTGAAACTATGAGCGCATATGAGGCATTGAAGATTTCCTTCCATCGCATTGCCTGCCTTGGTGAAGCCAGCGCGATGCTGGGCTGGGATGCGGCGGCGATGATGCCTGATGGCGGGGCAGAGGCGCGCGGGGAGCAGCTGGCGGTGCTGGCCGGGCTGTCGCACGAGTTTCTCTGCGCGCCGGAGGTTGGGGAGAATATTGCCCAGGCGCGCACGCAGACCGGGTGGGACAGCGCCAATCTGGCGCTGATGAAAGAGGCGCATCTGCGCGCCACCGCCCTGCCGCGTGACTTGGTGGAGGCGCAGGTGCGCGCGGGCCGGGCCTGCGAGACCATCTGGCGCGCCGCCCGGCGTGACAGCGATTTTCGATCCGTGCGCGAGGCGCTGGCGGAGGTTGTGAAGCTGACGCGCGAGGCCGCCAGCATTTTAGGCGAGGCGCTGGCGCTTTCCCCTTACGACGCGCTGATGAGCCAGTATCAGCGCGGGATCAACGCTGAACAGGCCGGGGCGATTTTTGCCCGGTACGAGGCCTTTCTGCGCGAGGCGCTGCCCCGCGCAGAGGAGTTGCAGGCAAGGCGCGCCCAGGAGGCGCTGCCGCCCGGGCCTTACCCCGAGGCCGTGCAGGCGGCATTGGCGCGCCAGTTGGCGGCGGGGGCGGGGCTGAATTTTGGCGCCGCCCGGCTGGATGTTTCGGCGCACCCGTTCTGCGGCGGCACCCCCAGCGATATCCGCATCACCACCCGCTATGACGAGGCGGATTTCTGTGCCGCCCTGATGGGCGTGCTGCACGAGACCGGCCATGCGCTCTATGAGCAGAACCTGCCCACCGCTTGGGCCCGCCAGCCGGTGGGCACGGCGGCGGGGATGGCGGTGCATGAAAGCCAGTCCTTGATCGTCGAGATGCAGGCGGTACGCTCGGATGCGTATTTGTCCTATCTGGCGCCTTTGGCGTCTGAGGCATTCGGCAAGCCGGTCACCCTGGCCGGGCTGAAGCATCGGCTGCGCCGGGTGGAGCGTAGCTTCATCCGCGTGGAAGCCGATGAGATGACCTACCCCGCCCATGTGCTGCTGCGCTTCAGGCTGGAGCAGGCGCTGCTCTCGGGCGATCTGGCGGTGGCTGATCTGCCCGGCGCCTGGAATGAGGGGTTTGTGAGGCTGCTGGGTATCACCCCGCCGGATGATGCGCGTGGCTGTTTGCAGGATATCCATTGGTTCGATGGCGCGATCGGCTATTTCCCGTCCTATACGCTGGGCGCGATGGCGGCGGCACAGCTCATGGCCGCCGCCCGCAAGGCGCTGCCGGGGCTGGATGAAAGCCTGGGGCGTGGCGATCTCTCGCCGCTGACCGGCTGGCTGGCCGCGCATGTGCACGCGCACGGCGCCTGTGCCGGGTTCAACGAGATTTTGCAGGCGGCGACAGGCGAAGCGCTGAACCTGGATTATTTCGAGGCGCATCTCACGGCGCGCTATCTCAGCTGATGCGCGGTGCCGCATCCAGCCTCTTGCGCCGGCGCGGCGCGCCCGCGCCGGTGACGCAAATCGAGCTGTTCTTCGACCTGATCTTTGTTTTCGCCGTCACCCAGATTTCGGAATTCCTGCGCGCGCATATGAGCGCGCTGGGGGCCTTCCAGGGGCTAATGCTGTTTGCCGCCATGTGGTGGGCCTGGGTTTTTACCAGCTGGGTGACCAACTGGATCGACCCTGACCGCCGGCCGGTGAAGCTGCTGCTGCTGGGCTTGATGGTCTGCGCGCTGCTGCTGGCGGCGGCTTTGCCGGAGGCCTTCGGCGCGCGCGGCTTCGCCTTCGCCCTCGGGCTGGCGACCATCCATCTGGGGCGTACGGGTTTCATGCTCTGGGCGCTGAAGCGGCATGATTCCGCAAATTACCGGAATTTCCAGCGCATCTTCACCTGGCTCGCGGTCAGCGCGGCGTTGTGGCTGGCGGGCGGGCTGCTGGCGGAGAGGCTGCGCATCTGGCTGTGGCTGGCCGCGCTGGCGTGCGATCTTGCTGGCCCGGCCAGCGGGTTTTATGTGCCCGGGCTCGGGCGGTCCCTCACCGGCGACTGGCAGGTGGATGCGCGGCATCTGGCGGAACGCTGCGCGGCCTTCGTGCTCATCGCGCTGGGTGAATCCATCACCGTCATCGGTGCTGGTTTTTCTGAGCTGCGGTGGGGGGATGCCACGCTTGCCGCCGCCTGTTGCGCGCTGCTGGCGGCGGCCTGCCTGTGGTGGATCTATTTCGACGACGCGGCGGAGCGTACGGCCCATGCCTTCGCGCAGGCCAAGGATATCGGGCGGATCGCCCGCGCGGGCTATACCTATGTGCATGGGCTGCTGATCGCGGCGATCATCGTGATCGCGGCGGGGGATGCGTTTTTGCTTGAAGAGCCTGTGCAACAGGCGACGCTGGGGCAGGGGCTGATGCTGCTGGGCGGCCCGGCGGCGTTTCTGCTGGGCAATGGCATATTCAGGCGCCTGCTGCATCCGCGCTTTCCGCCTTCGCATGTTTATGGCCTGGCGGTGCTGGCGCTGTTTGCGCTGCTCTCGCCCAGGTGCGATTTGCTGATGCTGAGCGGCGGGGGGCTGGTTGCGTTGTTGGTGGTGGCTTTGGTTTCATACAGGCTGGTGGCGCGGGCATGAGCAGCATTTTCGCGCCGATTACCGGACGGGGCGGGGCGGTGGCCACGCTGCGGCTTTCCGGCCCGGGCAGTTTTAAAATCATCGAGGATTTGGCGGGAGCTTTGCCAGCGCCGCGCCGCGCCAGCCTGCGCCGCCTGCGCCATGGCGGGCAAGTTCTGGATGAGGCGCTGATCGTCACCTTTCCCGCGCCGCGCAGCTTTACGGGCGAGGATGTGGTGGAGCTTTCCATCCATGGCGGGCGCGCCGTGCTGGCGGCGGTGAGCGAGGCGCTGGTGGCGTTGGGCGCGCGCCCGGCCGAGCCTGGCGAATTCTCCCGCAGAGCCTTCGAGAACGGCCGCATGGATCTTCTCCAGGCGGAGGCGATGGCGGATTTGATCGCCGCCGAGACGCAGGCGCAGCGCCTGCAGGCGCTGGATGGCACATTGCACGAGGCCTGCGCCGCCTGGCGCGAGCGGCTGCGGCATTTGATGGCGCGGCAGGAGGCGCTGATCGATTTTCCCGATGAGGATCTGCCGCCCGCGGTGGAAGAGGAATTGCGCGGCGGCATCAGCGCCTTGCGCGATGAGATGCAGGCCGCCCTGCACGCCGCCCCGGCGGCGGAGCGGCTGCGCGAGGGGCTTGAATTCGTGATCCTTGGCCCGCCGAATGCGGGCAAATCCACGCTGCTGAACGCGCTGGCGGGGGAGGAGGTGGCGATTGTGTCGGACATTCCCGGCACCACCCGCGATGCGGTGGGGGTGCGGGTCGATCTGGGCGGCGTGCCGGTGCATCTGACGGACACAGCCGGGTTGCGAGAGACCGGCGACGTGATCGAGGCCGAGGGCGTACGCCGGGCAAAGGCCAAGGCGGCGGCAGCGGATTTCGTGATTCTCGTGGCGGCTCCCGGCGAGGCTTTTGCACCGCCGCCGGCGGGCGCGGCGGTGCTGCGTGTCCGCACAAAGGCGGATATTGCCGAGGACAGCAGCGCGTTTGCCGTTTCCGCCAGAACCGGGCACGGCATGGCGGCGCTGCGGGCCAGGCTGGCTGCGGAAGCCAGGGCGCTGACGGACAGGCAAGGGGCGGCCTCGCTGTCGCGCCCGCGTCAGGTGGCCTGTGTGCGCGATGTCGTGCTGGCGCTGGATATGGCGCTGGCATTGGACGAGCCGGAATTGCGCGGCGAGGAACTGCGCGCCGCCGCGCAAGCCTTGGCGAGGCTGACCGGCGGCATCGGGGTGGAGGAGATTCTCGATGCCGTGTTCTCGGGCTTTTGCATCGGCAAGTGATCAGCCCAACGGATTCACCCCCAACGCCGCCAGCCCGGCCCAGCTTGTGGCGCTGAGCGAGGGCCGCCGGTAATAATTGAAGGCTTGCTCCGGCACGCCGTTTTGCAATGAGGGGCCGACGGTGAGCCCCGTGCTCAGCACCGGCGCAACGGTGGCGTAGACATAGCCCTGCGGCGACAGATTTTCTGACACGGTGTTGAGGAAGTCCTGCGCCAGGGGGGATTGCATGCGCTTCAGCGCCAAGGCCGCGAAGGCCGTGCCTTCCAGCCAGATGCCGTCGCTGGCGTCGGAAAACCCGATGCCCGCCCCGTGGCGCAGCGTGGCGATGGCCCGTTGCGCGCTGGCGGCATCGCCCAAGCCCGCGAGATAGGGCCAGATCCCGGCATCCGCCGCCAGCATCGCGCCGGGTTTGCCATCCGGCGCCAGGCCGGTTTTGAACAGCCCGGCCCCTGCATCATAAGCCGCGTGAACGAAGGCGCCGGCATGGCCGGAATCCTCCGCGCGGCCGAGTTTTTTGAAGGCGACGGCAAGGTCGAGGTTTTGCTCGGTGCTTTCCCAGGTGAGTTTTTGCTGGGACGGGTCATAGCCATAGAGACCGCCATAATAGCCAAGCGGGGCGCGCAGCGTCTCATCCAGAAAATTCCCGGCCTTGTTGGCGGGGGCGGTCATGCCCAGGGCCGCCCAGAGCAGCATCGCCCAGGCCACGGGGCCGGTATCGGTGCCGAGCTGATACGGGTCCTCGTCCCATTGATTGGTCTTGGCGTTCCAGAAGCCCGGCAGCTTGGCGGGTATGGCCATGGGCCCGGCGGCGTAGCCATTGCGCAGGCGGTTATCGGTGAATTTGCGGTCATGCGCCTGGGCGATGGCCAGCGCC
>DATJXU010000059.1:0-2308 GCA_035499915.1 Acidocella sp.
ATGGCGATGGCGTACATGCCACGCAGATGTTCGGTATAAGTGAAGCAGGCGCGGGCATAGACCTTGAGCGGCACCTCGCAATCGCTCTGCGTGGCGTACTCGCCGCCGAAGCTCTCGCGCAGCTCGCGGTAATTATATATCTCGCCATTGGCGACGAGCGTGAGCGCGCCGTCGTATAGCGGCTGATCGCCGGTGGCGAGGTCGATGATGGCGAGGCGCGTATGCACCAGCGCGCCGACTGGCGTGGTGTAGCGTCCATGCCCGTCCGGTCCGCGATGCGCCAGCGCCGCCGTCATGCGGCCCAGCATGGCTTCATCCAGCGCCACCCCAGGGTGGAGCGCAATGCCCGCGATGCCGCACATCAGCAAGTCACCCTGGCGAAAAAGTCCAGCCAAGTGGCGGTGACCGCCGCTTCCGCGAATTCGGCTTCAAAGCGCGTCCGCCCGGCGGCGGCGAGCTTGGCGCGCAGCCCGGAATCGCCCAGCAGCAGCCGCGCCGCGATGGCTAGGCTGTTGGCGTCATCCACCGGCACCAGCACACCATCCTCGCCGTCGCGGATCACCTCGCTCGGGCCTTCCGCCCGCGCCGCCAGCACCGGGGTGGCGGCGGAAAACGCCTCCAGCACCATGTTGCCCAGCGGCTCGTGGCGTGAGGAGGAGACGAACACATCCGCTGACCGGAGCAGCGCCCCGGTATCGCTGCGCCAGCCGGGCAGCTTCACCCGCTCGCCCAGCTTCAGCTCGGCGACAAGCTTTTCCAAAGCCGGGCGTTCCGGCCCCTCGCCCGCGATCACGCAATACACATCCGGCAGCCGCGCCATGGCCTGGATTAGTGTGTCGAACCCCTTGACCTCGTGCAGCCTCCCGAGACCGAGCAGCAGCGGCGCGCCCTCGGGGATGCCCAGCTCCACGCGGGAGGAAGGAGCTTCGCCCGCGAAATCGGTGACGAAATTCGGCAGGTATGCGGTGCGCTCAGGCGGAAAGCCGGTGCCGGTGATGTAATCGACGATGCCGCGCGTGTTGCCGACGAGGTAACGGCAGGCGCGAAAATATTTGAGGTCGTAATACCCGCCGAGCCGGCCGATATTCACCCAGGGTCCGCGCGGCAGATGTGCTGCGGCACGGCTCATCCAGGCCATGGCGATGTCCGGCTTGAATTCCTGCAGAGCACGGCGGATGCCGGGGCGAGTGCCAAAGTCCAGCCGCCCGCCGAAGCGGAACTGCACCGGGGCAAGCCCCTTGATGGCAAGGCGCGAGGCGCGGCCTTCCTCACGGCGGATGACGGGAAGCACATCCTGCCCGGCGCGGGAAAGCGCACCGGTCATACGTTCATAGAAGAGTTCAGCCCCGCCATTGGCGGCGCCAGCCATGACCTGGGCTATACGCATAATAGAATCTTCGCCGCTTTGAACACATCTGTCACCTGCAGCCCGTCCATCGGCGCGTCGCCCTCCGGCCCCGGCGCCTCGGCGATGGTGGTGCGAACGCCGGCGGGCGCGTATTCGCTGGCCTTGGAGCGCCCGAACAGCCCGAGTGTCGGCGTGCCCGCAGCGGCGGCGAGGTGCATCAGCCCAGAGTCGTTGCCTATGAAAATTTTGCACCGGCGCAGGCAGGCGGCAGCCTCGGGCAGGGAAAGTTTGCCGACGAGGTCGATCGCCCCGGGCAGCGCCGCCAGCAAGGGTGCGGCGCGCCGCGCCTCATCCGCCCCCGGTCCGCCGAACACGGCGGCGCGGGCGCCGGGCATCTGCGCGGCCAAAGCATGAAACACTTCCACGAACCGCTCCGGCGGCCAGATTTTGCCATCCCAATTGGCGGTGGGGGCCAGGGCGATCATCGGCCCCTCGCCCAGCAGCGCCGCGGCCTTGGCGTCATCCGCTGTTCCGGTCCAGGCCACGGGCAGCGGAGCGGGGTCGAACCCCAGCGCCGTGCCGAGCTGCTGGTAGCGCCGCCCCGGGCGCCGCCCGCCTTTCAGGATCTTGCGCCGCCGGGCCGCCAGGAACAGCGAGAGACCCGAGCCACGTATATCCACCACCAGATCCCAGACCTGCCCGGCCACCTGACGCCACAACGCCAGCCAGTGCAGCGAATACGGCTGCTTCTCGAACACGATCAGCCTGTCCAGGGCCGGGAAGCGGACGAACACCCCCTCGGCCACCGAACCGCAGGCGATGGTGAAACGGGCCAGCGGGTTTTCCAGCCGCAACTGCTCCAATATGCCGCAGGAGATCACCGCATCGCCGATGCGCGAAGAGGTGATGAACAGGATTTTCTTCATGCCGGGCCGGGTCTAGCGCGTTTGCCTGCCGCCG
>DATJXU010000060.1:0-5786 GCA_035499915.1 Acidocella sp.
TCAGGCAGAATTTCACCACGGCCTCCGCCGCTTTCCGCCACGCATCGCGCGTTGCTGTGATGGCCTTGCCGGTGCTGGCGGTAACCTCGCGCTATGGCGGGATCTATTCGCATTGGGCGACGATCACGCTGGTCTTTTGCCTGCAGCCATATTTCGCCGTCACCTGGGCGCGCACGGCGGAGCGTTCCGCCGGCACGGTGCTGGGGGGCGTGCTCGCGGCCATGGTCGGGCCGTTCGTGCATTCAGATTTGCAGCTCGCCCTTGCCATGCTGCCGCTCAGCCTGTGCGCCTTCGCGCTGCGGGCGGTGAATTTCAGCCTCTATGTCGCGGTGCTGACGCCGATGGTCGTGCTGCTGGTCGAGCAATTGCGGCCGACCGGCGAGAGCGAGCTTTATGTGGCGATGTCGCGGGTGTTGTGGTCGCTGCTGGGGGCGGTGCTGGCGGTGCTGGGCAGCGCGCTGCTCTGGCCGGGCTTTGAGGCGCCGAAACTGGAGGCCAATATCGCCGCCGCCAAGCGCGCCCATGTGGCCTATGCGGAGGCGGTGATCGCGGCCCTGCTGGGGCAGGGCGGATGGGCGGCTGCCGAGGCGGCCCGCCGGGCGGCGGGCCTTGTCAGCAATAATCTCGAGGCCGCACTTTCCCGCGCGCTGGCGGAGCCGCACGGGCGCTATCAGCAGGATTTGGTGAAGGCGGCGGCGGTGGATGCGGCGCTGCGGCGCATGGCCGGGCGGCTTTCGCTGCTGGCGGTGCAGCGCCCCGAAGTGGCCCCGCAGGAGGTGGCGGTTTGGCAGGCCTGGTCCGTATGGATTCGGGCCGTTTTGGAACAGGATGCCGCGCTGCCGCGCCCGGCCTTGCCGGTTGGCCCCGGGGCGGAGGATTTGCTGCGCCTGGCCCGGCAGGTGGAGCTGATGACGGACTGACAGGTCAGGATTGCGTATCCCCGCTTTTGCTGCACTGCAAAAAACTCCATATTAACGAGATGATGCAAAGATATTCGGGGATGTATTACAAACCTTTGTTCGCCTGGCCGGATTTGACCCTGGCCAATTTGACCGCGCAGGGCGCCATGCTGGCGATGGAGGCGCAGCAGGTTGCGGCCTTGCGGCTGGCCAAGCTGGCGCAAGGCGGGCCCGGTGCGCGGCGTGAGGCCGCGCTGATGGTGACTGAGAAACTGCAGGCATTGCAGGAAAGCGGGCTGCTGCTGCTGCGCGCGGCGCTGGACGGTAAAAAGCACATGAACGCGCCGGAAATTGTGCAGCTCTACCGCAAGAAGGTGCGGGCCAACCAGCGGCGCCTGTCTGAGGCCGCGTTCGGTTAACAGTTTTTTACAGAACACGCCCTGGCTTCGCCATGTTTGGCAACGAGTTGTTGATCTGCAACAAGAAACGGAGAAGCCAATGACGACACGCCGCTCATTTTCCAGACTTATCCTGGGAGCGGTTCTGGCCGGGTCCGCGCTGGGCACGTTAAGTGCCCCGGCCATGGCGCAGCCCGTGCCGCCGCCCGGCCCTGGCCCGGTACCGCCTTATCCGCCGCAGTACCAGCCGCTGCCGCCGCCGCGCATGGAGCCTGTGCCGCCGCCGCCCGGCCCCGCTTATGTCTGGGCGCCCGGCCATTGGATGTGGACCGGCTACCGCTATCGCTGGGTGGGCGGGCATTATGTGCGCCGCCGGCATGGCTGGAACCGCTGGGTTGATGGCCATTGGGCGGTAATCGGCGGCGTGTGGCGCTGGGTGCCGGGCCGCTGGGTCTGACAAGGCGCTCCAGCCCCGGAAAACCGGGGCTGGATTTTCTTTCAGGCGGTTTTCGCGAGATCTTGAATGCGCTCGACCATCGCCGCCACGCCATTGCCGCGATTGGTGGAGAGCGCGCCGATCAGCCCCAGATCGTGCAGGAATTTTGCCGGGGTGGCGAGGATCTCCGCCCGGCTGCGGCCTGAATAAACCCGCAGCACCAGTGCCACGAGCCCGGAGACGATGGCGGCATCCGAGGCGCCGGTGAACCAGAGCTTGCCGTCCTTTTCCGCCGAGGCCAGCCAGACCTGGGACTGGCAGCCGCGCACGCGATGCGCCTCATCCTGCCATTCGGCGGGGTAGGGGGGGAGTTTGCGGCCCAGCTCGATGATGAACTCATAACGGTCCATCCAGTCATCGAACATGGCAAGCTCGGCCCCGATGCTTTCGATGGCCTGCGCGGCGCTTGCCTCTTCAGGCATGTAGATAGCGGTCATATCCAGCCCTTTTTGCGGAACCAGACCAGCGGCGCAACCGCGGAAATGATCATCAGGGCCCAGGAAAAGCCATAGCCGTATTTCCAGCTCAGCTCTGGAATGTCGTGGAAATTCATCCCGTAGATGCCGGCGATGAGGGTGGGCGGGATGCCCATGATGGAGACGATGGTCAGCACCTTGATCAGGCTGTTCTGGGCGATGTTGATGAAACCCAGCGTCGAATCCATCAGGAACTGGACCTTGTCGGTCAGATGGGTGGAGAATTCATTGAGGGAGGAGACATCCTTCTGCACCGATTTCAGCCGCTCGCTCACGGGCTTGGGGATCCAGTTCACCGCTGTGGTGGCGTAAGGGGCGATGCGCGCCACGCCGAGCTGTGAGTCACGCAGATAGGAAATGGCATCGTAGTCGCGCCCCAGCGTGACCAATATGGCCTGCAGCTCGCGCTCGGCGTTGCGGGCTGGGGTGCGGCTGCCCAGCCGGTGATGGAAGATCTTGTGGCTCAGCTCGTCCAGCTCCTCGCGCAGCTTCTCCAGCGAATCGGCCAGCCGGTCGACGATTCCTTCCAACAATCCGACGAAGATATGGGCACTGCCCGGTACGCCCGCCGGCGGGGCGGTGGTGGTGAACTGGTTGAACAGCACGCTGGGGGCGAAACGCAGCGTCACCAGGCGTGTGGGCGAGAGCACGAAGCCACAGACGCCGGCCTCCAGAACCCCGCCGGGGCGGGTGATGATCGGCATGGAGAGGGTAAGAACCTCGCCATCCACGGAGAGGCGGGAAGAGGTCTCGATCTCGGAGAGGTCAGCGTATTGGGGCAACGAGAAGCCGGTGACGCGGGTGACGAAGGCATATTCCTCAGGGTCGGGCTTTTCCAGGTCGAACCAGAGCGCCTCGGTGGCTTCCTCCGGAGCAAGGCAGTGCAACCGCCCGTTACGGCAGGCATAGGCTTTCAGCATGTCCGGTCCTTGTTCATCGGCGCAGCAATATCAGCGCGGCATGCTTTGGCAAGCGCGGGACCAGCAGGGCGGGTCGGCGGATCTGGTGTCTGAATCGCCCTCTATGCCGCTCGCGCGCAATGTTGCGCCGCTGTTTGTGGTCGTGGCCAACCGAGCCGGAGGGGGGCGCGGTGATGATGAACGGACCGCTTGCGGGTAATGTGGGAGCATTTGTGGGAGCGTTGCAGCACAGGGCAGGTCCAGCGGGTGGGCTGGTCTGCTAGGCGCCTGAATTTTCTGGAAAATATGCCGAGATGGCTGGGGGACCTGGATTCGAACCAAGGCTGCCCGGGTCAGAGCCGGGAGTTCTACCGCTAAACTATCCCCCAAGCGGTGTCGGTGGCGGGCGTCTAGCATCGCTTTGCGGGTGGGGCAAGCCTCCGCTGTCATCATGCCATCATAAAATATTCGGGTCTGGTCTGTCCTGGCCGTGTTTGCTGCTTGCCCAGGCGGGGTAATCCGCGAATATATAAACAATGGCCAGTCAGTTTTCCCTCGTGCAGCCGACGCGGCCGGTACCACACCGGCGGGGGCGTCGGCGTGCGGTGTTCGGGGGAATCGACCTTGGCACCAATAATTGCCGCATGCTGGTCGCGACGCCGGCGGCGCAGGGCTTTTATATATTGGACAGCTTTTCGCGAGTCGTGCGCCTGGGTGAGGGTCTGTACGAGACCGGGCGGCTCTCTGACTCCGCCATGGACCGCGCCATTGCCTCGTTATCCATCTGTGCTGACCGCGCGCGCCGCTGGGCCGGAGATGAATTTCACGGCCCCATCAAGCTGCGCGCCATCGCCACCGAAGCCTGCCGGCAGGCGGAGAATGGCGGGGAGTTCGTGCGCCGCGCCCGCGAGGCCACAGGGCTGCCGCTGGAAATCATCAACCCGCGTGAGGAGGCGGAGCTGGCGGTGGAAAGCTGCGCGCCGCTGCTGCGCCAGGCCGGGCGCCGGGCGCTGCTGTTCGATATCGGCGGCGGTTCGACCGAGATTGCCTGGGTACGGCTCGATGGCGGGCCAAGGCCGGAGCTGATCGGCTATCTCTCGTTGCCCGTGGGCGTGGTGACCCTTTCCGAGCGCTGCGCCGGCTCCTGCTATCAGCATGAGGGGTTTTCCCGGTTGGCGGAGACGATCGTCGCCATGCTGCGCCCGTTCGAGGCCGTGCACCGCATCGGCGAGGAAATCCGCCGGGGCGGGGTGGTGATGGTTGGCACCTCCGGCACCGTCACCACGTTGGCCGGCGTGTCTCTGAAGCTGGACCGCTATCGCAGGGGGCTGGTGGATGGCGTCTCGCTCACCCGCCGGGCGGTGGATGAAGCTCTGGCCGAGGCCCGGGCGCTGGGGCGCGATGGGCTCTCCCGTCATCCCTGTATCGGGCTGGAGCGGGTGGAATTCGTGCTGCCGGGCTGCGCGATTTTCGCCGCCATCCATGAAATATGGCAGGCGCCGCGGCTGATGGTGGCCGATAGGGGCTTGCGCGAAGGTATGTTAATGAGGCTGATGCGCGACATGCCACCTCAGAAGCACCGCCTGCACGCATGACCGAGAATTCCAAATTGCCGCCGCGCCGCGAGGCGGTGCGGCTGAAAAACGCACGCAAGCTTTCCACCTCCTCGCAGCGCTGGCTGCAAAGGCAGCTCAACGACCCTTATGTGGCGGCGGCCAAGGCGCAGGGCTGGCGCTCGCGCGCGGCCTTCAAGCTCATCGAGCTGGATGAGAAATACAAGCTCATCGGCAAGGGGGCGCGGGTGCTGGACCTTGGCGCCGCCCCCGGCGGCTGGAGTCAGGTGGCGCTGGCCCGCGGGGCTGCCACGGTGGTGGGAATCGACCTGCTGGAGATCCAGCCTGTCGCCGGGGCGGCGTTCATCCAGGGCGATTTTCTGGAAGAGGGCATGGAGGCGCGGCTGACCGAGATGCTGGGCGGCAAGGCGGACCTCGTGATGTCCGACATGGCCCCCAACACTTCCGGCCATGTCGCCACGGACCATCTGCGCATCATGGCGCTGGCGGAGACGGCACTGGCCTTCTCCTGCGATATTCTGGCCCCCGGCGGCGCCTTCGTGGCCAAGCTGTTCCAGGGCGGGGCGGAGAAGGAGATGCTAACCACGCTGAAGGCGCGCTTTCGCCAGGTGCGGCATGCCAAACCCCCGGCCAGCCGCAAGGATTCGAAGGAAATGTACGTGGTGGCCACCGGCTTCCGGCCGGATTGAGGGAGGAAATTTTGCCCGGAAGGCGTGCCGGGGGGGGCAGCCCAGGCACGAAAGACCAGCGGCGGAGTGGTGTGGAGAGGTGGCTGGCCAAATTTGAACACGGGGATAAGTGGAATTTCTGCCTGACAACGGCGATTATGCCGCTTGATTTGATTTGGTTAAGGTCGGTTTTCAGAAGTCTTGATTTATGGAATGAAGCTCTTCGATCATCCTGCCGAGCAAATTCTATAAACGCATCCCCTTGATCAGGTGGATTGGATTACCCAGGAGATTCCCTGACGCTGAATCAAGTGATATTGCTCAATTCTATTGCAGCACAGACACCAATAGATCCATTAGGAATATGCTTGAATTA
>DATJXU010000061.1:0-14295 GCA_035499915.1 Acidocella sp.
GCTCTGCAGGTCCGCATTTTGCGGCGGCTCTGTCCGGAGCGCGACAGCGTTCGCTTTCGGGCAGCGGGATCGGGAGCGGAAACGTCTGCTCTGGGCGCGGAGGTGACGGGCCGCCGTCCCCCTGAATCTCCGTTTCCAACATGATCAGATTCGGCTCCTAGCGCCTGATTTGGGTCGACTGCTGACATGTCGGAGCACTGCCGTAGACGACCGCTCTTGCTTGCCGCTTGCGCGAAAGCTGGCAGCCGCCTTCCGGCCTGGCCTTGACCCATCGGTTTGCGGCTACGAACGACTGTCAGAGGGTCAAGGTCGTCAATTCAGGGGGACGGTAGTTATATGCCGTCGTCGGTTGCGCGCCCCCGCAACCACTGAAAACGTAGACCCAAAAACCCCTGCAGCCTGGGGGTTTTTGCTTGTCCGGCCCCCAGCGGATTGGGCTAGCGCCGGGCCCGTTGACGAGGCCAAATTCAGGATCGTCGCCAGATCACCGAACAGCTCAATCGCCGAGCCGTTCGGCGTGGCCTCGTTAGGCGTCAGCACCATCCGCTCGATCAGAGAGCGCAATACCTCCATTGCCTCAAGCCGAATGTCTGGCTGGTCCAAGGCGGCGTTCAGGTAGGCGACCTTGGCAGCGCAAAACGCAGCGGCGTTGGGATACAGGCGCACGGCCGGCTGGTTTGCCCCCTCAGCCTCGCCAAGCCAGCGCAGCCAGCGTTCCCCTTGCGGCAACCGAGGCAACGTCTTGTCAAGACAAGACTTGATTCGCATCAACGCCAGAAACCCTACGCTACGCTAGGGCAAAACCATGGAACAGGCTTCAGGGATGGTCGTTTCGGTGCGTGGCGCGGTGGTCGATGCCGTGTTCCCGGCGGGTGCGCTGCCGCCAGTCAACACTGCCCTGCTCGTGGAATGGGACAGACCGGAGCCGCTGATTCTGGAAGTACATAGCCATGCGACGGGGGATACCGTCCGTGCCATCGCCCTGCAGACAACGGCGGGGCTGGCGCGCGGCACAGCCGTGCGCGCCACAGGGGCGCCCATCGCCGTGCCGGTGGGGGAGGCTGTGCTGGGCAGGCTGCTGGATGTAACTGGCACGCTACGCGACGGTGGCCCAACGCTACCGCCGCAAACCCCGCGCCGCGGCATCCACGAGCCGCCGCCCGCCCTGAACGAGGAAAGCGGGGAGGACCGGATTTTCGAAACCGGCATCAAGGTCATCGACCTTCTGGCGCCCCTGGCCCAGGGCGGCAAGGCGGCCATGTTCGGCGGTGCCGGCGTCGGCAAGACCGTGCTGGTGATGGAGCTGATTCACGCCATGGTGGAGAAGTACCAGGGCATCTCCGTGTTCGCCGGGGTCGGCGAGCGCTCGCGCGAGGGCCATGAACTGCTGAACGACATGCAGGGCTCCGGCGTTCTGGCGCGCACTGTGCTCGTCTACGGCCAGATGAACGAGCCGCCCGGCGCCCGCTGGCGCGTGCCGCTCACGGCCCTCACCATCGCCGAGCATTTCCGCGACGAGAAGCACCAGAACGTGCTGCTGCTCATGGATAACATCTTCCGCTTCGTGCAGGCGGGCGCGGAAGTCTCCAGCCTGCTTGGGCGCCTGCCCTCGCGCGTGGGCTATCAGCCGACCCTGGCGAGCGAGGTTGCCGCGCTGCAGGAGCGCATCGCTTCGGTGGCGGGGGCGTCCGTCACCGCCATCCAGGCCGTGTACGTTCCGGCCGATGATTTCACCGACCCGGCGGTGACCGCCATTTCCTGCCATATGGACAGCGTGGTGATGCTCTCGCGCGAGTTGGCGGCGCAGGCCTTCTATCCGGCCATTGATCCACTCAGCTCCTCCTCGGTGCTGCTCGACCCGCTGGTGGTCGGTGAGACGCATTACAGCATCGCCGAACAGGTCCGGCAGATGCTGGCGCGGTTCAAGGAGCTGCAGGACATCATCGCCCTGCTCGGCGTTGAGGAGCTGGGCGCGAGGGACCGGCAGATCGTGGCGCGCGCGCGCCGGCTGCAACGCTTCCTCAGCCAGCCTTTCGTGGTCACGGAGGCGTTCACCGGCACGGCGGGGTGCAGCGTCAAGCTGGCCGACACGCTGGAGGGCTGCCGCGCGATCCTAGACGGCGAGGCCGATGGCTGGATGGAAAGCTCGCTCTACATGGTCGGCACGCTGGAGGAGGCGCGGCGGAAGGAAGAGGCCGCCCGCGCCGTAGAGCGTCCCGCATGAGGCTGCGCATCACCACGCCGCTCGCCGTGCTGGTGGATGAGGAGGGCGTGCTCGCCCTGCGTGCGGAGGATAGGTCCGGCGGGTTCGGTATTCTCCCCGGCCATGCAGAATTTCTCACCAGCCTCGCCATTTCGGTGGTGAGCTGGAAGCAGGCGGATGGCGGCACGCGCCATTGCGCCGTACGCGACGGCATTCTCATGGTCATGGCCGGTCAGGAGATCGGCATCGCCACGCGCGAGGGGGTGCTGGGAGAGGATCTCGCCACTTTGCACCAGGACATCCTGGTGCGCTTTCATGCCGATGCCGAGGCCGAGCGCGTGGAGCACATCGCGCAGGTCCAGCTGCATTTGAGCGCGATCCGGCAGATCATGCGGCATTTACGGCCGCCGCCGCACGACGGCGGGACCTTTCCATGAGCGAACCCAACGAGAAGGACAAGCTCCTGCACGAGGCCGAGCGGCGGCAGGAACGGCACAAAACTTGGCTGCGGGAGGGCGATCCCTCGGTCGCTCGCCGCCTGGCGCAAATCGGCGTGCTGGGCTGGATTATCGTGTTGCCCATGCTCGCCGGCGTTTTCATCGGGCGCTGGCTGGATGCGGCATTTCACTCCGGCGTGTTCTGGACCGCGCCATTTCTGTTTTTGGGCCTGGGACTGGGATGCTGGGCGGCCTGGAAATGGATGAACAGCGCATGACCCAACCAATTCTCCTCGTGGCTCATTTTGTCCTCGGCGGGGCCCTGGGCCTGCTCTATTTCCGCAGCCTGTGGTGGAATGTCCGCCAGCTCGTGCAAGCACGCGGCGCGGCGGCGGCCTTCGCCGTTGGGGCGGCGCGGTTCCTGGGGCTGGGCGCCGTGCTGTTCCTCACCAGCAGGGAAGGGGCCTTGCCTTTGCTGGCCACGGCGCTCGGGGTTCTTGCCGCGCGGGCCATGGTGCTGCGCCGCTTCAAGCAGGCGGCGGCATGACATCGCCTCTCGCCAACCCCGTGCTGCTGCAAATCGGGCCGGTGCCCATCACCGAAGCCGTCTTCGTCACCTGGGCGATCATGCTCGTGCTCTCGCTCGGCAGCTTTTTGCTCACGCGCCGCCTCTCGCTGCGCCCCAGCGCCACCCAGGCCGCGCTGGAGCTCATCGTTACCGCCGTGGACAGCCAGATCACCGACATCATGCGGGTGGAGCCCGCGCCGTACCGCGCCTTCATCGGCACCTTGTTCGTGTTCATCTTCGCCGCCAACTGGTCCACGCTCATCCCTGGCGTGGAACCGCCGACCGCGCATCTGGAAACCGATGCCGCCCTCGCTTTGCTCGTCTTTCTGGCAGTCATCTGGTTTGGCATCCGCGCCGGCGGCTTGCGCAACTATCTCGCCAGTTTCGCTGCCCCCAACCCAGTGATGATCCCGCTCAATTTCGTCGAGAGCTTGACCCGCACCTTCTCGCTGCTGGTGCGCCTGTTCGGCAATGTCATGAGCGGTGTGTTCGTCGTCGGCATCGTGCTCTCGCTTGCCGGGCTGCTGGTGCCGATCCCGCTGATGGCGCTGGATCTGCTGACCGGCGCCGTGCAGGCTTACATTTTCGCCGTGCTGGCCATGGTGTTCATCGGCCAGGCCACCGGCGAGGCGAAACCCGCGACCCCAGAGGAAAGGATTGTCAAATGAACTGGTTGGCCCTTGCCAGCATCGTCTCGGCCGCGCTTGCGGTCTCGTTCGGCGCCATCGGCCCGGCGCTCGGCGAGGGCCGCGCCGTCGCTGCCGCCATGGACGCCATCGCCCGCCAGCCGGAAGCCGCGAACACCATCTCGCGCACGCTCTTCGTCGGCCTGGCGATGATCGAGACGATGGCGATCTACTGCTTGGTCATCGCGCTGCTGCTGCTTTTCGCCAACCCGCTGCTGAAATAACGGCATGACGCTCGACTGGTCGACGCTTCTCCTCCAGACGGTTAATGTCCTTATCCTCATCTGGCTGCTGCAGAAATTCTTCTGGCGGCCGGTGGCGGTGATGATCGCGCAGCGCCGAGCGGCGGCGCAGACCATGCTGGACGAAGCGGCGCAGAAGCGCGACGCGGCGGCGGCGGCGATGGCGGACATCGAGAAGACACGGGCCGGGTTCGCGCAGGAACGGCAGGCCATCCTCGCTGCAGCGCAGGCTGATGCCGAGCAACACCGCGCCGCAGGGCTAGCGGCGGCGAACGAGGCCGCGCGGACGCTGGAGGAAGCCGCGCGGAACCGGCTTGTGGCGGAACGGCGGGAGGCCGAAGCCACATGGCGCCAGCACGCGAGCGAATTGGCCGTGGACATCGCTGGCAAGCTGGCGGGGCGGCTGAATGGCGCGGCGGTGCGGGCGGCGTTTCTCGGCTGGCTGGTGGAGGATATTTCCGCTCTGCCGGAACCGGTCCGGCGCCTAGCGGATGGCGAAGCGCTGCAAGTCATCAGCGCCACGCCGCTCTCGCCGGAGGAGCAGGCGCAATGCGCTCAGCGCATCGCCGCTTCGTTCGGCGGTACACCGCGTCTGGTGTTCCAGGCTGATCCGGCGCTCATTGCCGGGCTGGAGCTGCGCGGCCAGAATGTCCTGGTCCGCAATAGCTGGCGCGCCGATCTCGATCGTATCCTGCGGGAGCTGGGCAGTGGCGGCGCCTGAGTCCTGGCTGCAACAGGCGCGGGCCCGGCTCGCGGGTACGCTGCTCGCGCCGGAGACCGAGCAAATCGGCCGCGTCGAGGATGTTGCGGACGGCATCGCCCTCGTCTCCGGCCTGCCGGATCTCCGCCTCTCCGAGCTGGTGCGCTTCGACAAGGGCATGTTCGGCTTCGTGCAGACGCTGGACCGCGACCTCGCCGGCTGCGTGCTGCTTGATGCGCCGGAGCGCATCGCGGCGGGCGATACGGTGCGCGGCACTGGCGATGTCGTGCGCGTTCCTGTCGGTCCGCAACTGCTCGGGCGCATCGTCGACCCGCTCGGCCGCCCGCTGGACGGTAAGGCCCCGTTCACGCCCGAGCGCTTCGAGCCCGCCGAACGCCCAGCCCCCGAGATCATCGACCGCGACCTGGTCACCCAGCCGGTGCAGACCGGGCTGCTTGTCGTCGACACATTCTTCGCCCTGGGGCGCGGCCAGCGCGAACTGATCATCGGCGACCGCGCTACTGGCAAGACGACGGTCGCCGTGGACACGATCATCAGCCAGAGGGACAGCGACATCATCTGTGTCTATGTCGCTGTCGGCCAGAAGACCTCCAATATCCGCCGCGCCGTCGAGGCCATCCAGGCCAGGGGCGCGCCGGAGCGCTGCATCATCGTCGCCGCCGGGGCGGCGGAACCGCCCGGCATGCAATGGATCGCCCCGTTCGCCGGGTTCACCATGGCGGAGTATTTCCGCGACATTGGCCAGCACGCGCTCGTCGTTATCGACGATCTCACCAAGCACGCCGCCACGCACCGCGAGATCGCGCTGCTCACCAGGCAATCTCCGGGGCGGGAGGCGTATCCTGGCGATATCTTCTATGTCCATGCCCGCCTGCTGGAGCGCGCGGCCAAGCTCTCGGCCGCGCAAGGCGGCGGCTCGCTCACCGCTTTGCCGATCGCGGAGACGGATGCCGGCAATCTCAGCGCCTATATCCCGACCAATCTCATCTCGATCACCGATGGGCAGATCGTGCTCGATGCGAGGCTCTTCCACGAGGGCCAGAAACCGGCGGTGGATGTGGGGTTGAGCGTCAGCCGCGTCGGCGGCAAGACACAGGCACGCGCCCTGCGCGAGGCGGCGGAGACGTTGCGCCTCGATTACGCGCAGTTTCTGGAGCTGGAGATCTTCACGCGCTTTGGCGGCATGCGGGATGCGCATGTGCGTGCTCAGCTCACGCGCGGCGCACGCATCCGCGGCATTCTCACCCAGCCCCCACATAGCCCGCTGGGCTTGGCTGATGAGGTGGCGTTGATACACGCCGTGCAGTCCGGGCTGCTGGATGGGCTGACTTTGGCCGAAATCCCCAAGTTCCGCGCCGCCCTGTTCGAAGCGCTGGAGCGTGATGCCGCCCCGGCCCTGCGCATGATCAGGCAGACCGGCACGCTGAATACGGCGCAGCGGGAAGCTCTGCGTGCCGCCATTGCCGCCTGCGCTAAAAGCTTTGCGCCATGACGGAACGGCTGGCCAGCATCAATGCCCGCATCGCCGGCATCCGCGAGCTCGCCGCGGTGGTGAACGCTATGCGCGGGATTGCCGGGGCCCGCGCGCAGCAGGCCCGCGCCCAGCTCACGGCGGTGGACAGCTACGCCGCCATCATCGCCCGGGGCATCGGGCGTGTCCTCGCCGCCGCGCCCATAGCGCCGCCAGCCACTGGGCGCCGGGGGGAGCGCAGCGCCGCCGTGGTGTTCTGTGCCGAGCAGGGTTTTGCCGGTGCCTTCAGCAAGCATGTGCTCAGCGCGGTGCCGCCTGGCGCTGAGCTGTTCCTGGTCGGCACCCGGGGCGCCACCATCGCCACGGAGGGCGGCATAACGGCGCGGTGGACCAGCGCCATGCCCGCCGCGACTGCCGGCATCCCTAGCCTGGCCAGGCGGATCGCGGAGGCGCTGTACGGCTCCATCGCCGAAGGCCGCGTCGCGCGGCTGGACGCCATTTACGGTCAATGGCACGGGGGCCAGGGGCTGCACGTCCTGCGTGCCGCTCTGTTCCCGCTAGACGCCGCCGCTTTTCCCCGCCCAGCCGATGCCAACATGCCGCTCTTGAACCTCGCCCCAGAGGTGTTGCTGCGGGACCTGACCGCCGACTACATCCACGCCGAACTATGCCGCGCCGCCCTGCACGCCTTCGCCGCCGAGAACGAGGCCAGGATGGAGACGATGGCCGCTGCCCACCGGCAGATCGAAGCCAGGCTCTGCGGGCTGGAGCTGACGCAGCAGGTCGTACGCCAGCAGGAAATTACCGCCGAGATCATAGAACTTGCCACCGGCGAGATGGCGGGCCGCGCGTGTTGCAGAACCCGTTGCTAATACAATACTGATTTCCGGAAGGCCGCCGCTGGTTAGAATTGAAGAGCGTGAAGGGGGGATGCCCCCCAGACGGCATCGATGTGTCAAAGTGTGGTGGTCAAAAACCACTTAAAAAGAGAGCGTCCACCCCTTCACAGGCGATTTGCCCGGGACTGCCATGGTCCTGTCCCAAGCTGGGCTCGCAAAGCTCGCGCATCGTATACCGCCGCGCCGTCGGCATCGTTGTTAAAATAGCACCAGACCCCGGCACCTTTCTTTTGCACGTCACGGATGCGCTCGGCCCAGCGATCCATCGCCGCCTCATCGTAGCGGCCCAAATAAGCCCCCTGCGGACCGTGCAGACGGATATAGACGAAAGCCGTGGTGCGCAGCATGGGCCACGCCTGCCCACCGAAATCGTGCCAGCAGCAGGCCGCACCGTGACGGGAGAGGACATCGGCGATCTCCGGGACGAACCAGGTACGGTCGCGGAACTCGAAGGCAACGCGGCACCCGCCGGGAAGACCTTCCAGAAAGCTGTCCAGCCGCGCGGCATTTGCCCGCCAGCGTGGCGGCAACTGAAACAGGATCGGACCGAGCGCCGGCCCGAGGGGGCGCAGCGCATCGAGAAACCGCATCGTGGCCTGCTGCACTCCTTGCAGCTTCTTGCGGTGGGTCAGGTAGCCACTGGCCTTGACGGCGAAGACAAATCCCGCAGGAACCGCCTGCCGCCAAGCCGCGACAGTCTCGTGCTTGGGCAGGCCGTAGAACGTGGAGTTCACCTCAACGGTCGCGAACTCCTGTGCGTAGCGTCCGAGCATTTCGCCAGGCGGCGTTCCCGCTGGGTAGACCGAGCCGACCCAGTGACGGTATTGCCAGCCTGATGTGCCGACCAGGATCTCCGCCATCGCCGGTGTCCATCCTCAGATGATTTCAGACCGTTGGCAGCGCGAACTACAGGATGATTATTACGCTCAAGCTTTTCAACAAAATGTGCGCAACGGCGTTAATTCTCGGTCATTGCGCGCCCCCGCAACCAAAAATAATATGCTAAAATACATGATATTATTTTAGAGCTTGCCGCTAAAAATGATCTATAACCAGTGGTATATTAAGTGAAAAACCTGATAAACTTTGGTTGATTTGCAAAATTAGACAATAAAAATAGCATCTTATGACGTCGGAGAGCAGTCTACTTCAGTAGTGTATACCAAGAGCAATTCAGGTCTATTAGAGTTGCCTGACGTCCTCTGGTTAGCGTTTCCTTCCGGCGGTATGAGGGGGGAAAGTGGCCCATGAGCGGACTGCTCGCCAAAGAGCCGTGTGCATTCTCACTGAAATGCGTGAAGCGCCGCAAGGGTTCGGTAATCCTCATCCGTTAGCTTGCCAGCGGTCTCTTTGTGTCTCTTCATGCCCCATAGTACAGCCCGCCATGGTCAGAAGGCCATACCGCCGCGATTGCGGCGGCATGGCGCATGATGCGGCTCAGTCCAGAGCCTCTGCCGGGCCGAAGAACTCATAATGCATCCGGCTGCTGGCCAGACCGAGTGCTGCAAGGCCGCGCTTGATGAAGGCCATGAATGGTTTCGGCCCGAGGAAATACGCATCGCAGGCGCGGCTGGCTGGCACCCAGCGCTCCAGGTGATCGATGGCTGGGCGCCCCAGCGCATCTGCCTTGCTGTCTTCGCCCAGATCGCCTTGCTCATACACGATGAAGCTTTGGAACTGCGGGTAGTGTGCGGCCCAGTCCTCCAACGTCTGCGCAAAAGCGTGGACGTCGCCGTTACGGGCGTAATGCAGGAAGGCCACCTCTCGCCCGCCTTTGACCAATGCCGCCTCGGCCATGGCAAGGGTGGGCGTGATCCCGCGTCTACATCCCGGAGATACGCGGCGCGCCAGCGATAAAAAACTCGCCCGGCAAATGCCAAAATAGCGACACGTCTTGGATACATGCCCCGATTGTTCGGCATGCCGTAGAACCTGGAGCTTACGGTGAAGCTCCCGCTCCTCGTCCGTCATAGAGCATCCCTTTCCTCATAAAACTCAAGAAATAGGATGTCTCACGAGACCCTACATTGCTGCAGCCTATGCTTGCATCATGACGTAGTACAGTTCCTCGGCTTATGCCGGCGGCAAGTTGCCGATGGGCTCCAGGAGCCGACGGGTTTCGCGTACTGCATATGAGAAAACAGTTCCGTTGGACGTAATGGCATGGTTTGATTGCCGCATGGACATTCCGCAGACTCAGAAGCGCCAGTTTGAAACCATGGACGAGGCCCTTCGCGAAGATATCCGCCTTTTGGGGCGCATTCTAGGCGATACAATCCGCATGCTGGATGGAGACGAGACCTACAACCTGATCGAATCCATTCGCCAACTGGCTGTGCGCTTCCACCGGGACCAGGACCAGAGCGCCCAGGCGGAGCTGGAAACAATCCTGAAAGGGCTGTCAGAGGGCCAAATTAACAACATTACACGTGCTTTTGGCTATTTTTCGGTGCTCGCCAATATTTCCGAAGACCATCATCATACGCGGCGCTGGCGGGCGCATCTGGTCGCCGGTTCACCGCCGCGCGAAGGCAGCCTGGCCGCCGGAATCGCCCGCGCCCGTGCCGACGGCTTCGGCACGGCGGCGCTCCGGAACTTCTTCTTCAATGCCTATATTGCCCCCGTTCTCACCGCGCACCCCACCGAGGTGCAGCGCCGGAGCATCTTGGACAGCCTCGATGCCATCGCCGTACTCCTCAACCGGCGCGACCGCCTGGCCGAAACCAAGGAGGAGCGCGATGAGATCGACGTCGAGCTGCGCAGCCTTGTCCTTACCTTGTGGCAGACGCGCATACTGCGCCTGACCAAGCTCTCCGTGCTGGATGAGGTTGAGAACGCCCTGGCTTTTTTCGATGCCACCTTCTTCGCCGAAGTCCCGAAGCTGTATGCGGCAGTTGAACAGGAGATTGGCGAAGTTGCCGGCGGGTTGCCGACTTTTTTGGAGATCGGCAGCTGGATCGGCGGCGACCGCGATGGGAATCCGTTTGTGGACGCCACGGTGCTGACCGAAGCGATGGTCCGGCAGGCTGAACGGGCTTTCGGCTTTTACTTGGGCGAAGTGCGCAAGCTTCGCCGTGAACTTACGCTCGCATCTTTGCACGCCGGCACAACGATAGAACTGCAATCGCTCGCCGAGCAATCCTCGGGACACCCGGAGCATCAGGCCGATGAACCCTACCGGCGGGCGCTTGCAACGGTCCAGGCGCGGCTTATAGGGACCCATGTGGCCCTTTTCGGCCGGCCGCCCGCCGGGCCAGTGCCGTCCGGCTACGATACCGCCACCCCGCCCTATGCAACACCGGAGGCATTTGCGACTGATCTTGCGATCATTGCACAGTCCCTGCGCGTCCACGGCTCCGCCCTGCTCACGCACGGGCGGCTTGGCGTCCTCGTGCGCGCCGCGCGTGTTTTCGGCTGGACGCTGGCGCCAATAGATCTGCGGCAGAATTCCGCCGTGCATGAACGCACGGTCGGCGAGTTGCTGGAAGTGGCCAACCCTGGAACTAATTATCTTCAGCTTGGCGAGGAAGCGCGCATTACCCTCCTGCTCGCGGAGCTGGCCACGAGCCGCCCGCTGGTCTCCCGGCACGTAGATTACAGCGCCGAGACCATGAAAGAGCTGGCCATTTTTGATGCCGCGCGCACGGCCCACCTCCGCTACGGCAGTCGCGCAATTCGCACGGCCATCATCTCCAAGACCGACGGCGTTTCCGATATGCTGGAACTCGCTGTGCTGCTGAAGGAAGCAGGGCTGCTGCACCCCGGCAAGCGGCAGCTCGCCGTGAATATCGTGCCTTTGTTTGAAACGATCGAGGATCTGCGCGCCGCTGCAAGCATCATGGACAGGCTGTTCTCGCTTCCATTCTACCGCAGCCTGCTGGCCAGCCGCGGTGAGACGCAGGAGGTCATGCTCGGCTATTCGGACAGCAACAAGGATGGCGGCTTCCTGACCTCCGGCTGGGAACTCTACCGCGCGGAGGTCGGCCTGGTGGACGTGTTCGCCCGTCATGGCGTGCGGCTTCGCCTGTTTCATGGCCGTGGCGGCTCGGTCGGACGCGGCGGCGGCCCCAGCTTCCAGGCGATTCTTGCGCAACCCAAAGGCGCCGTGCAGGGGCAGATCCGCCTCACCGAGCAGGGCGAGGTGATCGCCGCCAAATACGGTAATCCCGAAGTTGGCAAGCGAAATCTGGAGGTCCTGGTCTCCGCGACGCTGGTTGCAACCGCCGAACCGGCGATCTCCGAGCCGCTGGCGCCAAGCTTTCCAGAAATTCTGGGCGAATTATCGCACGCCGCCTACGCGGCCTATCGCAACCTTGTTTACGAGACGCCAGGGTTTGAAGATTATTTCTGGCAGTCCACCGTGATCACAGAAATCGCCAGCCTCAATCTGGGTAGCCGTCCGGCGTCGCGCGCCAAGGGCCGGTCCATCGAAGATCTTCGTGCGATTCCCTGGGTATTTTCCTGGGCACAATGCCGGGTCATGCTGCCTGGCTGGTACGGCTTCGGCTCGGCCGTTGAGTCTGTCATCGCCAAACGCGGCTCCGGCGGGCTCCGGCTGCTGCAATCCATGTTCCAGGAATGGCCGGTGTTCTCCACTTTGCTCCTTAACATGGACATGGTGCTGGCCAAGGCGGACATGGGGATTGCCGAGCGTTATGCCGGGCTGGTCGAGGACGAGTCGTTGCGAGAGCGCATCTTCCCTCGCATCAAGGCGGAGTATGAGCGCACACGCGCCCACCTCCTGTCCATCACCGGCCAGCAGGCCCTGCTCGAGCGGAATCCGGTCATGCGCCGTTCAGTTACCAATCGCTTTCCCTATCTCGACCCGCTTAACCACGTACAGGTTGAAATGTTGCGCCGCTATCGCGACCAGGTTGCCCGGGGAGGCGAAGAGGACGTGAGTGATCGCGTGCGGCGCGGTGTGCATATTTCCATCAACGGCATCGCCTCGGCGTTACGCAACAGCGGCTAGTGGTCTGCTCCCCTTAGCACTACTTTGGCGGATTATAGAATGATTTGCGGCAGTGAGGACATCGCGTTGGCCCGATCACGGTGAGATGCCTGATGATTTTTTGTCGTACCGTCGGCAGACTTGGTTGTGGCGGCGGCCCGGCGATTCTTTTTTTCCCCTTTGGCCTGGGTTAGCCTGCGGGCTTGGAGGAACGCGTAAGCGATCATTGTCATCAAGGCGTGTCGGTGCAGCCCCGTCCATGACCGCCCTTCGAAATGATCGAGGCCAAGCTCTTCCTTCAGCTGCTGATGCGCCTGCTCGCAGATCCAGCGGGCCTTGATGGTGGCTGCGAGTGTCTTCAGCGGCGTGTCGGCAGGCAGATTGACGAGATAATATTTGCGCTCGCCGTTGGTGCGGTGCTCGCCGACCAGCCAGACCTCCTCGCCGGGCATGTGCTGTCCGCCCATGTCGCCGATACGCTGCGGCGGTCCACCCCATCACTGTGAATGTTCGAGGGCCCAGGTTCGTCGATCCCGCTGCCTTGCTGTATCGCTCAAGCGGTATTTTGTGTGGAGGCAGAGCAATTAGGGCACTTTGGGGTGAAAAACGAAGAAAAGAAGGATTTTGTAGTGCATTTATTAGGGCATCTGACATATGACTTCTAAATATCAAAGAACTTATTTGAGAAAATTTAATTGATGTCAGGCTCATAACCTGAAGGTCGTCAGTTCAAATCTGGCCCCCGCAACCAGAAATTCCAGCTAAACCAAATGGTTGGCTGGATTTTTGTGTTGAAAGACACACAATCTACCGGCCGTCAGGCTTTTGACCGGACAGCAATGTGGTTTTTGAAAAAATAATCAAATCAAATCAATAAATAAGATGTGCAGATTAGATGCTGTTTATGTCATGTACACCTAGTGTAATTCGGGTTGCTTAGGGAATAGGCTGAAGTACTAGACGGCGCGCTTTGTGCCCATATCGTTGATTTCTATTGAGTTTGCCACCGGCGTTTCCGACCCGCTGTGAATGAAACTGCGGGCGTGTTGGTGGTATGGTGTTGAGGCGTCGTCGGCATTGAGGTCGGGTTGTTTCTTGGTGCGTGTGAGCCCGTCACTGAGTTGGACCGGGGATCCCTGAGCCCCCCCTGATTGCGCCATGGGTCGGCTTCTACCCGGGAGCGCGTTTTCTAGAGTTCCTTGGACGGGGGTCCCGAGCCGGCGGCGCACCAGGAGGGAAAGACATGGACGTTCTTTATCCGAATTGTGCTGGCCTTGATGTGCACAAGGACATGGTGGTGGCGAGCCGTCGGCGGATGGGCGCCAACCGGCTTTTGAGGACGAAAGCGTCCTTTGTCCGGTTTCCACCCATCATGGCCCCCCTCGCGAGCCCAGCGGCGGCAAAGGAGTGAACGTACAGCCAGGTTGTAGCGAAGTGGGATCATTGGCAGCCGACAGCCGTTACCATTTTCTTATTCCCCTATACCCCTGCGGGGGCACGCAACCGCCTTGATTTGCTGCTCATCGGATAGAACACCAGACTACGAATCTGAGGGGCAGGAGTTCGAATCTCTTCGGACGCTACAAAATTCCTTTAAATTCAAGCGCATACGGGCAGGTCGCTGCCGACCTCCCCTTGGGAAAACGCGCCCGTCGTCGCCGCCCGGGCTCGGGCCGGGCGAACAGCGCCTCAATCTCCACGCCCAGCGCCGCCGCGATCCCCTCCAGCACCGCCGCAGTCGGATAATCCAGCCCACGCTCCAGCCCGGCTGACGTATGCGCAGAGAGTGCCCCTCTATATTCCTCCCGTCGGTCCAGTCTGGCTATCACTCCCGGTAGCGCAATGCCTCCACCAGCAGCGTGAAGGCCGGGGTGGGTTGGCGGCGGCTGGGATAGTAGAGGTGAAAGCCCGGAAAGGGCGGGCACCAATCGGCGAGTACGCGGGCCAAACGTCCCGCGGCCACGGCCTCCTGCACATGGTCCTCGGGGAGAAAAGCGATGCCGAACCCCGCCTCGGTGGCTTGCAGGATGAGCCGGGCGTTGTTGAAGGCCAGGCTGCCCTCGACGCGGACATTGAGCACGCGGCCGTCCTTCTCGAACTCCCAGGGGTAGAACCCG
>DATJXU010000062.1:0-2415 GCA_035499915.1 Acidocella sp.
CTGCGCAGCGAGAACGGCAGCATCACCATATAGGCCAGCCCGAGCAGCGCGCCCGCCAGATACGGGTCGGCGAAGATCAGCGACGCCAGCACCACCACGCCGAACAGCAGCGGCAGCAGCCCCGCCGTGGGAATCTTGAAGTTCTTGAAGCTCCACACCGGCAGGGTGGAGACGCTCAACCCCCCCACCACCACCAGCACCGCCCCGGTGAACAGCGGAAACGCCGCCAGTTCGTGCAGCCACCCCATGCCGAGCTGATCCGCCTCCAATCCCAGGAAGAGCGGAAACAAGGCCAGCGCGGCACCCGCCGGGGCCGGCACCCCGGTGAAGAAATTATAGGCGAAGGCCGCTTTCGGAGCGGTATCCAGCGCGGCGTTGAAGCGCGCCAGGCGCAACGCCATGGACGAGGCGAACATCAGCGGCGGCAGGAAGCCGATCGCCCCCAGCGATTGCAGCGACCACATATACAGCAGCAGCGCCGGGGCCACGCCGAAGCAGAGGAAGTCCGACAGGCTGTCCAGCTCTGCGCCCAAACGCGAGGTCGCCTTCAGCATGCGCGCCAGCCGCCCATCCAGCCCATCGATCACCATCGACACGGCAATGGCGATCACGGCCGCGCCGTACCGGGCATCCATGCCAAGCCGGATGGCCGAGAGCCCGATGCACAGCCCGAGCAGCGTCATCAGGTTGGGCAGCATGCGGTTGAAGCTCAGGCCCGAGAAACGCTGCCGGCGGGGCAGCCGGCGGCGGCGGCGCGGCGGGATCATGGCGCGGCGGGCAGTTCGGCGATCACCGTCTCGCCGCCGATCATGCGCTGGCCGACCGACACCAGCACCTTGCTACCTTCGGGCAGGTACAGGTCGGTACGGCTGCCGAAGCGGATGATGCCGAAGCGCTGGCCGGCCGTGAGGCTCTGGCCCTCATGCACCTCGCACAGGATACGCCGCGCGATCAGCCCGGCGATCTGCACGACCACCGCCTGCTGGCCGTTCGGCAGGCGCAGCAGCAGCGCGTTGCGCTCGTTATCGTCGCTCGCCTTGTCCGCGGCGGCGTTCAGGAACAGCCCCGGGTGATAGGCGATCTTCTCCACCGTGGCGGAGATGGGCGAACGGTTCACATGCACGTCCAGCACCGAGAGGAAGGTGGCCACGCGCATGAGCTTGGCATCGCCCAGGCCGAGCTCGGCGGGCGGCACGGCCTCCTCGATGCTCACCACCCGTCCGTCCGCCGGGGCGACAAACACGTTGGCCCGGGGCGGCAGCACGCGCTCGGGGTCGCGGAAGAAATACAGGCAGAACAGGGCGAACAGCACCCCCGCCCAGGCCAGCGGGTGCCAGAACAGCAGCCCCAGCAGCGCCGCGGCGATGCCGCCGAGAATGAACGGGTAACCGGCCTTGTGCGGCGGGCTCAGGACCGACTGCACGCTTTCAATAATATCCATTGCTCAGCTCTTGGGTTTGGGCAGAACAAAGTTCTGGCCCGGGAAAATCAGGTTCGGGTCATGGATCTGCCCGGCATTGGCCGAGTAGATCAAGGTGTACATGGTGCCATGGCCATAGATGTGCCGGGCGATCAGCCACAGGCAATCGCCGGGGGCGATGAGCACATGCCCATCGGCCAGGGCGGCGGCCAGCGTCTCGGGCGCGAAGGGCGCGGTCACGGGCGGCAGCACCTGCCCCGTGGCGGTGGTGGCGCCAAGGCTCAGCATGCCCGGGCTGGCCGGCACGGGCGCGGCGATATGCCACCGCCCCTGCGCGTCGGCCTTCGTCTGGCCGATCTCCGTATTGCCCAGGCGCAGATCCACCGTGGCGCCCGCCGGGGCGGTGCCGGAGAAGATGGCATGGCCATTGGTATCGTAATCCACCGCGCCAAGGCCGAGCTGCCCGGCCTGCGGCCCCTGGCCGGTGAGCACGGTGCTGCCATTCGGGCCGGAGAGCACGGTAAGCACCTGCCCGCCATTGCCCGGCACGTTCACCACGGCGTTCTGGTTGCCCGCCACCTCGGCAGCGCCCTGCGGCACCTCGGAGAGGGTGATATCATGTGTTCCGGGGGCGAGCGGCGTCTGCGGCACAAGCACAAAGGCCCCGTGGGCATCGGCCGTCACCGTGCCAATCACGGTGTTGTTGTCCTTTACCGTCACCACGGCGCCAGGGGCGGCACGCCCGGCGATCACGGTGTTGCCCTGCGGGTCCACGCGCACGATATCGAATTGCGGCGGGGCAATTGTGCTCACCGCCGGGGCGGGCGCCGGGGCCGGAGCCGGTGCGGATGGCGCCTGATTCTGCCCGCCATGGCGCAGCATTATCAGCAGGCCAATATCCAGCAGCGCCAGTGCGCCGAGCACGGCGACCAAGATGATCCGTGTTTTGATGCCCCTCTGCGGGGCTGCATCCTTGCTTGCCATATCGCCCCTAG
>DATJXU010000063.1:0-9548 GCA_035499915.1 Acidocella sp.
CAAGGCCGTCTAGTCTACCCTCCGGAGCGGTGAAGATCAAGTCCGCAAAGCCCGTCGGTGGAGGGGCTTCTAGCTCCGACTGACCTCGACTGTCAACGCACCCTCATCAACTTTTTGCCAAAAAAAATCGATGCGTGGGCGCCTCCTTGGGCTCAGCCGTTTCAGCAGAATTTATCATGGGTTCGAACGCGCTCATGTATCCGGCCTTTGACGCGTCGACATGACCGCTGACCTAGATAATCCTGGCCACCATGTTGGCCAGAGCGACCGCCGCACGCTGCCGCGGCTTGCGCTCCCGCAACTGTAACAGCCAGGCGAGGCTGATTTTTTGGATCGCGTCCCGCCGCGTGGTGTAGGAGCGGCATCGTGAGCAGCATTGGCTGCGTGATCAAGCTGCCAATGCTGGCAAGCCAACGTTGGGAGTATCGCTCAAAGGCGCCATGGTTTGGCCGAAGAGGTCGAGAGCCTCAAGCCAATAGGGCGACCGTTCGGTGGGTTCGTGGACCACACCAAGCGCATCTCTTCGAGCGGCCCAGGCACAGGCAAGTCCTATATCGCCCCGCGCTCGGCCACCTGCCGTTCAATACCTCGGCGGCGGTGCCTTGCTGTTACACCTGCTGAGCGAGCTCTACGAGCCGGCCAGCATCGAGCAGCACCAAACTGAGCCTCAGCGAAAACTCCGCCGTCTTTGGAGACGCCAAGATAGTCACCGCTCTCCTCGATCCCCTGCCCCCACCATTGCCATATCCTGGAGACCAGCAACGACAGCTTCAGGTTCAAAACACCGCTGAACAAAAATTCAAAAAATGACAGGAGAAAAATCCACCCTGCCCCTTCCGTCACGAAGCCCCAATCATAACCAATAAGGGGGCGCGATTCTCGGTGGAATGTCCGGATCAAGTCTCAGCGGTAATCAACAAGCCGTGCCAGCGTAACTCACTGTCCAGGAAACAGGCTGCAGGCCAGACTTACGACATTCAAAAGCTGGTGCGGGCGGTCGGAATCGAACCGACACTCTGTTGCCAGAACTGGATTTTGAGTCCAGCGCGTCTACCAGTTCCACCACGCCCGCGGATGGCTCTCCTATAGCGAGGCCTCCCTCATCTGCCAAGATGAGACCCGATCATCAGCTTTCCTGGCCTTTCGCGGTCTCCTGCCTGAATTTGCCCCCCTGAAGCCGGCTCAATTTTAGAGCCCTGGCCGGTTGGCCGGGCGCGGCGGACGTTTGCAGCCCCCCACGCCTATAAGGCGCACCACCAGGTCCCCAACCATGCGCTTATATGAACGGCACAGCCCCCTCTAATATTTTTCTGAACATATATACCGGCCTTTGCAGGAAAATTTTCTTAAAATTCTACATTTGGGCACGGATTTCAGCCGCCCATGCCTTGCCGCCATCCGTTTTTTTCACGAGATTCTAGGGCTGGCGGGGCATTTCATATGTTTGGCCTGCCCCCCTGATTTGATCCAAGTGTCCACTTGCCAGCCCTTTCTGGTTTGGTTATAGAGCCGCCCACCGGTCCCGAATAGCTCAGCTGGTAGAGCAAGCGACTGTTAATCGCTCGGTCGTAGGTTCGAGTCCTACTTCGGGAGCCAGGTTTTCCTCAGAAAATTTCATCGGTTTTAAGAAGCCGCGGCTTATTTGCGCCGCGGCGCGGGCTGACATCAGCCTGCGCCACGCGCAGGACGGAGCGGATATTCGCGTTGGCGAAGAGACTAAGCGGGCCGGGCATATAGACTCCCACGCTGCCGGAGGAGGAGCCAGATAGAGCGCGGCAAGGTCCGTCCCGTCCCGGCCCAGACAAAAGAACCGGGTGAGACGGAACGGATAGACGGCATATCGGCCGGCGCAAGCGCGGCGCCTGCTCAGGCGGGTTGCGTGAACAGCACCGCCTGGGAGATCGCCTCCGCCAGCTCCTCCACCCCTTCGCCGCTACGGGCATTGGTGGCGATCAGCGGCTTGCCCGCACGTACATTTCGGGCCTCCGCCAGCATCGCTTCAAGATTAACGCCCACATGGGGCGCCAGATCGGTCTTGTTGATCACCAGCAGATCGCAGCGCAGCACGCCGGGGCCACGCTTGCGGGGAATGTCATCCCCCCCCGCCACGTCGATGACAAAAATCCACCAATCCACGAGATCGAGCGAAAAGGTAGAGGCAAGATTATCCCCCCCGGACTCGTAGATGATCAGTTCCAGCCCCGGAATCGCGGCCTCCATGCGGTCGCCCGCCAGCATGTTCAGCGTGGGGTCCTCACGGATAACCGTGTGCGGGCAAGCGCCAGCCTCCACCGCGCCGACACGCGCGGGGTCAATCAAGCCCGACCGGCGCAGCCGCTCCGCATCCTCGGCCGTAACAAGATCATTGGTGATAACGGCGAAATTGATGCCACGGCGCTGCAGCACCGGGATCAGCGCCTCGATCAGCGCCGTTTTGCCCGAGCCAACTGGCCCTCCGATACCGATTCGCGCAGCACTCATCGCAACATATGTCTCCGTCCAAAGGAAAGTCGGTTAGCGGCTCGCCAGAAGCCAGCTCCCCGTCAACAAACACCTCGAACGTCTCCGCGTCCACCCATGAGCGGCTGCACGCCATTGGCTTGCAGAGCCACCCGCATCGCCTCGCCGTTCAGCTTGGCAAGCGCATGATCGCGCGCCTTGCCGCCGAGTCCCGCCCTCAAAACTGCATCATCGCCCAGGCGCCGCAGCCACTCCGCCGCATGGCAGACATCCGGCTCAGCCCAGAGCGCGCCTGGCAACTTCGCGTAGATGCCGCTTGCATCCTCCACCGGCACCAGCCGGCAGCCGATGAGCGCCGCACTCGTCTCGTCCATGAACCCCAGATTGCCGGACCAGCCGGTGGCCACCACCGGCTTGCCCCGCAGCATCGCCTCGGCCAGCACCAGGCCAAACCCCTCCGCGCGGTGCAGGCTGAGCAGAATATCCGCCCGCGCCATCAATGCCGCCATCCGCGCCCTGGGCCAGGCGCCGCTGATGATCCGGATATTCGGCCCTGCCTCTGCCGCGAGTCGCGCGGCCTCACGCGGAAAAGCCTGCGCGCCGGACAGTTTTACCACCAGAATCCGGTCCGGCCGGTTGCCGAAGGCCCGGCGGAAGGCCTCGATTCCCGCCAAGGGATTCTTGCGGGCGAAGCTGGAGCCCAGGGAGAACACCATCAGCGTCACCACCGCCGGCTCAGGCAAATCAAGTCTGGCATCCGCCTCCACTTGCGGCAGGCCGCACAGTGCCAGCGGATAGGGCACCATGCGCACACGCCCCGGCAAAAGCAGCTCCAATGCCTGCGCCACGAAAGGGGATGGCGCCCAGATCTCATGCACATAGCGCCTGCCCACCGCCCAGCTTTGCGGCACGATGGGTAGTTCCCAGGCCCAGGCACCGATGATCCGCCGGCCGCGCAGCAGATCGCGCTCCGCCCGCGCCAGCATCAGGGGCAGGCTGGGCGCGTTAACCGCCAGCAGCAGCGCGGCCTCCTTGGGTATGGCGCCTTGCGGCGCCTTGCCCACGCCCATGGTCACCGTCTGGCCGCCAACCCCCAACGCCCGCGCGCCCGCCGCGAGGCTGCGCGCCGCCTCTCCCAGCCCGGTGGCGCTCCCCACCTCCCCCGCCACGGCCAAACCGCGTGCATAAGCCGGGGGCACCAAATCCGGGGATGGGGCAAGGGCTGAAGCCATGACGTTCAACCCGGCCCGGCGCGCATTGGCTGGCAACAAACGCCATAATCTATGACCAAGGGACAATCGATCCGACATCACGGCATCTCCTGACACATCCACCGCCCGCGGCGCTTTGCACATGATCGTGTCCATAATTCTTTTACCAACTTTTAGTTTTATTCTAACAGATCTTTAACTATAATAATTCCATGTCCGCACCATTTCTGCTGCCTGCGCGCCATGCTGAGCCAGCCGCCTTGCCGGCAACTTCTATGCCTGCTTCCGGCCGCCTGCTCTGTGCCATGCGCTATGGTGCCCTCGGTGCCTCCTCGCGCCTGCGCTTGGCGCAATATGCGCCCTTTCTGCGCCAGGCCGGGCTGGAAGTGGCGCTGCGCCCCTTCCTGGAGGATGATTACCTCGCCGCGCTTTATGACGGCCGCCCGCGCGCCGGCGCGGCGCTCGCCGCCTATCGCAGGGCCCTGGCGATCGGCGGCGATATCAGGCGGCATGACCTGCTCTGGATCGAAAAGGAGCTGCTGCCCTGGCTGCCCTATTGGCTGGAGCGCGGCCTGCTCAGGAACACACCCTATATACTGGATTTCGACGATGCCTGGGCGCTGCGCTATGCTGAATCCTCCTCGCCGCTGGCCAGGCTGCTGCTGCGCAATAAGTTCAGCCACCTGCTGCGCCGCGCGGCGCTGACCATTGTCGCCAACGATACGCTCTATCACTGGGCCTTGTCGGAGGGAGCGCGCAAAATTTTGCTTCTGCCCACGGTCATCGACCTGGCGCGTTACCAGCCCGTGCCGACGCCCACGGGCCCCTTCACCATCGGTTGGATCGGCACGCCATTGACCGCCGCCTATCTCCACACCATCGCCGAGCCTTTGCGCGCCCTCAGCCAAGAGGCGCCGCTGAAATTATTGGTGATTGGCGCGCCCGGCTTCACCCTTCCCGGCGTTGAGGTTGAAAGCCTGCCCTGGACGCAGGAGAGCGAAGCCGCGCTGATCGGGCGTTGCCATGCGGGCATCATGCCCCTGCCGGATACGGAATGGGCCAATGGCAAATCAGGCTACAAGCTGATCCAGTACATGGCGATGGCGCGGCCCGCCGTGGCAAGCGGAATCGGCGCCAATAACCGCATCATCAAACAAGCCGAAACCGGCTTCCTCGCCCATACCGCGCAGGACTGGGTGACCCATCTGCGAACCTTGCGCCAAGAGCCAACACTTGCCGCCCGGCTGGGTGCCACAGCCCGGCGGCGGGTGGAGCAGAATTACTGCCTGGGGGTGACGGCGCCGATTCTGCTGGACACAATCACCGAGCTGCTTGGCAATATTGCCGGACATAAGGCAGGAAGGCGGCTTGCAGCGCCGGGACGCTGAGCTTGAACGCCTCCAGCCGGTAGGGCGCATGCCGCCCATAGCCACCGCGGGGCTTGGCCTGAATCCGGCGGTCCATCGCCTGCAAGGCGGGCTGCGTCAGCTCCTCACCGAAATGCGCGTAGATCCGCGCCATCGCCGCCAGGGGGGCCGCGGTGAACTCCTCGTACTGCATATGCAGCTTGCGAGAGGCGGGCACATCGGCGCGCTGGTCGAATTGCAGCAGCAGATTGGCCCCCTGCGTCCAGCGCGCCGCAACCTGCGCGCCGATCTCCCCGGCATCAATCCCGCGCAGAAAAGGCCCGCGCAGCACCTGCGTGAGATGCGCGACAGAGCCCAGCACCGCGATGGGGTCACGATGCAGGATGACGAAGCGCGCATCCGGGTAGACACGCAAGATGGCATCCAGCGTGAAGGTATGGTCCGGGCATTTCAGAACCCAGCGGGACGCTGTGCCGTTTTGCAGAAATTGCAGGAATTTTTTATGGAAATGAAAAGCCTCATCATGCCCGCGCGCTTCCAGCCACTGGAAATAGGCGGGCACGCGATGGGTCGAATCAAAGCGCAGGCTCTGGAAGACATGCGAGGTGATCTCGCTGCATTCCTGCGGGCTGTCGGCATAGATCGGGTGCAGCTCACGAAAGCCAGGGGCCAGGCCGTTGAACAGGTCGAGCTGCTTATCCACCCGCGCGACTCGCTGATCCCCCTCCGGCTTGAAGCCCGGCGGGCGCGGCGCGGGGTAGATCGTCTGCCAGTTGCGCGGCACCTGGCTGCCCGGGTCCTCCGCCATCAGCGTGTGCAGGAAGCTGGTACCCGAGCGCGGCAGGCCCAGAATGAACAGCGGCGCGACCACCGGCGCGGCGGACAAAGCCGGGTTGGCGGCGTGGGCGTCCTCAATGAGCTGCGCGTTGCGCAGCAGGCGGATGAAATCCCACCGCAGGGACACCCGCCCGAACAGGCTGAGCTCCGATTCCGCGCGGACGGAGGCCAGCAATTTTTCCAGCCCCTCCACCGCGTCAGGCAAGGGAGAGACACCGGCATCGCGGATCAGCGCCTTTGCATCGGGTACCGAAAAGGCCGAGTCAGGCAAAAGCCTGTCAGCCAGGGTAAAGCACCGGCTCAGCAGCGTTGCCAGCGCCCCCATGTCAGCGCGGCTTCCGCTCAATCAGTTCGATCTTATAGCCGTCCGGGTCCTCGATGAAGGCAATCACCGTGGTCCCGAATTTCACCGGGCCAGGCTCGCGGGAGATTTTCGCCCCTGCCGCGCGCAGGCGCTCACAGGTCGCGTAGATATCCGGCACGCCAAGGGCAAGATGGCCGAACGCCGTCCCCGGCTCATACTTGTCGACACCCCAGTTATAGGTGAGTTCCAGCACCGTGTTGCTCGCCTCATCGCCATAGCCCACAAAGACCAGCGTGTATTTGCCCTCGGGCACCTCGGTGCGGCGCAGCTCCTTCATGCCGAGCAGGCCAGTGTAGAAGCCCACACTCCGCTCCAGATCACCAACCCGCAGCATCGTGTGAAGATATGAGAACTCGGTCATTCTTTGGCCTCTCTTGCTTATCTAATTCATTTAGGTACGAATGCCGATCAAAAAAACACCCGCCTTGTCGGCAATTTCAATCAACTGCACCCTGTTCGCCAAAATAGTACCGCCGGCCTCGAATGCCACGCCCCTGAGCCCTGCGTTGAACGCATGCCTCACCGTATCTGGCCCCACTGTCGGCAGGTCTGCCCGGCGCTCCTGCTGCGGCTTGGCCATCTTCACAAGCACCCCCGCCGGGCCGGGGCGGGTGACCGCCGGGATGCGCGAGAGCATGGCATCCGTGCCCTCAACAGTCTCCACCGCCAGCACGAGCCCCTGCTGCACCACGCAGGCCTGGCCGATATCGGCGGCGCCGATCACCTTCAGCACCTCCACCCCGCGCATGATGTCGGCCATGGCCTGGGCGTCCGGCGTGGTGCTGGTCAGCAGCCCTTCCGGCGCCAGCGCATCGGTCATGATCTCATGCGCCCCCAGCACCCGGAACCCTTCCTCAGACAACACCCGGACGATGGCCGCGAGCAGCCCGTCATCGCCCAAAAAGGCCGCCTTGCCGATACGCGCCAGCAACTTCGCCCCCTCCGCGTCCGGACGCAGGGACAGGAAAGACGGGCGCTTGACCGGGCCGATCATCACCAGATCCGTGCAGCCGCGCTCGCGGAAGGCCTTGATCATCGCGCCAATGGCGCCAAGCCGGTAGAATTTATGCGGAAAGGCGAGCAGCACCTCCGGCGCGGCGTAGCCTTCCAGCCCGGCGATGAACACATGCCGCCCCGCCGCCTGGGCGGACGCGGCCACCTGGCCGGGCAATGGGCCGCCACCGGCGATGATGCCGAGCGTGCTCTTCATGCGCCTGGATTCATATGAAACACTCTGATTTTGCCTGAATGAGCAATCGAATATTGCCCCGGCGGCGTCAATCGCCGCGCGCCCTACTCGCCCTCGCCCGCGACATTGGTCAGGACGCCATGCTTGGAGGGTGTGGCGATGAAAGCCAGGATCTCTCGTACATAGGCATTGTCCTTGTACGTTCCGGCCGCCTGCGCCACGCGCTCGGCGAACACGCCGGGGCCGGAGAACAGGAACTTATACGCCGCGTTGATCTCGGCCAGCTCGGCCTTCTCCACGCCACGGCGCTTCAGCCCGATCAGGTTGAGGCCCAGCAGCTCGGCGCGGGTGCCGAACACGCGGGCATAGGGGATGACATCGCGGGTGACGCCGGTGAGCCCGCCGACCATGGCGCCGGTGCCCACCCGGGTGAATTGCAGCAGCGCGGCATTGCCGCCAATCACGGCGCGTTCGCCAATCTCCACATGCCCGCCCAGGGCGACATTGTTGGAGATGATCACGCCATCGCCCAGCACGCAGTCATGCGCCACATGAACGGTGGCCATCAGCAGGCAATCCGCGCCGATCCTGGTAACGCCGGTGCCGGTGACGGTACCGCGATGGATGGAGGCATGCTCGCGGATCTGCGTGCGCGGGCCGATGATGGTCTCGGTCTCCTCGCCTTTGTATTTCAGGTCCTGCGGCTCCAGCCCCACCGTGCAGAAGGGGAACAGTTTCACCCCTGCCCCCAGCCGCGTGCGGCCAGAAATGGCGACATGCGAAACCAGCTCCACCCCGTCCTCAAGCACAACATCCCGGCCCACCGTGCAAAAGGGGCCGATCTTCACGCCTGAAGCGATGGTCGCGCCATCCTCGATGACAGCAGTGGGGTGGATCATGCTCTTTACCGTATCCAGCATCTTTTGTCCGCTTCAGCCTTGCTACCCTGCGCTGTACGCGGGGCAGCAGGCCTGGGCCAATCACATTCGGTTACCGCGTATGTCGCGGCGCAGCACGGGCCAGCCGGTTAAACCGGCTTCACCTCATCCATGATCATGGCGGTGATCGTCGCCTCCGCCACCACCACACCATCCACCTTGGCCACGCAGCCGAAGCGCCAGATCTGGCCGCGGCGCTTCTCCTTGGTCACGGTCAGACGGAGCTGGTCCCCCGGCGTGACCGGCTTGCGGAACTTCGCCCCGTCGATGGACATGAAATACACGATGGGCATACCCGCTTCCGGCCCCAGCGTGGAGATCACGAAGCCGGCCGCCGTCTGGGCCATGCTCTCGATGATCAGCACCCCAGGCATCACCGGATGGCCGGGGAAATGGCCCTGGAAAAAGGGCTCGTTCACCGAGACATTCTTGATGCCGGTTGCGGAATGGTCCTTGCGGATATCGACCAGCCGGTCGACCAGCAGGAACGGGTAGCGGTGCGGGATCATCGACAAAATCTGCTTGATGTCGATCATCGCCACATCCACGGGCGGAAGGTTTTGATCCGTCGCGTCACTCATCACTTAAGTCCCTGATGTCTGCCCTTTGCGCCCTGATTGGGCGAGTTTCCGCAAGGTGATCACCTCGCGAAAGAAGCTCTTGTTGTTCTGCGCGGGGGAGCCCAGAACCTCCTCACCCGCCGGCACATCCTGCATTACACCCGATTGCGCGCCGATGCGCGCCTTATCGCCGATGGTCAGGTGCCCGGTGAGTCCGGCCTGCGCCGCGATCATCACGCCCTGTCCGATATGGGTGGAACCGGAAACGCCGGCCTGCGCCACCACCACGGAGTGCGGCCCGATCGTCACGTTGTGCCCAATCTGCACGAGGTTATCGATATGCACGCCTGGGCCGATGATCGTGTCCTGCGCGGAGCCGCGGTCAATCGTCGTGTTCGTGCCAATCTCGGCGCCATCGCCGATCAGCACGCGGCCGAGCTGCGGCACGGGGTAGAAGCCGGTTTTGGAGATGGCAAAGCCGAACCCATCCTGGCCAATACGCGCGCCAGGATAGATCACCACCCGATCGCCCAGAATGGCGTGGCTCAGCGTTACCTGCGCGTGGATGCGGCAATTCTTGCCGATCACCACACCCGGCGCGACATAAGCCAGCGCGCCGATG
>DATJXU010000064.1:0-5421 GCA_035499915.1 Acidocella sp.
TGAAGCGTGAGGGGCTTGCCGCACGCCTGACCTTCAATGCCCAATCGCGCGTTGAGTTTTCCACCCCCCGAAGCTGGGCGCTCGATGCCCCCAGCCCGTTCGAGGCCATCCGCGTACTCGACCCGCCCCCGAATATGGCTCTGAACAAAACGGCCCTCGCCGGCATGCGCAAACTCTACCCCGCCTTCCGCGACGTGAAGGTTAAGCAGCATTGGGCTGGCTATATCGACGTCGCCCCGGATCTCATCCCCTATATCGGCACCACAGAGAACCTGCCCGGCCTGGTCATCGCCACCGGCTTTTCGGGCCATGGGTTTGGCATCGGCCCGGCGGCCGGGCAGTTGGCGGCAGAGATCGCGCTGGGTCATGCGCCCAGTGTCGATTCCACCGCCTTCCGGGTGAACCGCTTTGCCGATGGCACGCCTATCATGTTAGGCGCCGAGCTATGAGTGCGCCCCCTCCTGCTTTGGTGCTTGATAACGTTAACGCCTCGTTCGGGACACTACATGTTCTGCGTGGCATCTCGCTTACCGTTGCCCCGGGCGAGCGGCTGGTCATTTGCGGCCCTTCAGGGTCTGGCAAATCCACCATGATCCGCTGCATCAACGGGCTGGAGCGCGCGCAGTCAGGGCGGATTATCGTCGACGGCCTGGAGCTGACGCATGATTCGGTGTCCTTGAAGCGTGTACGCCGCGATGTCGGCATGGTGTTCCAGTCGTTCAATCTGTTTCCGCACCTCACCGTCCTGGAGAACTGCATCCTGGCCCCGATATCGGTAAAGGGACAAAAACGCGCCGATGCCGAGGCTCTGGCCATGGAGTTCCTGGCGCGCGTGAAAATCCCCGACCAGGCGAAAAAATATCCCGGCCAGCTGTCGGGCGGGCAGCAGCAGCGCGTGGCCATTGCACGGGCTCTATGCATGCAGCCGCGCATCATGCTGTTCGATGAACCAACCTCGGCGCTCGATCCTGAGATGATCAAGGAAGTGCTGGATACGATGGTCGAGCTTGCGGGCTCAGGCATGACCATGCTGTGCGTGACGCACGAGATGGGCTTCGCCCGCGAGGTGGCTGATCGCGTGATTTTCATGGATGGCGGCGAAATCGTCGAGACCGGCACGCCCGATGCGCTGTTCGGCGCCCCCCAAACCGCGCGGCTGCAACGCTTTCTCGCGCAGATTCTGCGCCACGGGTGAGGGGCGCTCCGGCATGATGGGCGGCTACGGCGCGCAATTTCTGGCGGGCATTCTGCTCACCTTACAGGTCTCGCTGGGCTCTTACGCGGTGGGTCTGGCCTTTGGCGCGCTCGGCGCGGCGGCCAAGCTCTCTCGCTGGCGGCTGTTGCGGGTGCTGGGCAATCTGTACACCATCACCGTGCGCGCCATGCCTGAGTTGCTGCTGCTGCTTATTGCCTTCTATGTGCTGGCGGGCACCATCGCTGGCCTTGCCGCCTCTATTGGTCTCGTACGGTCCGATTTCAGCTTCAACCCGCTGCTTGTGGCCATCGTGTCGCTGGGCTTCATCCAGGGCGCTTATATCACCGAGATTTTACGCGCCGGCGTGCTGGCTTTGCCCAAGGGGCAGCGCGACGCCGCGCTGGCGCTCGGCCTGTCCTGGCCTGTGCGCTGGGGGCGCGTGCTGGGCCCTCAGGTCTTGCGCCATGCACTGCCCGCTTTGGGCAATGTCTGGCTCAACGCCACCAAAGATTCATCGCTGATCAGCGTCGTGGGCGCCTTTGCCGATATCCTGAAGGTCAGCAGCCTGGCCGCCTCCGACACCAAGGAATATATCTTCTTCTACTCCCTGGCAGCGCTGTGCTTTCTGGTCATCAGCGCGGCTTCCATGCTGGCGCTCAAGGCGCTGCAGGTGCGCGGAGCCCGTGGCGCATGAATTTTTCGCTTACCTTCCTGCTCACGCAGGTCATGCCCCAGCTTATTGCGGCCATTCCGGTCACGCTGGAACTCACCCTGCTCTCGGCCCTTGGCAGCGCGGCTCTTGGCATGCCTCTGGCGTTGGCGCTCGGGGCAAGGGGTTGGGTGCGCTGGTCCGCTGAAGCCTACAGCCTGATCATTCGTGGCACCCCCATGCTGGTGCAGATTTACCTGATTTATTACGGTCTCGGCTCGCTTATTCCCCATCGCTGGATGCGCCATAGCTGGGCTTCTCCCTTGCTGCGCGATGCCTTCTGGTATGGCTTGGTGGCACTAATCATCAACGAGGCCGCCTATGTCGCGGTCATTTTGCGCAGCGGTTTGGATGGCGTGCCGCGCGGCGAGCGCGAAGCCGCTGCGGCGCTAGGGCTTTCCCGCCTCACCAGTTTCCTGCGCATCGAGCTGCCCCGTGCCCTGATGATCACCCTGCCGACTTTGAGCAGCGAGCTGATTCTGCTGCTGAAATCGACCGTGCTGGTCTCCACCATCACGGTCTTCGATGTGCTGGGCATGGCGAATGTCATCCGCTTCCAGACCTTGCGCGTTCTTGAGCCTCTGCTCGGCGCGGCGATCGTCTATGTCGTGCTGGTTGGTGCGATAAGCCTGATGACCATGGCCATAGAAGCCTGGTTTGCCCGCATGCGATAAACACCAACACTGAAACTGTGAGTGCCACCCGCGACGAAGGTGATAACGGGTCATTAGATACGCTCAGCCACCGTGATCCAGTCGAACAAGATCTCCGCGTGCGCTGGGGGCGGGGAATCAGGCGGCGCCGGATTCAGATTGTGAAGTCGAACGAGTCCGTCAGCACATGGTCTGACAGGCCGGAGAGACTGCCGACCACCTCCTTTGTCTCTTCGATCTTGAGGATTTTCGCCCCCGCCCGTTCCAGACGGGAAACCGTCAAACATGGGTCAAAAACCTCAGTGAAAAGCCCAGCCTTCCCGGGAAATTTTTGATTTTAAATCAACACGATAACTACGAATTTTGTCAAACGCCCCCTCTGAGGGGCAGGCGCTTGAAACGCTTCGGGGCGGCATTTGTAAATTTCAATAACTCTATTATATCTGTGGTTTTAGTGTTAATTGATAGGACTATTTATGCGTATTCGCCCGGGAATTTTGCCGGTTTCAGTCTTTTTTGGCGTCTTGGGGATATCTCAAGCCCATGCCACGGAAGGCTATTTTGCCGACGGCTATGGCACGGAATCAAAAGGCATGGCCGGCGTGGCCTATGCCCTGCCGACGGACTCGCTTTCCATCGCCAGCAATCCGGCCTCGGCCAGCTTCCTCGGCAATCGGGTGGATTTCGACTCCGATTTTTTCGCGCCTCAGCGTAGTTCCAGCATCCGCGGCAATGGCGCTGGGCCGGATCAGGGGTTCAATGGCAACAAGATCAAACTTTTCGTCATTCCCGCGGCGGGTGTCATTTACCAGCTGCCGCATAATCTGGCGGTCGGGCTAGCCATCTATGGCGATGGGGGGATGGATTCAGATTACGGCTCCAATCCCTATGCGCGCTTCGGCGCCAAAGGCTCGGCGGGCGTCGATCTTGAAACAATGTTCCTGTCGCCGACCCTAGCCTGGAAATTCGCGCCCGGGCAGAGCGTGGGCGTTTCTCTCGACGTCGTGGATGAATTTTTCCGCGCGCATGGTCTTGGCGTGTTTTCGAGCGCCTCGGAATCGCCTGGCAATGTGAGTAACCAGGGCGAGGACAGCGCGGTCGGCTACGGCTTTCGCATCGGCTATCTGGGCCAGCTTACGCCATGGCTCGCCGTCGGCGCATCCTATCAGTCCAAAGCCTATGGTGCCGCGTTCGACAAATATCGCGGGTTATTCGCCGAGCAGGGCGGTTTCAATACGCCGGCCACCTATGGCGCCGGCATCGATGTGAAGCCCCTGGCCGGGCTCGATACCGCGTTGGATGTGCAGCGCATCGATTATCGCAGTGTCGCCTCCATCGGCGACTCATTCCAGCCCCTGCTGTCCGGCGTGCCGCTGGGCGCCAATGGCGGCCCGGGTTTTGGCTGGAAAAACACCACGACCATCAAATTCGGCGTGAACTATCATCTGACGCCCGAATGGCAAGTTCGTGGCGGTTACAGCTACACCACCCAGCCGATCCCGGCCAACCAGACCTTCCTCAACATCCTCGCCCCCGGCGTGGTGCAGAACCAGTTCACCCTGGGCGCCACCTATGCCTCCCACGGCGGCTTGCTCCCCGCCGGGCTGGAGCTCAGCGCCTACGGACTCTATGCTTTGCCGCAGACCGTGCACGGGGAAAACTCCATCCCCACGGCCTTTGGCGGCGGCAATGCCGATATCAAATTGAGCGAAAAGGCACTCGGCGTGGGAATCGGCTATACATTCTGACATGACTATTGTTTTCGACTCCGCCATGCTGGCGGAATCACTTGCTGGCGGTGTGCTCATCGGCGCCGCCAGCGCCGGGCTGTTGCTGGTCAATGGGCGCATTGCCGGGATTAGCGGCGTTCTCGCGGGTGCCACACGGCCCGGCGGTGCGGGCTGGCAATGGGCATTCGTGGCCGGGCTGCTCGTCGCCGGGGCGGGTGCTGCTCTGGCCCGGCTGCCCGTGCCGCAGGCGCTGTCCGCGCAGAGCCTGCCGGTGCTGGCCGTAGCCGGATTGCTGGTGGGGGTTGGCACCCATCTCGGCAATGGCTGCACCAGCGGCCATGGTGTCTGCGGCCTGGCGCGGCTCAGCCCGCGCTCCCTGGCCGCGGTGCTCGTGTTCATGTGCACCGCCGCCCTTGTCGTCTTCATCCGCCGGCACGTCCTCTGATGCAACTGATTTTCACCAGCTTCGGCTTCGGCCTGCTCTTCGGCCTTGGGCTGCTGCTTTCGGGCATGACGGACCCGGCGCGCGTGCTCTCCTTCCTGGATGTCGCCGGCGCCTGGAATCCCGCCCTCGCCTTGGTCATGGGCGGCGCCATCGCCGTTGCCCTGCCGGCCTTCGCGCTGGCCAAGCGCCGCCCGCGCAGCCTTCTGGGGCAGGACATCGCACTGCCGTCAACCCGCCGGATCGATCCCAGGCTGCTCGGCGGCGCCGCCATTTTCGGGCTCGGCTGGGGTGTCAGTGGCATCTGTCCCGGCCCCGGCCTCGTGCTGCTCGGCCACCTTGCCCCCGAGGCCGCAGTATTCACCCTCGCACTCATCACCGGCACCCGGCTGGCGAAATTTTTCCACCGCTAGATCGCTATCATGCACTCCATCAGGGCGAGGCCGCCACGATAAGCGTTACCCTGGCCGGAATGTGGCCGAAGCGCAGAACTCCCCACTCCTGAACCTGTTCCGGTGCATGGCCTGGCCGATTGCCGCGTCACATCGGGGCAGACTGCGAGCCCAAGGTGCCGCCGCGCGTATGCGCAGCATGTGGCGGCACAAGCCCCGCTATTTCTGGTCGGTGGAGTGCTCCTCCCCAGGGCTTTTGCGCCCCCCAAGCCCAATTCTATCAGCCGGCGAACGGCCTCC
>DATJXU010000065.1:0-2015 GCA_035499915.1 Acidocella sp.
GACGTGATCCGCGACATCGAAAGCCGCAAGCTGGTCGAGCTGATCGCCATCGGCATCGGGCATGATGTCACGCGCTATTACCGCCGCGCCGTCACCATCGTGGATGCCGAGGAGCTGGGCGGCACGATGATGCGCAAGCTGACTGAACTGTTCGACGAAGACGAATCCGCGGCCTGGCATCGCGCCTCGGCCCTGGGCGCGCCTCAAATAGGCTAGGGACAAGCCTCCGCCGACGCTGCCATGGCGGGCGGCGGCGGGCTGGCAGGCCGGTGCAGCATCGCCCCGAGCGGCGCCGCCAGGGCGATGGAGTGCAAATATTGGCAGGGCTTGGCCAGATGGTCCTCGCTGTTGAAGAAATCCCGCGCCGGGTAATGGCTTTCACTGGGCAGCGCCAGAAACGCCCCGCCATTTTGCGTGTAGATCGCGCGTATTGCGGCGAGCAGTTCCGGCGGAAGCGGCTCGGCCCGGTCATCCACCGGCAGCCCGCCGATGACCACCACCCCCCGCCGCGCCTGCGCCGCGACGAAGCCACCGGTCAGCGCACTTCCATAACCCGCGCTGATTTCCTTCGCTGTCGGCAAAGAGCGCGGCGGCGCGGCCAGCAGCGCCGCATCCCGCTCCGCCAGATCGTTATCAATCCTGTCGCCTTCTTCGTTGTATTCACCGCGCAGCAGCGCCTCGGCATCCACCGCGTGCAGCGCCGCGATCGGCATTTCCGCCGCCGCTTCGAGAAGATCCGCCAGCTGGCAGCAGAAAACCGCGCCAAGCACCCGCCCCGGCGCCAGTTCACGCAGCACCGCGCGGTCGTGCCGGAGCAGAAACGCGCCATCCACCGCCGCGCGGTATTCGTCCGCGCTCATCGTGTATTGCTGCAGCTCCATCGGCATGTACACCACATCGCCCGGGCGCAGCAGCGGCGCGTAGCGGGCGAACACATCGTCCAGCCCGATGCCGACGGCGATGCCCGCATTCTCGCAGGGCATGTCCAGCATCGCCCCCAGCACCGCGCAGGAATGCGAATACGGCCCGTTGGAGCCTGCGAGAATCACCAGGCGCGGTGACGGCATGGCGGCCAGCGAAGCTGTCTTTTGCAGCAACTCCAGCCGCAACACGCCGAGCGATAACGGCCTGTCCGCCAGCGCGGCAAACACCGCCACGTACAGCGCCACCGAGGCGAGGCAGATGAGAAACAGCCGCCGCATCAGAACTGGAAATACAGGAACGGCACTGCAGCCGGGGCGAAGAACAGCGCCTGCAGGCTGAAGGCCGTGCCCGCCACCAGCGCGGCGTGGCGGCGCGGGCGCGTCATCTCCTGCGTGTTGGGCAGGCACAGCGCGATCCACCAGCCCAGCGCCAGGAACAGCACCGCCTGCGGCAGGCTCAGCGTGCGGGCATCGCCCAGATACGGCAGCACCGGCACGGCATGCACGAAATGCCCAAGCCAGGGCGCCATCCGCACGAATATCTCGGGCAGGGCGATACCATTCCCGCCGAACAACCCGCGATAAAAATCCATCGCCGCGCCGAAGCCATCGGCGCGGAACGGTACCCAGGCAAGCAGCACGCAAAACAGAGTCAGCGCCCAGCCCAGCCGCGCGGGGATACGCAAGCCTACCCGCTCCGCCCAGCCATGCAGCACCAGATACCCCCCGTGCAGCCCGCCCCAAAGCAGGAAGCGCCACGCCGCCCCGTGCCACAGCCCGCCGAGCAGCATGGTGATCATGAGGTTGCGGATGCGCCTGCCCTCGCCATGCCGGTTGCCACCAAGCGGGATGTACAGATAGTCCCGCAAGAATCCGCTCAGCGTGATGTTCCACCGCTGCCAGAACTCGCTGACGGTCTTCGCCTTGTAGGGACTGTTGAAATTCACCGGGAACTCGATGCCGAACATCCGAGCGAGGCCGATCGCCATGTCGGAATAGCCGGAGAAGTCGAAATAGAGCTGGATCGCATAGGCCAGCAGGCCGAACCAGGCGACCGCGGGCGAGAGGTCGTGGGCGGACAGCGCGAAGATC
>DATJXU010000066.1:0-15744 GCA_035499915.1 Acidocella sp.
AGTGGATCACCTTGCTCCGGCTGTCCACGCCGATATGCGCCTTCATCCCGAAGTACCACTGGTTGCCCTTCTTGGTCTGGTGCATCTCCGGGTCCCGCGCTTGCGCGGCGTTCTTCGTCGAGCTTGGCGCGTGGATGATGCTCGCATCGACGATCGTGCCGGCAGACAGCTTCAGGCCGTGTTGTTCCAGGTGCTCGTGGACGCATTGGAACAATGCCGCCCCCAGATCGTGCCGCTCCAGCAAGTGGCGGAACTTGCAGAGCGTGGTCTCGTCCGGCACCGGTTCGCGGCCAAGGTCGATGCCTGCGAACTGACGCATCGTGAGCGAATCATACAACGCCTCCTCCGCCCCGGGGTCCGACAGGTTGAACCATTGTTGCAGGAAGTAGATGCGCAGCATACGCTCCAGTCCGACCGGGACACGGCCTTTGCCGGCCTTCGGATAGACCGGCTCGATCAAAGCGCATAATTCGCGCCACGGGACTACACGGTTCATCTCATCCAGAAATGCAGCCCGCCGCGTCGGCTTGCTGTAGCGTTCGAACCCAACCGTTGCCAACGTCACTTGCCGCATCGTTGCCGTCCCCTGCTGACTGCAATGCAAATTCTATAGGATGTTCCAGGCTCGGGTCGAGAGGAAATTGATCAGAGATTCCCTAGGGGCGGCGTTGTAAGATCGCGCCCACGTTCTCCCTGAGCCGAATGTTCGACTTTGTGGCCAGCTGCTCGATAGCGGGCGGACGGGTTCCCGCCATGTGAGTTGCTGTTAGACATCCGACGTGATCACCAAAACGCGTAGGCATCCATCCGCATGAACCCGTATTCCACCGAGCTGTGCAGCTTCTTCGGCGTCGTGCCCGGCCCGGCGGCGCCCAGCGCCACGTGCAGGGGCAGCAGATGCTCCTCCGTCGGGTGTTCCTCCACCGCATGCGGGGCGAGGCGGCGGTAATCGGCCAGGGCGTCCATGTCCGCTGCCATGATCTTCTCGTCCATCCAGTTGGAGAATTCGGTCACATCCGCGGTCTCGGGCGTGTTGATGTCCGGGCGGCCAGGGCGGAAGCGGCGCAGGTCATGCGTGAAGGTACCGGAGCCAAAAATCAGCACATCCTCCTCGCGCAGCTTGCGCAGCGCGCTCCCCAGGGCGATGTGGTGCTTGGCGCCCAGATGGGTTTGCACGGAAAGCTGGATGACCGGAATGTCTGCCGCCGGGTAGGCCAGTTTCATTGGCACCCAGGTGCCATGGTCCAGCCCGCGGGCCTCGTCTGTCTTGCAGGGCAGGCTGGCCGCGCCCAGCAGTTCCGCCACGCGCTTGGCCAGGCCGTGCGCCACGGGCGGGGTGTAGGTGAGCGCGTAGAGTGCCGGCGGGAAGTTATAGAAATCGTAAATCGTCTCATTCGCCGGCGGGTTGCTCACCTCGGGGGTGGCGGTTTCCCAATGGGCGGAGATTGAGAGGATCGCCTTCGGCCGGGGGATGAGGGTGCCGAGCGACTCTAGAAAATGCCGGCCCGGCGTGTCCTGCAGGATGGTCGTGGGCGAGCCGTGGCTGATGAAAAGAGTGGGCAGCATGGCACGAATGTGGGGGGCAAGCGGTGCTGGGGCAAGCGGCTTGCAAGGCGGCTGCGCCATTGCGGCCTTGCAAGCGGGCGCAAAAAGGACAAACTACATCCAGTATCAGGACTAAACCAGTCCGCTTTGCGGATGAGGAGCAGAGATGTTTATCGAGACCGAAGGCACGCCCAACCCGGCGACGTTGAAATTCCTGCCCGGCCAGGCGATTCTGGGCGACAAGACCGCAGATTTCCCGGATGCCGACGCGGCGCTGATCTCGCCTTTGGCCGAGGCGCTGTTCGGGCTGGAGGGGGTGACCCGCGTGTTCCTGGGCGGGGATTTCGTCACCGTCACCAAGAGCGACGAGACCGAGTGGCAGGCGCTGAAGCCGCAGGTTCTGGGCATGCTGATGGAGCATCTGGTGGCGGGCAAGCCGATCCTGCGCGAGGGCATCGCGCTGGAGGAAGAGGATGTGGACCCGGCTGACCAGGAGATCGCGGACCAGATCAAGGACCTGCTGGACACGCGCATCCGCCCCGCCGTGGCGGGCGATGGCGGGGATATCATCTTCCGCGGCTATCGTGACGGCGTGGTGAGCCTGAAGATGCAGGGCTCCTGCGCGGGCTGCCCCTCCTCCACCGCGACGCTGAAGCATGGCATCGAGAACATGCTCAAGCACTATATTCCGGAGGTTACCTCGGTTACACAGGCCGCCTAACCGGCAGGGAGCTAAAATGGCACTGGACGACGATGCGCTGGATGCGCTGTTTCGCAATGCGCGCACCCATTCCTCGTTCAGCGACCAGCCGGTCTCGGATGACGAGCTGAAGGCGCTGTACGAGCTGGTGAAATGGGGGCCGACCTCGGCCAATTGCCTGCCGGCGCGCTTCCTGTTCGTCCGCACGCAGGAGGGCAAGCAGATGCTGCGCCCCTGCCTCTCGGGCGGGAATATCGAGCCGGTGATGGCCGCCCCCGTGACCGTGGTGGTGGCGTTCGACCCGAATTTCTATCTCAAGCTGCCGGAGCTTTACCCGGGCGCGGATGTGAAGCCCTGGTTCTCCGGCAATCCGGACCTCGCGGAGGAGACGGCGATGCGCAACTCCTCCCTGCAGGGGGCGTATTTCCTGCTGGCGGCGCGGGCGATGGGCTTTGCCACCGGCGCGATGTCGGGCTTCGACCGCGCCAAGCTGGACCGCGCCTTCTTCATCCAGAAGGGCTGGCGCTCGAACTTCCTGATCAATCTCGGCCATCCGAAGCAAGATGAGGAACTGCCCCCCCGCCTGCCACGCCTCGCCTTTGACGAGGCGGCTGACTTCGCGTGAGCCTGATCGCCCTTGACGCCTCCGGCTCGCGCGCCGGTCTGGCATTGCTGTCGGAGGATGGCACGGCCCTGCGGCGCTGGAGCGCGAAGCTGAAGCCTGGGCTGATCGAGACGCTGCCTTTGCTGTTGCAAGAGGCGGCGCAGGGCCAGGGTGTCACCGATATCGCCATCTGCACCGGGCCGGGCAGCTTCACCGGCTTGCGCACCTCCATCGCCCTGGCGCAGGGGTTTGCCGCCGGGCTGGGCGCAACGCTTTGGGGGGTTCCGGCGGCTGCGGCGTACCGTGAGGCCTTGCCGCAATTATCGCGCCCGCTCTGGGTGGCCATCCGGGCCCGGCGCGGGCGGCTGTTTCTGCTGCGCGACGGCAAGGCGGAGGCCTTTGCCGATTCGGCGGTGCCGGTGCCGGACGGGCCTGTCGCCATCGCCGGGGAGGAAGCGCCCTGGCTGGCGGCGTATCTCGCCGCGAAGGGCGTGGACGTGATGCTGACCAGCGCCCGGCTGATGGATGCCGCCTGGGTCGGCCGCGCGGCCCTGGCGCAAAAGGCAGCCGGGCAAGCCCCCGGCGCTGCCCTGCCGCTTTATGTCGATCCGCCGGAGGCCAAGCTGCCCGCTGCAGGATTGCGGCCGCCGCCGGTATGAGCGTGATCACCGAGGCCGGACCCGCCCATGCCGCCCTGCTGGCGGCGCTGCATGGCGAGGTTTTTCCTGATGAATCCTGGGGCGAGGCGGCGTTTCTCGCCCTGCTGGGCCAGCCCGGCGTGCTGGGGCTGGTGCATGATGGGGGCGGTTTTCTGCTGCTGCGCGTGGTGCTGGACGAGGCGGAGATTCTGACCATCGGCGTCGTTGCAAAGCGCCAGGGCATTGGCGGCGCGCTGCTGCGCGAGGGGCTGCGCCGGCTGAGGCAGGCGAGCGTGCGCACGCTGTATCTGGAGGTCGCCACCGGCAACGCGCCGGCCAGGGGGCTTTATGAAAAGCTCGGCTTTATGGCCACCGGTCTGCGGAAGGCCTATTATCAGGATGGCGGCGACGCGCTGAACATGCGCCTCGATTGCGGCGCGCCGGTTGCGGATCGGTCATGAAAAATTATCTTTGGCGCGCAGCGGCTCCGGTGGAGAGTGTAGCATGGATCAGATGACCCCCTCAGATCAGCAATTCCGCCCCAATTTCCGGCGGGCGGTGGTCGATCTCGGGTCCAACTCCGTGCGGCTGGTGATCTACGAGGGTGAGCTGCGCAACCCGATGCAGATCTTCAACGAGAAGGCGGTGCTGCGCCTGGCGAAAGGCATGACCAGCACCGGGCGGCTGAAGGATGAGACGCTGGCCCAGGCGGAGACGGTGCTGCACCGCTATGCCGCCATTGCCCGCGCCATGGGGGCGAGCCCGTTTGATGTGCTGGCCACCTCCGCCGTGCGCGATGCCGAGAATGGCACGGAATTCGTGAACGCGATGATGAAGCGCCTGCCGGAGATGCGCATCAGCGTGCTCTCGGGCGAGCAGGAGGCCGCGCTCTCGGCCGAGGGCGTGCTGTGCGGCATTCCCGTTGCGGACGGGATTCTGGCCGATCTCGGCGGCGGCTCGCTGGAGCTGGTCCGGCTGGAGGCGGGCAAGGTTGGTCCGGCGGCGACGCTGCCCGTGGGGGTCATCCGCCTGGCCGAGCGCGCGGGAGAGGATATCGGCCGTGCCCGGGCGGTGATGATCGAGGCGCTGGAGAGCGTGCCCTTTGCGGCCGGGGCGGCGGGGAAGGATCTCTATCTCTCCGGCGGCGCCTTCCGGGCGCTGGCGCGCATTCATATCGCCCAGACCGGTTATCCGCTGAACATCGTGCATCATTACACCATCAACCGTGACGAGGCGCGCGATCTCGCGGGGGTGATGAGCGAGGGCGGGCGCAAGTTGATCGAGCGCCTGCCCGGCGTGCCGCGCAGGCGCATCGAGGACCTGCCCTATGCGGCGGTGATTTTGCGCCGGCTGCTGCGCACCACGGGGGCGGCGCGGGTGGTGTTCTCCGCCAACGGGCTGCGGGAGGGCTGGTTCTCCCGGCTGCTGCCGCCGGATATCCGTGCCGAGGACCCGCTGCTGGCCGCCTCGCGCGATCTGGTGCGCGGGATGGTGCGGGACGCCAATCTGCCGCGGGCCCTGGTGGCCTGGACGGCGCCTTTATTCCCCGGTGAAACCCCAGCCCAGAAGCGGCTGCGCGAGGCGGCCTGCTGGCTCTCCGATATCGGCAGCCATGAGCATCCTGAATACCGCGCCGAGCAGGCCTTCATGCGGGTGCTGCGCCAGGCGGGGATGAGCCTGGACCATCATGCCCGGGCGTTTCTGGCGCTGGCCACGGCGGTGCGCTACGAGGCACCGCCCGAGGCCGGGTTTCTGGCGCCGGCCCGCACGCTGCTGGATATGCAGGCCGCGCAGCGCGCCGAAACCTTGGGCACGGCGCTGCGCCTGGCCTACACATTGTCCGCCGGCACGCCGCATCTGCTGGCCGGAACGCAGCTTGCCCTGACGCCGGACCGGCTGGTGCTGAGCCTTTCGGCGGCGAATGGCGTGTTTGCGGGCGAGGCCGTGCTGCGCCGGCTGGAGCGCCTGGCGCTGATGCTGGGGCGCGAGGCGGAGACGGTCATTCAATAAAAAACGCTGGAACCGCCCGTGGCGGGTCCAGCGTTGTTGTGGGCCTGGCGTGCGATGATTCTAGACCCTCCCGCATTGCGGGAGGGTCTAGGGTGCGTTGATAAGAGGCTGATTCACGCCCTTGGTTGCCGCGCAAGGGCGCGCCAAACTCAAGCGATCAGGCTCTAAAATCTGAGTTGCCCGCTATTTTCCTGATAAGCTCGCCGGGAGATTACGCGTCGATCCGCAAGGCCGGGGCGGTCGCGTCGGTCAGCATCTCGATGCGGCCGGTGATCTGCCCGCCATCCTCAACCTGCAGGCGCCGGCAGCGTGCGGTGCCCAGCACGCGGCCCGTGTTGCGCACGACCAGCGTGGCGCGGGCAATCAAGGTGCCGTCGATGGTGCCGGCCACTTCGGCGTCATCCACCTCGACCTCGCCTTTGAAAACGCCGCCGGGGGCGATGGAAAGCTCGGTCAGCCCGTTGATCATCGTGGCTTCCACGGTGCCCTCCACGACCAGGCGCTCGGCATCCTGCACGGTGCCCTGCACGGAGATGCCGCGGCCCACAACCAGGGTGCGGCGCTCGGCGGTCTCACGGGCCGGGGTGCTCGGCATCAGCGGGCGCGGCGCGGCGACGGGAGAGCTGGGGGTAGCCGGGGAGGTGGGGATCGGCGGCGGCGCGAAAGGTGAGCGGGCCATGGGGGTCTCCTTGAAGCTTGGGGGAATGAAGGTGGCAGCCGATGTGGTTTCCTCCGGTGTGGAGGGGGCAGGGTTGGGCTTTGCCTCGTCCGCCGGGAGCGCGGGGGGGACTGGTCTCGGCTCTTCCGTTTTGCGTTTGTTGAACACAAATCCTCCGTGGTAGCTCATCGCAAATGCTTGTGCGGCCTAGCACGCGGCAGGGGGAATAAACAACCTTGTGTTTCATTTGCCCGGATCGGTCTGCGATGCTAACCCAACCCCCCTGTAATCCGGGGGGCTTGCCGAATATGGCCGTGACACAGTTCGATATCACCGGCATCGGGAATGCCATTGTCGATTTTCTGCTGCCGACGAATGACGAATTTTTAAGCCGGCACGGCATGCCGAAGGGCGCGATGTCGCTGATCGATGCCGACACCGCGACGCGGCTGACAACGGCGATGCAAGGCGGCGTCACCGCCTCGGGCGGGTCTGTCGCCAATAGCTGCGCGGTGGCGGCGGCTTTGGGGGCCAAGGTGGCGTTCCTGGGCAAGGTGGCCAAGGATGAGATGGGCGAGGTGTTCCGCCGCGAGATCGCGTCCGTGGGCGTGCATTACACCACCGCGCCGCTGGAGGCGCCGGTGCCAACCGCGCGCTGCCTGATCCTGGTGACGCCTGACGGCCAGCGGACGATGAACACCTATCTGGGCGCGGGCGGAGAATTCGCGCTGCATGACCTGGACGAGACGGTCATCGCCGCCTCGAAAGTGACCTATCTGGAAGGCTACCTGTTCGACCCGCCGGGCGCCCAGGCCGCCTTCATCGAGGCCGCGCGCATGGCCCGCGCGGCGGGGCAGCAGACCGCGCTCTCGCTGTCAGACGCGTTCTGCGTGGACCGGCACCGGGATGGCTTTCGCCGCCTGATCGGCGAGGGCATCGATATCCTGTTTGCCAATGAGTCGGAGATTTGCAGCCTTTACGAGGCCAACAGCTTCGAGGACGCCGCGGTGAAGGCGGCCGGGGATGTGAAGCTCGCGGTGCTGACGCGCAGCGAGGCAGGCAGCCTGATCCTGCAGGGCGGGCAGGTGACCAGAATTCCGGCCATGCCCGTGCAGGTTGTGGATACCACGGGGGCGGGCGATGCCTATGCCGCCGGGTTCCTGGCCGCCTATACGCGCGGCGAGGGGCTGGAGGCGGCCGGGCGGCTGGGCGCCAAGGCGGCGTCGCTGGCCATCGCGCGCATCGGCGCGCGCCCGCCCGCAACCGAGCTGGCCGCGCTGGCGGCATGATTTTTTCCTGTGTGGTGCTGGCGCTGGCCGGGTTCATTGCCGGGGCGCAGAATGCGGTGGCCGGGGGCGGCTCGTTCCTGACCTTCCCGGCGCTGCTCTTCGCGGGGCTTGATCCGCGTGCCGCCAACATCACCTCCACCATCGCTTTGTTTCCCGGCCAGGCCACCACCGGCTGGGCCGGGCGGCGCATGGCGGAGGGCGCGGCGGGGCTTTCGCTGGGCACGCTGTTCATCGTCAGCGTCATCGGCGGGGCGATCGGCGCGGTGCTGCTGCTGGCCACGCCGGTCAGTATTTTCACCCATCTGGTGCCCTGGCTGATCCTGTTCGCGACATTGGTGTTCGTCTGGGGCAGTTTCTTTCGCAAGAAGCGCGAGGAGGATGCGCCAGCCCCCATCTCGCCGCGCACCGCCGTGGCGTTGCAATTCCTCATCGCCATCTATGGCGGCTATTTTGGCGGCGGCATCGGGATTCTGATGCTGGCGGCGCTGACCGCCGTGGGGCTCTCCGTGCGCCATGCCGGGGCGACGAAGAACGTGCTGGCGGGGGTGGTGAATGTCGCCGCCGTGGCGATCTTTCTGGTGGAGAGCAAGCAGAACTGGGTTCTGGTTCTGGTGCTGGGCATTTCCGCCATCATCGGCGGTCAGGCGGGGGTGCTGATCCTGCGGCATGTGCCCGAGCGGGTCCTGCGGGTGGTGGTCACCTGCATCGGCGTCGCGCTGACCATCGGTATGTTCGTAAGGGCTTGACCGGGCAGGATTATTCGCCGAAGCAGGTCAGTTATTATGCTGTTTTTTGCCTGTGATTGCCGGTCATGTCGCTGAATGCCCTGCTGACCCTCTTTGCTCTTGCCATGGCGGCCGGGTGGACGCCGGGCCCCAACAACGCCTTGCTGGCCGGTTCCGGCGTCAATTTTGGCCTGCGCCGGACGGTCCCGCATGCGCTTGGCGTGGCGCTGGGCTTTCCGCTGATGGTCTTTATCGTCGGCCTGTTTCTTGGCGCGGCGTTTCAGACCAGCGCCATGCTGCGCGATGCGCTGCGCTATGGCGGCGCGGCGATGCTGCTGTGGGTGGCGTGGAAAATCGCCAGTTCGGGCGGGCTGGGGTCTTCGTCCGGCCCCGCCCGGCCCTTTCGCTTTAACGAGGCGGTGGCATTCCAGTGGATCAACCCGAAGGGCTGGGTGATGGCGATTGCGCTGACGGCGCAATTTGTGAACCCGGCCCATACCTGGGTGACGGCGCTGATGGTGGCTGGGGTGATGCTGGTGGCCGGGTTCAGCTCCGCCTTCGGCTGGGCGGCGCTGGGCACCGGGCTGCGGCGGTTTTTGTCCAAAGGCCGCAGGATGCGCGTGTTCGACATCACGATGGGCGTCGTGATCGCGCTGGGCGTGGCCGTGCTCTTGCGCGACTGAGCGCGGGGTTGGGGGCGGCTTACAGGGTCAGGCTGGGCTGACCCTGCTCTCTGGCGCCAGCGCGAAAGGGGCGAGCAGGGCGGGGGAGGGCGGCGCGGCGGTGAAGCGGGCCGTGCGCGCGGCGGCTGAGAGGCTGAGCGGCGCGATGATGCTCAGCGTTTGCCGCGCCACCGGCAAGGCCGGGTCATGCCAGGAGAGATCCGGGCGCAGCGCCATGAACTCGGGAAGCAGGAAGGTGTAATGGGTGCAGCCCAGGGCCACGGCGTCGATCCTCTCGCCGCCTGGCTGGGCGAAAAGCGGCGCCACGGCGGCGGAGACATCCACCGCCGCGCCGCGGAATTTTTGCTCCGCCAACTCCGCCAGCGCCGGCGTGCCCAGCGAGAGCACGGTGCAATCGGGCGCGAAACGCGCAATCAGCCCGTTCAGGTAAGGCCGGCGCACGGTGGCGGCGGTGGCCAGCACGCCGATGCTGCGGGTTAGGCTGGCGGCGGCGGCGGGTTTTATGGGCGGCACGCAGCCGATGAAGGGCAGGGGGAAGGCCTCGCGCAAGGCCGGCAGGGCGATGGTGCTGGCGGTGTTGCAGGCGATCACCACCGCCTCTGGCTGCTCGCGCGCAATGGCGGCGCCGATTACCTGGATGATATGCGCGAGCAGGATGTCATCTTGCTTCTCGCCATAGGGAAAAAAGCCGTTATCGGCGAGATAGGTGAGCGGCAGGCCGGGGGAAAGCTGGTTCAGCGCCGCGACGACGCCGAGCCCGCCAATGCCGGAGTCGAAAACCAGGATCGCCATGGCGGGCTCAGAACCCCTCCGATTCGGGGAATTCCACGTCGCGATGCACATGGATCGACATCAGCACGCCAAAGCCCAGCATCACGGCGGTGAGCGCCGAGCCGCCATAGGAGATCAGCGGCAGCGGCACCCCGCCCACCGGGATGAGGCCCATCACCATCGAGAGATTCACGAAGCAATACAGGAAGAAATTGGTGGCGATGCCAAGCGCCACCAGCCGCCCATAGACATGCGAGCAGGACAAGGCGGTGTAATAGCCCAAGGCCACGATGCCCATCAGCAGCCCCAGCACCGCGACGGAGCCCAGAAAGCCGAACTCCTCGGCGATGATGGTGAAGACGAAATCCGTCTGCTTTTCAGGCAGGAAGTTGAGCTGGTTCTGGGTGCCGTGCAGATAGCCCTGGCCGAAGAAGCCGCCCGAGCCGAGCGCGATCTTGCTCTGGATGATGTTGTAGCCCGCCCCCAGCGGGTCGGCGCCGGGGTTGAGGAAGATGTCGATACGCGCCTTCTGGTAGGCGTGCAGATGCTCGTAGATCAGCGGCGCGCACACGGCGACCACGACCACGACAATGGCAAACCACCACCAGCGCACCCCCGCCCCCAGCATCACCGTGGCGCCGATGGTGCCGGTGATGACGGCGGTGCCGAGATTGGGCTCCTTCAGGATCAGCGCCATCGGGATCAGCGTGGCGACGATGGCGGGGGCCACGAAGAGCATATTGCCCGTCTGCTCGGGCGTGGCGCGCTTGAAGTAGCTGCCCAGCGCCATGGCCAGGAAGAGCTTCATCAGCTCCGAGGGCTGGATCTCGATCCCGCCGATCGTCATCCAGCGTTTGGCGCCGAGCCCGACATGGCCGAATTTCATCACCGCGACCAGCAGCAGCACCCCCAGCACCCAGGCGGGCCAGGAGAGTTTTGCCAGCACGCGGATATCGATCATGGCGATGCCGAGCATCAGCGCCACGCCCGTGCAGAAGCGGATGAACTGGCTGCCCGCATAGGGCGAGGCGGAGCCGCCGGCGGCGGAATAGAGTGCCGCATAGCCCACCCCCGCCAGCGCGCAGACGCAGAGCACGAACAGCCAGTTGACGCGCATGAGCTTGCGCGCCAGGCCAAAGGAGCGCTCCCGGAAGGGCCGGCGCAGGCTGAGGCTGCCATGTTCGATCACGCGTTGTTTCCCGTCGGTGCGGTGGGGGGCGGTCCGGCCGGCGGGGTGGCCAGTGGCGTGTCGCGTCCGGCGGGGTCGTGCAGCAGGGCGTAGGTCATCATGTCATGCGCGATGGGGGCTGCGGTCTGGGCGCCGAAATTGCCGTGCTCGACCAGCACGGCGATGGCGTAGCGCGGATTGTCATAGGGCGCGTAGGCGACAAACCAGGCATGCGGGCGCTGCGCCCAGGCCATGTCCATGTCGTTGAAGTTCTTTTGCTTTTCGGCGGCGGTATTGTTGTGCACCTGGGCGGTGCCGGTCTTGCCCGCCATCTGCACATTGGGGAGGGTCAGGCGCGCGCCGTAGGCGGTGCCGGCAGGGGTGTTCACCACCTCGAACAGCCCTTGGCGGATGGTGGCGAGATGGCGGTCATCCACGTCCAGAGGCGGGGGGGCGCCGGGGAAGGAGTTGGGCTGCAGCACGCCCCCCACGCGCCTGGTGAGATGCGGGGTAACGGCGGTGCCGGTGGCGAGGCGGGCGATCATCGTGGCCTGGGCCAGCGGGGTGAGCTGGGTGTAGCCCTGGCCGATGCCCTGCACCACCGTGTTGCCCTGCACCCAGTGGATGCCGTGTTTTTTGGCCCATTCCAGGGTCGGCACCAGCCCGTCCTGGGCGTGCGGCACGTCCGAGCCGAGATCCACGCCCTGGCCCATTTTGGCGGCCATTTCGGCGATCTCGTCGATGCCCACCATCAGCGCGGTTTTGTAGAAGAACACGTCGCAGCTTACCTGCAGGGCGGTGTTGACGGTGATGTTGCCATGGGCGACGTGGTTGTCGCACCAGAAAATATGGTCGCCCAGCTTCAGGGAGCCGGGGCAATCCAGGACGGTGTCCGCCGTCAGGGCGCCGCATTTCATCGCCGCCAGCGCCACGGTGGGCTTGAAGGTGGAGCCGGGCGCGAACAGCCCGGCGGCGGCCTTGTTGAGCAGCGGATGCTTGGGGTCGTTCATCCAGCCGTTCCAGACATCGCCGGGCACGCCCTTGTCGAACAATGAAGGGTCGAAGGCGGGGGTGCTGGCCATGGCGAGAATCTCGCCGCTGGTCGCGTCCAGCATCACCACCGCGCCGGTATTATCGCCCAGGCCCTGCACCGCGAGCTGCTGAAGCCCGGCATCCAGCCCCAGCGCCACGTTCTGCCCGGGCGTGCCGGGGTCGTTGGCCACCACGCGCATCACCTCGCCATGCACGTTGGTTTCCGTCTGCACGAAGCCGGGGGTGCCGCGCAAAGCGAGGTCGTTGGTGTCTTCCGCGCCGGTGCGGCCCACGCGCATGCCCGGCAGCGCCAGCACGGCATCCTGCTTGGCTTCTTTCAGGTTCGGCCGCCCGACATAGCCGATCGCATGCGCGGCGGCGGGCCCCAGCGGATAGGTGCGGCTGGCCCCCTCCTCGACGATGACGCCGGGCAAATTGAGGGTGTTGACCTCGATCGCCGCCATGTCCGGCCAGTCCAGCCAGTCCTTCAGCAGCACGGGGATATAGCCGGGGCGGTCCGCCAGGTCCTGCGTGATGCGGGTTTTCTCATCGTCGGAAAGCGGGACAAGGCGGTAGAAATTCTCCAGCACCATGTCCGGTTCCGGCGCCATCGCCCTCATGAAGAGGGCGCGCCAATGCTGCTGGTTGCCGGCCAGGACGCTGCCGAACCGGTCGGTGATGACACCGCGCTCCGGCGCCACCAGCCGTTCCGAGATCGAGTTCTGCTTCGCCATCAGGGCATATTTGCCATGCTCGGAGACTTGCAGATGATAGAGCCGCGCGGTGATGGCCGCGAAGATCGCAGCCTGGCCCGCCCCGATGAGCAAAGCCCGCCGCGAGAATGAGGTGCGGTTTTTCGCCTGGCGCCTCATGCCTGCTCCACCGCCGCCGGGCCGCGATGGGCCCGGATGAGCAGCGCCGCCAGCGCCGGATACAGCCCGGCGGCCAGCAGGCCCTCCAGCATCAGCGGGGCGGTCGGCAGCCAGCTGCGGGTGAGGGCCGATTCCGCCGCCCAGGCGAGCGCCACGCTCACGGCCGCCATGGCCGTGAAGGCGGCCCAGACCAGCAGGAACCGGGCCGGGACCAGTTTGCGCCGCAGCAGCAGGGTGACCCATTGCAGCAGCAGCAACAGCACGGCCCAGAGCCCGAAGGGGGACAGGCCCAGCAGGTCCAGCAACAGGCCGCAGAGGGCGACGAGGGGGGCTGGCAGCGAGGCGGGGCGGTAGAGCGACCAGAAATAGACCCAGGCCATGGCATAGACCGGGCGCAAAGCCGCCTGGCCGGGAATGCCAAACGGCATGCCGATGATGAACAGGCCAAAGAGCAGCGTGACACAGGGAAAGAGCCGGCGTGACGCGGCATCGATCTGGCGCCACGACCGGGTGGGCCGTCGCAGGGCGGGACCGCGGGCCATGGCTCAGCGTTTCCGGTGGTGCTTCGCGGCGGGCGCTTCGTCCGGCTTGGTATGGGGGATGGGGGTCAAGGCTGGAAGATTATCGGGGTAGCTGAACAGGCGCAGCACCCGCAGCGCGTCGAGAGTGGCGAGCGGCAGCACCACCGGCTGGTTCTGCGAATCATAATGTACGACACCCACCGGCAGGCCGGGCGGAAAGGCCCCGCCCTCGGCGCTGGTGAGCACCATCGCCCCTTCCGCGGGGGGCTGGTCGGGCGCCCAATAGAGCAAAGACGGATCGGGGCCGTTGGTGCCGGCCATCAGCGCCGGCGCGCCGCTGGCGCCGATCGCCACCGGGATGCGGCTGTTGAGGTCGTTGATCAGCAACACGCGGGCGGAGCGGCCGCCCGCATCCACCACCCGTCCGGCCAGACCGCGCCCATCCATCGCCACGGCGCCGACCAGGCTTTGCGGGTTGCCATTGGTGGGGGGCACCAGCACCAGCACCGAGCGCGCATAGACGCCGCCGATATCGGCCACCACCTCACCGGTGGAGAATTGCGGGGTGGGGGTGGGCACGAAATTCAGCGAGGCTTTCAGCGCGTCATTCTGCGCCTGCAGCGCCATGGCCACTTCCTGCCATTGCAGCAGCTCGGCATTCTGCGCGCGCAGCTGCGCGTTCTCCTCGCTCAGCGAAAAGAGCTGGCCGATTTCACCGGTGCCGTGCTCCGCCGCCTGGATGGGGCCGGCGACCAGCATGTAGGCCGGCGCCAGAATGTCATCGAGCCCGGCGCGCAGATGGTCTGAGAAACTCTGGTCGGCGCGGCCGATCAGCACGCAGCCGAGTGAGAACATCAGCATCACAGGCAGGGTTAGACGCGACAGCGCTTGCCGGAACGGGATCGATAATCTGATCACCCGGGACCAATCTCCGAAGGACGAGAATTTGACGGTTTGCAGATACAGCCAAAACCAGCTGCCGCACAGAGCGGCATACAGGGAATTATGACCAAGTCGGGTATTTAAATCATTAAAAGTGAATGGCCGGGTGTGGGTGTGGCGGATTCGTAACGCTTAGCGCGGGGGCTCGCGGTGTCCGAAAATCGCGGTGCCGATGCGGATATGCGTGGCCCCGGCGGCGATCGCGGCCGCATAATCGCCGGACATGCCCATGGAGCGCACGGGCAGGCCATGGGCATCCGCCATGGCGGCGAGCTTGCGAAAGAAAGGCGCGGGGTCTGTCTCGGCGGGGGGGATGCACATCAGCCCCTTCAGCGCCTCACCGAAGCGCGCGCGCATGGCGCGGATGAAGCCATCCGCCGCCGCCACGGGGATGCCGGATTTCTGCGGCTCGTCGCCGATATTCACCTGCACCAGCAGCTCCGGCAGACGCCCGGCGGCGTCCGCGGCGCGGGCAATGGCATCGGCGAGGCGCGGGCGGTCCAGGCTGTCCAGGGAGTCCGCCAGGCGCACCGCCTGCTCGGCCTTGTTGGTCTGCAGCCCGCCGATGATATGCAGCTTCGCGCCTGGGATGGGGAATTTCTGCGCCGCCTCCTGCACCCGGTTCTCGCCGAAAATGGCCGCCCCGGCCGCCATGGCCTCCAGCACCGCGTCTTTCGGGTGGGTCTTGCTGACGGCGATGAGCGTGATCTGCGCCGGGTCGCGCCCGGCGGCGCGGGCGGCCTCGGCGATCCGGGCGCGGACGGTTTCGAGATTCCTGGCAATCGGGCTAGGGTCGGGCATGGATTCACGGTTAATCGCCTGGGCCCGCGCGGTAAAGCGCCGCCGCCTGCGCGCAAACGCAGATGCTTGCCCGCCGCCGCTGTGGTTTTTTACCGATGAAGCCCGCCTGCCCGACCCGCTGCCCGTTATAAGGCGGCTGCCGGTTGGATTGTGCGGGGTGGTGTTCCGGCATGATTCGCACCCGGGCCGCGCGGCCCTGGCCAAGGCGGCGGCGCGGATCTGCCGTGCCCGGGGGGGGGCGCTGATTATCGCCGGCGACAGGCGCCTGGCGGCCGCGCTGGGGGCGGGGCTGCATTTGCGCGGCGGGCAGGGGCGCGTGGGCGGGTGGGGGGGGCTGCTCAGCGCCTCGGTGCATGATTCCGCGCAACTCACGCGGGCGCGCCGGGCTGGGGTTGGACTCGTCTTCATATCCCCGGTCTTTCCGACCGTAAGCCATCCAGGGGCGCCGGTTTTGGGGGCTTCAGGCTGGTTGCGGCTGGCCCGCCAGGCAGGGGGGGTAAAATCATACGCTCTGGGAGGGGTTTCCGGGCGGCGCGTGCGTGCCCTGGGACCATTATGCGCTGGAATCGGAGCCATAGACGCCTTTCTTTGAGGCGATAAGTGTGGAATGATCGCTTTATAAAACAAAATCGCGGTGTTCGCGCCGGATTTAAAAATACTAAATTGATAGGAAATGGTGGTAAGTCTCGTCGTTGAATTGACGTATACCATGGTTTTTTCAGTAAAATTATTCGTGTGCATTTAACATTAACGCCATATACATGTGGCCCCTGCGCCACAGTCAC
>DATJXU010000067.1:0-13178 GCA_035499915.1 Acidocella sp.
TTCATCCAGTATGAGTATGGTCACCAGCACCAGCCGACCACGTCTGCCGCCTTGCACAGCAATGTGCAGGAGCAGGTTGTGGCCGTCGGCACCACCATCAAGTGGTAATCGCTTAAGGCAATCCCTCACCGGGTTGTTGAGAAAAGGGTGGCGGGAAACCGCCACCCTTTTTGTTTGAGGATACCGGCCGTACAGGACGATGGTTTCCGGTCAGGCGCAGCCAGCGCAGCGGCGCTGTGTGCCGGAATGGGCGCGATGGACGCCCTTTTTGGGTTTTGGAGGCGAAAGTAACGCCTTCGTGATTTTTGGCCTGCTGGCGGTTTTGTCGGCATTATAAAAACACTAAATTTGTATGCAATTTTTGCTCAGCATCTTGTTGTGCCGCGTTATCTTGTTGTTTTTATGTAAAATTTCTGAATTTTATTGACCGTCGATGTCGTATTCATGTGGCTCTGGTGTCACGGTGGCGGGAATACCGGGCTGGAGGGGGGGTCCTGAGGTTGCGTCTGGCTGGCGATGGATATTTAAGCCGCGCCGCACGCGCCTGGCGGTCTCCTGGGCCCTTGGCGTGAGCTTCCGGGGCCGCATGGTCCCCATGAGAACGCCGAATCCGAAGTACGAGGAAATGATTTTTGATGCGTAAACTGCTTCTTGCCTCTGCGGCCTCGCTGCTCGCCGCGGGCACTGCTTTTGCCCAGCCTGCCAAGCAGGTTGCCGCCCCTGGCACCATCGTTGTTCACCTGGATGGCTATTTCCAGTTCTCCGTGGGGGCCGTTGGCTCCTCCCAGATGAGCGGCGGCTCGGTTGCCGCTGGCACCGCCTATAAGCTGAACGGCGACGGCACCGCGGGCGATTTTCGCCTGTATCCCGGCTTTGACGCCCAGACCCTGAACGGCATCTGGTACGGTTTCCAGTCCGATATTCGTGTCACCTTCTCCAACGCCGGTGAGGCCACGAACTCCAACACCACCAACGGTCAGGGCAACAGCACCTTCTATATCAAGCGCGCCTATGGCTATATCGGTACGCCCGATTACGGCTTCGCGCGGTTCGGCCAGACCGACAGTGCCTTCACACTGCTGCAGGCCGGCATGGTCCAGAATTACGGTGACGGTTCGCAGTTCAACTCCGATGGCGACACCAGGCAGATGCTGCCGACCATTCCGGGGCTGTTCGTTTATGCCAACACCAGCAAGCTCTACGGGACCAACAAGGTCGTCTACGAGACCCCGGCCGTTGCGGTGCTGGGCGGCAAGCTCTCCGGTGCCATCGGCTTCGAGCCGAACTCCAACGCCATCAAGCAGGGCTACGCCAACCCTGCCAGCGCCAACGCCGCGAACGCCATCTCCATCGTCAATGGCAGCCCCAACCGCCGCCGCAACACCATCGACGCCGCGGTTGCGTATGCCGAGACGGTGAACGGATTCACCAACAAGGTCTCCGTCAGCTACCTGCATGGCGCGCCGCTGGGCATTTTGGGCGCCGCGCCGGCGACCGCCAAGTATGGCTATGACGAGCTGAGCGTGTTCCAGGCGGGTGCGCAGACCACCTATGCCGGCCTGACCGTCGGTGCCAACCTCAAGGAAGGCCAGCTGGAAGACGGCTATGCCTTCAAGCCGAAAGGGGGCCGCGACGGCCTGGGTTACATCGTCGGCGCGTCTTACACTGTTGGGCCCTACACGGTCGGTGCCTCCTACTTCAACGAGCAGACCTCCGGCTATTACGTGCCGGGCTCCACGACTGTGGCGCGCACGCTGAGTGAGTACGGCGTTGCCGCGGGTGCCAACTACCAGATCGCCAAGCCGATCAACCTGTTCATCCAGTACCTGTACGGCCACCAGCACCAGCCCGGTGCGTTTGCCGCCAGCAACGGCGTCATTGGCGCCAATGGCAACACGCAGGAGCAGCTTGTCGCGGCCGGCACGACCCTCAAATGGTAATCGCCTAAGCCAATTCCTTGCCGGATTGTTAAGAGAAAGGGTGGCGGGAAACCGCCGCCCTTTTTGTTTCGCGGGGGGAGGGAGGGCGCGTTTGAACCGCCGCATCGCCGAGTCCGAGGTGGCGTGTATCGAACGCCAGCTTTAGCCTGTTCATGCCTGGTCAATGCGTCTCAAAATTTTGCTGTCAGTCTCCTCTTCACGCAGGGGGGGGCGTTGTAGGGCGGCGCGGCGCTTTCAGCTTCATACTGTCCGGATAGGACAATGATTGTCTGCCCTGCCGGCGCGCGCGGGGCGGCTTGCGCGGCCGCGCAAAGTCATCCTGCGCTGGAATTGGCGCAGTGGTTGGTTTTTTCTGGAGTTTTGCGGGGATTATAGCGCGCGCGTGGCGTTTGCTTTTTGGCTGTATCGGCAGCGTTATAAGTATATCAATTTGATAGGATATTGTCGTGATGCATGTAACCAAAATGTCATAAGCATATGTTTTTTCAATGATGTTGCGGTACGGAATTTAACATGTATGCCATATACATGTGTCCTCTATGCAACAGTGGCGTGAATAGGAGCCGAGAGCGGGGGGGATGAGGTTGCTTCCGGTTGGCGATGGCGATTTAAGGCCGGCGCGCTCGCTGGCGGACATCTGGTCGTCGGCGTGAGCATCAGGGGCCAGCACGGTCCGTGTGAGAACGCTGAATCCGAAGAATGAGGATATGAATTGATGCGTAAACTACTTCTTGCCTCTGCGGCCTCGCTGCTCGCTGCTGGCACCGCTTTTGCCCAGCCGGCCAAGCTGGTTGCAGCACCTGGCACCATCGTCGTTCACCTGAACGGCTATTTCCAATTCTCCGTGGGCGCGGTTGGCTCCTCCCAGATGACCGGCGGTTCGGTTGCCGCTGGCACCGCCTATAAGCTGAACGGCGACGGCGTCGCGAGCGACCTGCGCCTGTATCCCGGCTTCGACGCCCAGACCCTGAACGGCATCTGGTACGGTTTCCAGTCCGAGCTGCGGACCACCACCTCCAGCGCCGGTGAAGCCACGAACTCCAACAGCACCAACGGCCAGGGCAACGCCTCGTTCTACATCAAGCGCGCCTATGGCTATATCGGCACGCCCGAGTACGGCTTCGTGCGCTTCGGCCAGACCGATGGCGCCTTCACCCTGCAGCAGACCGGTGTGATCGAGAGCTTCGGTGACGGCGCGCAGTGGACCGCCGAAGGCGGCGCCAACCTGCTGCTGCCCAACGCCCCGGGCACCTTCATGTACGCCGACGCCGGCAAGCTCTATTCGACCAACAAGATCGTCTACGAGACCCCGGCCGTTGAGACGCTGGATGGCAAGCTCTCCGCCATGATCAGCTTCGAGCCGAACTCCAACGGCATCAAGCAGGGCTACGCCTCCCCCGCCAGCGCCAACGCCGCGAACGCCGAATCCATCGTCAATGGCAGCGCCACCCGCCGCCGCAACACCATCGACGGCTCGGTGGCGTATTCGGACAACCTGAACGGCTTCGCCAACAAGGTCTCCGTCAGCTACCTGCACGGCGCGCCGCTGGGCATCCTGGGCGCTGCGCCGGCGACCGCCAAGTATGGCTATGACGAGCTGAGCGTGTTCCAGGCGGGTGCGCAGACCACCTATGCCGGCCTGACCGTCGGTGCCAACCTCAAGGAAGGCCAGGTTGAAGACAACTACGCCTTCAAGCCGAAGGGTGGCCGCGACGGCCTGGGTTACATTGTCGGCGCGTCCTACAATGTCGGCCCCTACACGGTCGGTGCCTCCTATTTCAACGAGCAGACCTCCGGCTATTACATGCCGGGCTCCACGACTGTGGCGCGCACGCTGAGCGAGTACGGCATTGCCGCTGGTGGCAACTACCAGATCGCCAAGCCGATCGGCCTGTTCGTCCAGTACCTGTATGGCCACCAGCACCAGCCGGGTGCGGCCTCCATCAGCAAGACCGGCAACTCGCAGACCCAGGACATCGTCGCGGGTGCCACCCTCAAGTGGTAATTGCCTAAGACAATCCCTCACCGGATTGTTGAGGAAAGGGTGGCGGGAAACCGCCACCCTTTTTGTTTCAGGATACGCTTTGTATCTGTCCGTGCCCGGCCCTTGGCGGGGCAAGGGTTGGAGGCTAAACAGCATGCAGTTTCGGGCTTGGAGAGCAGAATTGAGGATTATTCAACGAATCGCCGTACCCGCCAGCTTGGCGCTCAGCGTGCTGTCTCTGAGCGCCTGCGGCGGCGTGAAGACCTCTGCCCCCGATGTCAATAATTATGAAGCGGGCGGCATGGGGCCGCCGCCGGCCGGTTCAGGGTCGCTGCTGACGCTGGGCAAGGGCGCGGGCGGCAATAACGGTGCGAACACCAATATCCAGGTGAACGCCTTTCTCTGGCGCGCGACGCTGGATACGCTGTCCTTCATGCCGCTGGACTCGGCGGACCCGTTCGGCGGGGTGATCATCACCGATTGGTACAGCCCGCCTTCCGCGCCGGGTACGCGCTTCAAGGCCAATGCCTATATTCTCAGCAAGACCCTGACGGCGGATGCGATCCAGGTGAGCGTGTTCGAGCAGACCCAGCAGGGCGGCCAGTGGGTGGATAGCCCGGCTGACCCGTCCATCGCCAGCGGGCTGGAGGATCGGATCCTGGCCCGCGCCGCGGACCTTCAGGCGGCGGCGCAGAACACCAAGTAACGGGCTTTGCATGAAAAACCCTCCCCATCGCGGGAGGGTTTTTTGCTGGCGCGGGGTGGTTTTTTGTTGAGGAACGCCCGGTCAGCCCTTGGGCTGGCGGTCGGATGAAAAATATTCGGCGAGTGCGCCCGCGATAAGCGCCGCCAGCACCGCCTTGCGCGGGTCGCGCTGGACGATCAGCGTGGCAAAGCGCATGGCGAGGCTGAGCGTGCCGATCGCCTCCGAGGCCATGCTGGGCTGGCGCGCCCGCATGCGGCGCAGGATCAGGGTGAACACCAGGGCGATGGCGCAGGCGAGCACCAGCAAGACCGATCCGGCGATGGCGGCGGCGGCGGCGGCGCCCAGATAATGGCTGGCCCAGATCAGGAACGCGGCTGTGAAGAAGCCAAGCGCAGCCAGCGCCGTGCAGAGCACGGCAATCGCCATGATCCCCCACAGCGCGGCGCTTTTGCCGAGGAAACCGGCGCGGCGGGCGAGATTCACGCGGGTCTCAGCGGCGGCGGATGAAGCCGGCGGCCAGCAGCCCCACGCCGAAGGCGATGGCCAGCGAGGTCAGCGGCCTTGCGCTCACTTCGGTCTCCAGCCTGGCCACGGCATCCTTGCCGCCGCCCTTCAGCTTGCCCCCCAGATGCTCCAGCTCCTCCTCGATCGAGGCAAGGCGCGAGTGCAGGCTGCCGCCATTGAGATATTCAGTGATCTGGTCCAGCGCGGCATGCGCGTTGTCACCCAGCTTGCCGGCGGTATCACCAAGCCCGGCGCGGAATTTCTCGAATTCCTGCTTCAGGTGATCGATATCGATGGAAGACGGATCGATGCGTTTCGAGCTCATGCTGTTATCCTCCTGGCTGCTCGGGGCACGTCGTAAGGCGGCGCAGCGTTTTCAACTCCATATGGCCGGTACTGGACTATAATTATGCATAATAAGCAACCATTCGCGGCGCGGCTTGCGCGGGGGGAGCGGTGCTGGCATGGCGGTGGTTCCGGTGTGAAGAGGTTGGAGCAGGCGATGGGGTGGCGGATTCTGACGCTGGGCTTGTTGTGGGCGCTCCCGGGGGCGGCGGCGGCGCAGTTCAGCCTGTTCCAGGGGGCGCCGCATTCCCTGGCCCCGCTGGTGAAGATGGTGGCGCCCAGCGTTGTCGGCATCACCGTTACGGAGGCGTCGGGCGACACGGTGGGCACGCCGGCGCCGATGCGGGGCGGCAAATCCACCCCGCCCGTGACGGAGGCGGCGGGCTCGGGCTTCATCATCAGCCCGGAGGGCATGATCGTCACCAATGACCATGTGATCGCCGGGGCCGCCCAGATTACGGTGACGTTGGATGATGGAGAAAAATTCACGGCCCAGCTGGTCGGCGCGGACGACCTCACGGATATTGCTGTCATTAAGATTAATTCATCTCATCCCCTTCAGCCGGCGCACTGGGCGGATTCCAGAAGGGTCGAGATCGGCGACTGGGTGCTGGCCGCCGGCAACCCGTTCGCGCTCGGCAATTCCTTCACGCTGGGGATCGTTTCAGCCGAGGGGCGCGATATCGGCGAGGGGCCGTTCAACCACTTCCTGCAGCTCGACGCGCCGATCAACCCCGGCAATTCCGGCGGTCCGGCCTTCAACATGGAGGGCGGGGTGATTGGGATTAATTCAGCAATTGTCTCGCCTTCTGGCGGATCGGTGGGGATCGGCTTTGCGATTCCCAGCGACAGCGCGGCCCCCATCGTGGCGCAGCTGGTTGCCCATGGCGCGGTGGCGCGCGGTTGGCTGGGCGTGTCCGTCGCGGACCCGGCCGATGGCTCCCTGGGGGCGGTGATCACCGGGCTGGAGGCGGGGGGGCCCGCCGATCAGGCAGGGTTGTCTCAATCCGAGGTGGTGGTTACGGTGAATGGCGAGGCGATTTCCGGTGCCGACGGTCTGACCCGCGCGATCGCTTCCATGCCTCCTGGTCGCAAAGTCATCCTTGGGGTACGAAAAAATGCACATATATTCCACCTGCCGGTCATCGTTGGGCGGCGGCCGGTTCAAATAGGGGAGTAGAGATGCGGATACTCGTCGTTGAGGACGACAAGGATGTGGCAGGGTTTGTTCTGAAGGGCCTGCGCGAAGCCGGGCATACGGTGGAACATGCCGATAACGGGCGTGACGGCCTGTTTCTTGCCGCCTCCGAGAATTTTGATGCGATCATTCTGGATCGCATGCTGCCCGGCGGCATCGACGGCTTGCGCCTGCTCGAAACATTGCGCGGCCAGGACAATGCCACGCCGGTCCTGTTTCTCTCCGCTCTCGGGCAGGTGGATGACCGCGTGAAAGGGCTCAAGGCCGGCGGCGATGATTACCTCACCAAGCCCTTCGCCTTTGCCGAACTGCTGGCACGGGTGGAGGCGCTGACCCGCCGCGGCAAGAGCGACGGCCCGGCGACCCGGCTGATGGTGGGCGATCTTGAGATGGATCTGCTCTCGCGCTCCGTTCGCCGCGGCAGCCAGAAGATTGATCTGCAGCCGCGTGAATTCCGGCTGCTGGAATATCTGATGCGCCATGCCGGGCAGGTGGTCACGCGCACCATGCTGCTGGAGGGCGTCTGGGATTATCATTTCGACCCGCAGACGAACGTGATCGATGTCCATATCTCCCGGTTGCGCCAGAAGGTCGACAAACCCTTCGAGACACCGCTGCTGCATACGGTCCGCAATGCCGGCTACATGCTGCGGGCGGAAGACGCTTGAAGGCCGGTTGATCCACCGTCATGGCGAGACGTGGCCCAGCTCCTGCCAGCGGGGCATCACAAGCTGGCAGGCGCAGGCGCAGGGTGCTGTTGCGTTCCGCGGGCGTGCGCTTCGCGCTCGTCTATGCGGCGGTTTTCGGCCTCTCCGCCTTCGTGCTGGCGGTGGCGCTCTGGTATTCCACGCTTGGCCTGCTGCAGCGCCAGGTGCAAAGCGCCATCCGTAACGATTCCCAGACGCTTCTGGAGCATGAGCAGCTTGGCGGCCTCCCTTCGCTGGAGGCCGCGATTCATGACCGGGTGACCGGCTCCTCGGATCCGGACGGAATCTATCTGCTGCTGGACGCCTCGGGCAACATACTCACGGGGAATCTCGACCAGTGGCCCAGCGGCCTGACCCAGGATGATGTCTGGTACGAGCTGCCGGTGCGCCGGCAGGGCGTCAGCTCCGTGGCGTTGCTGAAGGTCGAGAAAATGCCGGGCGGGTTGCAGCTTCTGGTCGGCCGGGACGTGCGCGCGCGCCTGCAATTGCGCAACGTGCTGCGGGCCGGGCTGGCCTGGGCGGTGAGCCTGATGATCGCGCTGGGCATTTTCGGGGCGGTGCTCATCCGCTCGCTGTTCAGGCGGACCATCAGGAACATCTCCGTCACCACCGGGGCGATCGCGCGCGGCGATATCACGCGCCGCGTTGCCATCGGCGGCATTGGCGATGAGTTCGACGAGCTGGCCCTGACCATCAATGAAATGCTGGACCGGATTTCCCGGCTCATGGATGGGGTGAAGCAGGTGTCCAACGCCATCGCGCATGATCTGCGCACGCCGGTCACCCGTGCCCGCACCAGGCTGGAGGACGCGGCGCTGAATGCGAATACGAAAGCGGAGATGGAGGCCGCCATCGACCGCGCGATACAGGATCTGGATGGGATCATGGCGGTGTTCGAGGCGCTGCTGCGCATTTCGGAGATCGAGGCGGGCTCGCGCCGCGCCGCCTTCGCGCCGATCGACCTGGCGCCCGTGCTGACGGATCTGGACGAGCTTTACCACGCCGTAGCCGAGGAAAAGCAGATCGTGCTGCGCACGGATATCGAGGCGCCGCTGCCGGTGCTGGGGGATCGTGAGCTGATCCAGCAGGCGGTGGTCAACCTGCTCGACAATGCGCTGAAATTCTCGCCGCCGCAGACGATCATCGGCTTTTCCGCCTGGCTGGCGGAGGGCGTGGTGCAGATCGTGGTGGCTGACCGGGGGCCGGGCATTGCGGAGAAGGACAGGGCCCGCGCGACGGAGCGCTTCTACCGCGGGGAGGCGGCGCGCAACACCGCCGGCTCAGGGCTTGGCCTGTCGCTCGTCATGGCCGTGGCGCAGCTGCATAACGGCATGCTGCACTTGCAGGATAATCATCCCGGCCTGCGGGCGGTTATCTCGATTCCGGCCAAAAAGGTTTAGAGCCTGATCGCTTGAGGCTGGCGCGCCCTTGCGTGGCAACCGAGGGCGTGAATCAGGCTCTAAATTCAGGCGACTTTGTCTTCGGCGGCGCCGATGCCGAGCTGCTTGAGCTTGCGGTGCAGGGCGCTGCGCTCCATGCCGACGAAATTCGCGGTGCGCGAGATATTGCCCCCGAAGCGCAGAAGCTGCGCCTGGAGATACTGGGTCTCGAACACATCGCGCGCCTCGCGCAAGGGCAGGGCCATCACATCCGCCGCCGGGTCGATGGCCAGGGCGCGCGGCGCGTGCGCGGCGAGTTCGGTCGGCAGGTGCTCGGCATGGAACAGCTCGCCCGGCTCGTTGGAGCGCATGATCATCAGCCAGTCCATCACGTTGCGCAGCTGGCGGACATTGCCCGGCCAGTCATGCGCCTGCAGGGCGGCCACGGCGTCCGAGCCCAGCGTGCGCGCCGGCAGGCCGGAGATCTCCGCCGCGTGTTTCAGGAAATGGTTGGCAAGGGCCGGGATATCCTCGCGCCGCTCCTTCAGCGGCGGCACCCGCAGCGGCACCACCGACAGGCGGTAATAGAGATCCTCGCGGAAACGCCCCTCGGCGATCTCGGCCTGCAGATCCTTCACCGTGGTGGCGAGCACGCGGATATCCACCTTCACCCGCGTCGTGCCGCCGATGCGCTCGAAGCTCTGGTCCTGCAGCACGCGGGCGATCTTGCTTTGCATCTCCAGCGGCAGTTCGGAGACTTCGTCCAGCAGCAGCGTGCCGCCATGGGCGCGCTCCAGCACGCCCGGCTTGCGCGGCGTTTCCGGCCCGGCCTCGATGCCAAACAGCTCGGCCTCGAAGGTCTCCGGCGCCAGAATGGCGCAGTTCATCACCACGAAGGGCCCGTCCGCGCGGCGGGATTTGGCGTGGATCATCCGCGCCACGATCTCCTTGCCGGAGCCGGGGGGGCCGGAGATCAGCACGCGCGAGCCGGTGGGCGCCACCTTCTCCACCGCGTTGCGCAAGCTGGCGATGCCATGGCCCTCGCCGGTCAGGCGCGTGTCGCTGCCCACGCGCAGGCGCAGCTCGGCATTCTCGCGCTCCAGCTTCGCGGCTTCCAAAGCGCGCTTGACCACCAGCAGCAGCCGGTCTGAATTGAAGGGCTTCTCGATAAAATCATAGGCGCCGCGCTGGATGGCGGCGACGGCGGTCTCGATGGTGCCGTGGCCGGAGAACATGATCACCGGCACGCGCGGCACCTCCTGGTGCAGCACGTCCAGAATGCCGATGCCGTCCAGCTTGGAGCCCTGGAGCCAGACATCCAGAATCACGAGCGAGGGGCGGCGGGCGCGGTAGGCCGCCAGCGCTTCGTCGGAGGTGCCGGCGCTGCGGGCCTCATAGCCCTCGTCCTTGAGAATCGCCTCGACCAGCATGCGGATATCCGGCTCGTCATCCACGATCAAAATCTCGGTCATCGCGCGGGCAACTCCTTCGCTTCCTCCACTATGGCATTGTCCGGCAGGGCTGGTAAAATCAAAGAAACTTCAGCGCCGGTTCCGCCCGGCGCGGTTTTCAGCTCAAGCCGCCCCCCATGGTCCTCCATGATCTTGGCGACAATGGCAAGGCCCAGGCCGGTCCCTTTCGGTTTATGGGTCACATAAGGCTCTGTCAGGCGGTCGCGCCCGGTTTCCGGCAGGCCGATGCCGTCATCCGTCACGCTCAGCACCGCCATGCCGTCTTCCTCATGCAGCCTCAATGTCACGTGGCTGGCGCCCGCGCGCATCTCCACCGCATCGGCGGCGTTCTGCAACAGGTTGGTCAGCGCCTGGCCGATCTGGCGCCGGTCGCATCTGGCACGCAACGGCGCGTTGATCTCGACGTTCCAGATAATGTCCCGGTTTGCCACACGCTGCAGCACCATGGCCTCGCGCGCCAGCCGTTCCAGCGACTCCGGCCGCATCACCGGCTGGGGCATGCGCGCGAAGGCGGAGAATTCATCCACCATGCGGCCGATATCACCGACATGGCGCACGATGGTCTCGGCGCATTGGGTGAAGCTTTCGGGGTCGGAGGTGATCTCCTTGGCAAAGCGCCGCTTCAGCCGCTCGGCGGAGAGCTGGATGGGGGTGAGGGGGTTCTTGATCTCATGCGCGATCCGGCGCGCCACATCCGCCCAGGCGGCCTTGCGCTGCGCCGCCATCAGCTCGGTCACGTCGTCGAATGTCACGATGAACCCATCCGCCACACCCTCTTTCATCTCGGCGCCGACGCGCACCAGCAGCACGCGCTTGGCCGTGGCCGTGCCATGCTGGACCTGCGCCGTGGCGGCCCGTTCGGGGATGGCCATCACCGTTGCCATCAGGGGGGAGAATTCCGGCACGACCTCGGCCAGATTCCGGCCGATTTGCGGCAGCAGGTCAAGCTGCAGCAGGTCGGAGGCGGCGCGGTTGGGCAGCTCGATCCGGCCCTTGGCATCCAGCCCGATCACGCCCGCCGACACACCCGCCAGCACCGTCTCGGTAAAGCGGCGGCGCTCATCGAGCAGGTTGTTGACGTCCAGCAGCTCGTTGCGCTGGCCGGCGAGCTGGGCGGTCATGCGGTTGAAGGCGCGCGAGAGCCCTTCCACCTCGTCGCCGGTATTGCGCTCGGGCACCCGGACATCCAGGTCGCCCTCGCTCACCGCTTCAGCGGCGCGGATCAGATGGCCAAGCGGCTTGGCGATCTGGTTGGCGATGACGAGGCCAAAGCCGATGAGGGCGGAGAGCACCAGCAGTGTCAGCACCGCGATGATCAGCGCGAAGGAGACCTCCAGCCGCGAGCGGTTCTTGGCCAGGCGCTGATATTCCTCCACCGCTTCCTGGGTCTTGTTCACATGGTCCAGGATCGTCGGGTCGATCGGCTTTTCGACCATCAGCATCAAAGGCGGGGTGATGTCGAGCTTGATCACCGCCTGCTCCACCGTGCTGCCGTGCGGGCTGATCACCGGCACCTGCCCGGCATCGGCCTGGGAGATGGCGTTGCGGTCCGGCACGCTGGCGGCCATGCCGGCGAACAGCCCGGCGGAGGCGATGACCTGGCCGCCCAGCGGGTCGAAGATCACCGCCTGCGTCAGGCCGCGCACCGAGGTCTGGGCGACGAGATAGGAGGCGAACTCATTGGGGTTGCCAAAAAACACCGCGCCTGACTGCGACAGGTCGTTGGCCATGGCCAGCGCGTCGAGCCGGATGTCGTTCTCATGCTCGGTCAGGTAGCCCTGGGCCACCTGGTTGCTCTCGGCCAGCGCCGTCTGCACCCGGTTGTTGAACCAGGCCTGGACCCCGAAATTGAAGAAGACGATGGCGAACACCGCGACCAGCAGGGCCGGCACCGACGCCACCGCGCCGAACAAAAAGACCAGCCGCACATGCAGCCTTGCCCCGGCGGCGCCGCGCCTGTGCTCCAGCACAACCCGGGTGACGCGCCCGGCCAGCACCAAAATCAGCAGCAGCAGCGCCGCGAAATCCGCAACGATCAGCCCAAGGGCGGCGCCCGAATGCAGGGTCAGATGCACCCGCCCGGCCAGCAGGGCGAAGGTGACGATGCCCAGGGCCAGCGCCACGGAGGCGACGAGCAAGGTCGCCACGCGGCCCAGCATCAGATCCACCGCCCAGGCGAGCTTGGAGCGCGCGGGCGGGGATTCGGATTCTGTCAGGCGGCCGCTCATCCCACCCGGCGCTGCACGAATTTAACCGACACGCCGCTGCACTCCGATGCCGTGCTCGCGGATTTTTTTGCGCAACGTGTTGCGGTTGAGCCCGAGCAGCGCGGCGGCGCGGATCTGGTTGCCCCGGGTCTCGGCCAGGGTCATGCGGATGAGCGGGCGCTCCAGCTCGGCCAGGGCGCGCTCATACAGCACGCCTTCCTCGCCGGATTCGCGCAAGCTGGTGAGCAGCCGGGCGATATGGCGCTCCACCACGCTGGTCATGTTGTCGTTTTCCTCACCCGGTGTGGTGGCCACGGGGGCTTCCACCGGGGTGTAATCGGCCAGCTCCTGGGCGATGATCGCCTCGGTGATGACCGGCTGCGGCACCAGGGCGGCGAGGCGGCGGATTACATTCTCCAGCTCGCGCACATTGCCCGGCCAGCGATAGGCCGAGAGCAGCGCCATGGCGGCGGGGTCGATGGTTTTGGCCGGCAGCCCCTCGGACTGCGCCTTATTGAGGAAATGCTGCGCCAGCACGGGGATATCATCCGGGCGCTCGCGCAAGGGCGGCAGGCGGATGGGCACGACATTCAGGCGGTAGAACAGATCCTCGCGGAACTGGCCGGAGCGGATGAGGGCGCGCAAATCGCGGTGGGTGGCGGCGACGATGCGCGCATAGGCGCGGATGGGCTGGCGCCCGCCCACGGTGGTGTATTCCCCTTCCTGCAGCACGCGC
>DATJXU010000068.1:0-11107 GCA_035499915.1 Acidocella sp.
ACGCCCGCCTGACCCAGGCGTTGAACATTCCGACCCTGAGTGCTGCCACCGGCCAGGATCCAATTGCCGAGATTCACGGCAACAACATCGGCGTTGGCTATAATCTCGGCGTGCTCTACAAGATCAATGACAATTCGCGCATTGGCCTCGATTATCATTCGCGCATCCGGCACAATATCTACGGCGCCCAGAAGATCAGCGTACCGGCCCTCTATAGCGCGTTGAGCCCCGACACCGCCGCCTTGTTGTCCAGCTTCAATGGTTCCTCCACCACCAACATCACCTTGCCTGACAGCCTTTCTCTTGGCCTCTACCAGCAGCTCACGCCGCAGCTGGCGCTTGTTGGTACCGTGGAATGGACGCATTGGGCGCTGTTTCAATCGCTTGTCACAACGGTCGACCAGGGGAGTATTCCTGGCGCCACAATCAACGAAAACTGGCGCAATACCTGGTTTGCCGGCGTGGGGGCCAACTACCAGGTCAACGACAAGCTGATGCTGCAAACCGGTTTCTCCTTTGACGAGTCGCCGGTGACTGACAGCAACCGCACGACCCGCATACCGGACTCCAACCGCTACAATATCGGGTTCGGCGCGCAGTATAAGGTTCTGCCCAGCACCACGCTGCAATTTGCCTATCTGCATCTGTTCTCACCTGGCACACATACGATCGACAACAGCGCCAGCAGCAGCGCCGGTACACTCACCGGCAGTTACAATCTTTCCGATAATAGTGTAACTGCCGGCATCGATGTGAAGTTCTAGAGCCTGATCGCTTGAGGTTGACGCGCATGCGTCAACCTCGACCTGTCGCGCTCCAGGCTCGAAGCCCAACTGACTGATGGATCAGGTACGAGATGTTGTGATTCAAACACCCAGCTTTGCGGTGTCTGAATCATGCCGGCTGCGGCCCGCCCAGCCGGCCAGTTCGGGGGCTGCGCTGGTCATTGTCCAGGGAGGGTGTCTTGTGGCCATCGGCGAACTGAGTGAGCGCGGTGAGTAGGCCGTGATGATGCGCTCGGCCGCGGGCGTTAAGAACTATGGATGGCCAAAGCGCAGTGTCCTGAAGATCGCGGCAGCGGTGTTTCAGTGGAAGGCTGACGCGGGTTTATCCACATAGCCCGTCACACCGTCACAGCCGTTTGGGCTTCAGAGGGGGCGCTGCCGAAAGTCTTGGCAATATTCCTTCGAGAGAGATAGCCACAAGCGCAGTAAAAATCCGGTCGATCGATTTCCAGCAGAGTAATGTTGTTAATTCATGCGGCGCTCCTGGCCGCTCTGGATTTTGACCGAAAACACCCGGATGCTGGGCCAGTCATTCTGGATCAGTGAGCCTTATCAATGCCTATCAGCAAAGTCTCCGCCGTAGAAACTGCCGCCGCCCGCCGCGGGGCCAGCGTCCTGCTTGAGGTTTTGCGCAGCGAGGGGGTTGAGTATATCTTCGGCAATCCCGGGACGACGGAGCTTCCCTTGATGGATGCCCTGACGGCCACGCCCGATATCGCTTATATCTGGGCATTGCAGGAAGCCAGCGCGGTTGCCATGGCGGACGGCTACGCGCAAGCGGCCAAGCGGCCTGGGTTTTTAAACCTGCACACGGCCGGCGGGCTGGGCCATGGCATGGGCAATCTGCTCAATGCCCAGGTATCACAGACGCCACTGGTCGTGACCGCTGGCCAGCAGGATTCACGGCATACGATCACCGATCCGCTGCTGTTTGGAGATCTGACGCAGATTGCGCGCCCAGCCGTGAAATGGGCGCAGGAAGTCGCCCATGCGGATCAGCTGCCAACTCTTGTCCGCCGTGCGTTTCACGATGCCAGCGCCGCACCGGCAGGGCCGGTTTTTCTGTCATTGCCCATGGACGTCATGGAGGAGATGAGCGAGGTCAATATCGCCGAGCCGTCTTTCGTCGACCGGCGCACCATCGCGGGCTCTCTGGATGTCTTGGCGGAGCAACTGGCCAATATCGCACCTGGCAGGCTTTTGATCATCGCCGGTGACGAGGTTTATTTCAGCGATGCTGCCGAGGCGGTCGCAAAACTGGCAGAGACTCTCGGGGCCGAAATCTACGGCTCGTCCTGGCCTTCGCGTGTTCCTTTCCCCACGGCCCATCCGCTTTGGTCCGGCAACATGCCCACCAACGGCCGGGAGATTTATGAGAAGCTGTCGAATTATGATGCGATTTTTGCGCTTGGCGGAAAATCGCTCATCACCATTCTGTATTCGGCGGGTCCCATCATTCCGGCGCATTGCGTCGTCTATCAGATGTCGACGGATGTACGCGACCTTGGCCGCACCTATCCGACCAAGTTGTCGGTCGTGGGCGACATCCGGGATTCGCTGCGCGCGATGCAGCCATTTCTGGAGGCTGCAACCGCGCCAAAAGCGGCGCATTACGCGCAGCTTTGCGAGAGGGCGGCGGCAAAGCGCATGGAGCGCCGGCAGTTGCTCGCCGCACGTGCCACCGCCGAGTGGGATGCGCCCAAAATCACGCCGTTGGTCGCGGCCCAGGAGGCGGTTCGCGCGATTGGCGCCGATATTCATATCGTTGATGAGGCCATCGCCACATCGACTCATGTGCGCAGCTTCCTGAACAGCCTGTCGCCCAACCAGTATTCCTTCCTGCGCGGCGGCGCATTGGGCTGGGGCATGCCGGCCGCGGTCGGGTGCTCGCTGGGGCTCGGCCGGCAGCCGGTGGTCTCCCTCGTCGGCGACGGTGCCGCGCTCTACTCCCCGCAGGCGATTTGGACGGCAGCGCATGAAAAGCTGCCCGTCACCTTCGTCGTCATGAATAACCAGGAATACGACATCCTTAAGAAATTCATGAAGCGGCAGAGCGATTACCTGTCGAACCGCAGCAACCGCTTCATTGCGATGGATATCACGCAACCCGCGATCGATTACGTTGGGCTTGCAAACGCCATGGGCTTGCCGGCGCGGCGGATCGAACGGCCAGGCGATATCGCGGCGGCGATCGAGGCTGGCATTGCCTCGGGCACGGCCAACCTGATCGAGATCATGATCGGGATTGAATGAACGGCCTCACGGGGACGAGACGAACAGCCCTTGCCGTGAACGTTTCCGGGCGCGGTGAAGGTCTGCGCGCCATGAAGCCGGTGGTGATGAACTTCGCCCCCCTCAAACCAGCGGAAAATGGCAAGCCACCGCGCGCTGGCCGTTCAGCGGCGTCAGCGGAGGAGCCTCCTCCCGGCAGCGTGGCTGCGCCAGCGGGCAGCGCGGATGAAACCGGCAGCCCGCGGGCGGGTTGATGGGGCTGGGCGGCTCGCCCTTCAAGGCCGTGCGCGGTTTGGCGTTGCCATCCGGGGTCGCTTCCGGCACGGCGGAGATCAGCGCCGCCGTGTAGGGATGGGCGGGCCTGTGCAGCACCTCGTCCGTCTCGCCCAGCTCGACCAGCGTGCCCAGATACATCACCGCCGTGCGGGTGGCGATCTGGCGCACCACGCTCAGGTCATGCGCCACAAACACGTAGGTCAGCCCCAGCCGCTCCTGCAGGTCCATGAACAGGTTCACGATCTGCGCCTGCACCGAGACATCCAGCGCGGAGACCGGCTCATCGGCCACGATCAGGCTGGGCGAGAGCGCAATGGCGCGGGCGATGCCGATGCGCTGCCTTTGCCCGCCCGAGAACTCATGCGGGTAGCGCTTCAGGAAATCCGGCGAGAGATTGACCAGCGCCATCAGCTCCAGCAGCCGCTCCCGGACCTCCTGTTCGCTGCGCCGCCCATGCACGCGCAGCGGCTCGGCGATCAGATCCCCCACCCGCCGGCGTGGATTGAGCGAGGCATACGGGTCCTGAAACACCATCTGCATATCGGCCCGCAGCGGCCGCAACGCCCGCTGGTTGAGGCGGGTGATGTCCCGGCCCTTGAAGGTGATGGTCCCGGAATCGACGTCGTAGAGCCGCAGCAGGCAGCGCCCCAGCGTGGATTTGCCGCAGCCTGATTCGCCCACCAGCCCCAGCACCTCGCCCTTGAAAATCTCCAGGGAGACATTGTTGAGCGCCTGCAGGCGCTGCATGCCGCCTTGCCGGAACCGGCTGCCCAGCGTGAAGCTCTTGCTCAGGTTGGAGGTATTCAGCATTGCGTGCCGCTCGGTCATGCGCATGCGCCTCCGGCCAGAGTGGTCCAGTCCGGCATGCCCTGTTCAGCCAGGTAGCAGGCGGCCTTTTGTGTTTCGGTGCCAAACAGCCCCGGGCGGGTGGCGCAACGCGCCGTGCGGTAAGCGCAGCGCGGCTGGAAGGGGCAGCCCGCCGGGCGGCCCATAGGCGCTGGCGGACTGCCGGGGATGGAAGGCAGCCGGTGCGGGCGCGGCCCGTGCATCGGCGGAATCGAATGCAGCAGCCCGCGCGTGTAGGGATGGCCCGGATGCGCCAGCACCGGCGCCTTTGGCCCGGTTTCCGCGACGATGCCGGAATACATCACCATCACCCGGTCAGACACATTCGCCACCACCCCCATGTCATGTGTCACCAGAATCACCGAGGAGCCGAACTCCTCGCGCAGGCGCAGGATGAGGCCCAGAATCTGCGCCTGAACCGTCACGTCCAGGGCGGTCGTCGGTTCATCGGCGATCAGCAGCGACGGATTGCAGGAGAGCGCCATGGCGATCATCGCGCGCTGGCGCATGCCGCCGGAAAGCTGGTGCGGGTAGCGCGACGCGGCTTTCTCGGGCGCGGGAAAGCCCATTTGCGCCAGCAGCTCGATGGTCCTGGCCCGCGCGGCGCGCCTGGAGAGGTTTTGATGCGCGCGGATCTGTTCCATGATCTGCCAGCCGATGGTGTAGACCGGCGTCATCGCCGTCATCGGGTCCTGGAAGATCATCGCGATCTCACGGCCGCGCAGGCGGCGCATCTCCTGCGCGCTTGCCTGCAGAATATCCTGCCCCTTGTAGAGGATGCTGCCGCTGACCACCGCGTTGGGGTCGGTGATGAGGCGCATGATGGCAAGCGAGGTCATGCTCTTGCCCGAGCCTGACTCACCGACAATGCTCAGGATCTCCCGCTGGCCGACGCTGAAGGAGACATTTTCAAGAATGCGGACAAGCCCGGCCTCCGAACGGAAGGAGACGCACAGATCCCGCACATCCAGCAGGGGAGGGGCGGTATCAGCGTGCATCGCGCACCCGCGGGTCAAGCCAGGCATAGGCGATATCAACGATGGCATTGGCGATCACGACAAAGAGGGAGGAATACATGACAGTGGCCATGATGAAGGGCAGATCCAGCGTTTGCAGCGCCATATAGGTCAGGCGGCCGACGCCGGGCAGGTTGAACACCACCTCCGTCAACAGCGCGCCGCCGCCCACCAGGGCGCCGAAATCCAGCCCGAACATTGAAACGAAGGTGATGAGCGAGGTGCGCAGCGCGTGGCGGAGCATGATTCGCGTTTCCGAAAGCCCCTTCGCCCGCGCGGTGCGGATGAAGTCTTCCTGGTAGGCCTCGACAAGATTGGCCCGCAGCACCCTGCCATAGAGGCCGATATAGAGAATGGCGAGCGTGATCCAGGGAATCACCAGCCCCTTGAACCACATCGCCGGGTTTTGCGTCAGCGGGGTGTAGCCAAGCGCCGGCACCCAGTGGAACAGCCAGGTGCCATGCCAGCGCGACTGGGTAAGGAGATTGGCAACCGAGCCGACCCAGAACACCGGCATGGAGACGCCGACCAGGCCGAGAAACATCAGGCCACGGTCCAGCAGGCTGCCGCGCGTGGCCGCCGCCGCCACGCCCATAAGAACACCGAACACCACCCAGATCACCGCCGCCCCCAGCACCAGCGAGAGTGTCACCGGGGCCGCCTCGACCACGGCGGGGATCACCTCCTGCCCGCGATTGACGAAGGAGGTCAGGTCGCGCGTGACAAAGAGTTTCTCCATCACCTTGGCGTATTGCACGGGCAGCGGCTGATCAAAGCCGAAGGAATGGCGCACCTGTGCCAGCACCTCCGGCGAGGCGTTGCGCCCGGCGAGGCGCGCCGCCGGGTCCGCCCCTGGGGTTGCGAAAAAGATGCCGAACACGACCACGCTGATTCCGAACATCACGAACAGCATTTCCGAGAGGCGGCGTAGGATGGGCAAAATCATGTCCGTCAGCCTTTGCGTACACGCAGCTTGACGCGCGGGTCGAAGGCGTCGCGCACGCCATCGCCCAGAAAATTCAACGCCAGCACGGTGATGATGATGGCAAGCCCCGGCGCAATGGCGACCATGGGCTGGGTATAGAGCAGGCCCTCGCCATCCTGGATGATGGTGCCCCAGCTCGCCGCCGGCGGCTGCACGCCGATGGAGAGAAAGGAGAGGGCTGATTCCGTCAGCATGTTCAACGCCATCATCAGCGGCGCGAAAACGATCAGCGTTGTTGTCACATTGGGCAGGATGTCGCGCAACAGGATGCGCCCCGCGGGCACGCCCAGGCAGCGCGCCGCCAGCACGAAGTCGCTCTTGGTCAGCGCGAGCACCTGCCCGCGGATCGGCCGCGCCACATAAGGCACATAGACGATGCCGATGATGGCGATGGGAATCAGCAGGCTGCTGGAGGGGATGTTGACCGGGCCGATCTGGATTCCAGAACTGATGATGACGATGGAGAGCGAGATGGCGAGCAGATAGACCGGAAAGGCCCAGAGCACATCCAGCAGCCGGGCCAGCACCGTGTCCGTCCAGCCGCCGGCAAACCCCGCCACGGTGCCCACCAGTGCGGCCAGCACCAGGGTCACGACGGTTGAGAAGAAGGAGATGATGAGAGAGTTGCGCCCGCCATAGAGCAGCCGCGCCGCCACATCCCGCCCCTGGTCGTCAGCGCCCAGGAGATATTGCCCATGCCAGGTCGGGCCGATGGGGGTGACGCCAAGCCCCAGGCCGGAGCTGTCAGATTGCATGACATCAAGCGTGTTGTTGCCGATGGTGATCTGCCCGTCGAGATTGGACAGGAACGGATCGGTCCGGGAGATATGCGCGGCGTAGAACGGCGCCAGGCCGCAGGCCAGAATGATCAGCGCCAGCACCGCCACCGCCGCCATGGCCATGCGGTCCTGCAGCAGCTTGCGCGCGCCTTCCGCCCAGGGGCCTCTGGCCTTCCGGGCGGGGCCGCCGGCCTCCTCCGGGGCGATGTGAGGGGGCTCCCCCGCCTGGGCGCGGCTTGCGGAGTCAAACATGGTCTGCGTCTTCCCGTTTCTGGCTGATCGATGAAACCTGGCGTGGGGGCGCCACGCCAGGCCAAAGGCGGCCTGTCACCAGGCCGCCCGGACGCGGCTTACTGCACCCAGGCCTGCGAGAACAGCATGTGGAACTGGTCGCTGAAGGTGAAGTGGCCAACGCGGCTGGAGACGAAATCAAGCTGCTTGGGCGTGAACATCGTCACCCAGGGGGCCTGGTTGGTCAGTTCCTGGTCCAGCTTCGCCCATTCCGCGTTGGCCGCCGCCGGGTCGGAGACGGCGGTCACCAGGTTCTTCTGGATCTGCGCGTCGATGCTCTTGTCGCAGAAGCCGGAGATGTTGATCGAGGCATCCGAGCCGGGGTGGAAGGAGCCGCAGCTCAGCAGCACGTTGATGAAGTCCGACGCCGCCGGATAATCCTGGTACCATTGGCTGACGCTGATCTGCACATTGTTCTTGGTGTTCTGGATATAGGTGAACTGGATATCGGCGGAGATCACCTTCAGGGTCGCCTTGAAGCCGAGCTGGTTGAGCACGCTGACCAGATAGGTGCCCAGGGCCGGGTCGACATTCAGGTCATCCGAAATGACCGTCACCTTCTGCCCGGCCTGGCCGGAGGCCTTCATATAGGCCATCGCCTTTGCCATGTCCGGCGCGGTCCATTTGGTGCCGGGCGCCTTGGTGTAGGGGCAATAGGGCTGATAACCGGGAAAGTCCGGCGGCAGGATCTGGCAATTGGGCACCGCAAGGCGCGGCCCGCCAAAAATATTCACCGCCGCCCGGCGGTCGAAGGCGTAATTGAGCGCCAGGCGCGCATCCTTGTTGTCGAAGGGCGCGATGTTCACGTTCATCGGCGCGTAATAGATCGCCAGCAGCGGATCGATATGAATCTGCTGGGTATATCTGGACGCCATTTCCGGCAGCCGGTCGGCGGGCGGCGCGTCATACATCCAGTCCTCCTGGCCGTTCTCGACCGCCGTCACCTCATCCTCCGGATTGGCGCCGAAGCTGTAGTCGATCTCGTCGGCATAGCCTTGCGGCTGCGCGTCGGCACTCCAGACCTTGAAGGCGGGATTGCGCTTCATCACCAGCATTTTCTGCGGGTCGTAGCTGGTGATCATGTATGGCCCGGTGGCGGGGGCGGCCACGGTGCCAAGATCCTTGGCCGGCGTATTGGCGGGCAATACGTCAGCAAAGGGTGCCGCGAGCTTGAAGAAAAATTCGGAATCGGGCTGGGTGAGATGGAAGGTCACGGTGTTGGCGGCGTCATCGGCCACCACGCCGCCGGCCAGCGTGCAGGTCGCCGGGGATTTCAGGCAGGCATCCGCGCCGATGATCCCATTATACCAGGAGCCCGCATTCGGGCTGCTGACCTTGAACAGGCGCTGGAAGCTCGCCACCACGTCATCGGGCGTGACCGCCTGGCCGTTGGAGAATTTGATGCCCTTGCGCAGCGTGAACACGTAGGTTTTGCCGCCATCCTGGGGCGTGGGGATCGCGGTGGCAAGGTCTGGAACAATCTGGTTGCTGGCGTCGCCAGAGGCCTTCTTGAAGGCGACGAGCCCGTCATTGGTCAGGACCAACAGCGTCCAGAACTCGTTGGTGTAGTTGATCTGCGGATCCAGCGTGCCGGCGGCGGCGGCGGCGGTCAGCCGCAGCGTGCCGCCCATATGGTCATCCGCCCGGGCCGGCGCGCCGCTGGCGGCGGTGACGGCAGAGGCGGCCAGAAGCGCCAAGGCTGATCGATGAACCCATTTACGCAAAGACATTTTTGTTATCCCCGTTGACGAGTGAATAAGAAAAAACTTCAGGCTGCGTCGAGGAACTCGGCCACCGCCGCAAGGCAGGCGGGCTTTTCCTCCACATGCGGCAGGTGGCTGGACGCCTCGAAGATCCGCCAGCGCACATCCGGGATGTTGTCCGCATAAGGCTGCACGCAAAGCGGCGTCGCCTCGTCGTGCCGGCCGGAGATCAGCAGCGTGGGGACGGTGATGTTGTGCAGGCGGCTCTCGATCGTCCAGTTCCTCAATGTGCCTGTCACGTGAAATTCCGTCGGCCCGTTCATGGTATGATAGACAATCGGGTCTTCGGCAATGGCATCGAAGCTGCGCTTCACCTCGGGCGGCATCGGCACCACGCGGCAAACATGACGTTCGTAGAACACCTCGGACGCCGCATGATAGGCGGCGCTGTCGATGGTTCCCGCCTGCTCGTTGCGGGTCAGCGCCGCCTGCACATCCTGCGGCAAGGCAAGGCGCAGCCGGTTGGCCTCCTCCACCCAGGTTTTCATCGAGGCCGGAGAATTGGCGATCACCAGCCGCCGCAGCCCGTGCGGCTGGCGCACCGCATGCTCCGCCGCCAGCATTCCCCCCCAGGACTGGCCCAGCAGGTCGTACGACCCGGCGATGCCCAGATGCATCAGCAGCCCATCCAGCTCATCCAAAAAGAGCTGGACGGTCCAGAACGCCGCGCCCTTGTCGCGCAGATGGGTGGAGCGTCCATTCCCCAGCTGGTCATAATGCACCACGGCGCGCCCGGCTGTGGCGAGGTCCTGGAAGGCGTCGACATAATCATGGGTGCAGCCCGGGCCGCCATGCAGAATGACGAGCGGCACCTTTCCCCCGCCCATCTGGCCCGTTACCTTGTACCAGGTGCGGCCATGCGGGCCTTCCAAATAACCTTCCGTGAGAGCCATTCACGCTTTGATCCACACTCATACAGCCCCGTGGAGGGGCGGTTTCTGGGGCGTGCCCATGCAACTACCGTTCCAGCGATAACGTGTTCAGGAAAGCTAAGCGTTGAGCCAGCTTGCGGCTGGACGGGGCGGCTTGATCCGGCGAGCAAGGCGGGCAGGCTTGCCCCGTTTGCGGACAAGGTGCTCAAAAATCAGTCCGGCGCCGCCCGCATAACAGCCCGCACTCGTCGCCTGGCTACCCACCGCCATGGGCCGGCGCAAGGCTACACCCTGGATGGCATGGACTCCGATACCCGATCGCGTCTCCCCCCGGTCCACATGCGCCTGCACCGCGCCGCCGACCCATGTGGGTATCGCGCGTCACGGCTCGCGTGTGACAAAGAACATCCGTTCGCCGAGGACGCGGAACGCGAAATAGGGAATGAGCACCAGGAGCATGATGAGATAGCCGGCCAGCGTTTCCTGCAGCCGGGTTCCATAGAGTTCGCCAAGCGAGGTGATGGTCGGGCGATGATGAAGCAAGCCAACAACGATTTCCTCAATGACAGTCAAGATGACCAACAGCACCAGGAAGCCGAGCGCCCTGTGCAGGGTCGGCCAGATCAGCGGGCTGGTGGTGTCGCCCTCGCCGATCTTCATGGCGTGGCCAAGAAGCATGAATTTGGCCAGCACCGCGGCCTTGATGGCGCTGAGGCCCCAGAAGGCGTAGTCGATGCCTTGCGTGTGCAGAACCGCCGTCTTAAAAAGGGAGATCGCCCCGATGACGGTGAAAAGATACGCAAAAACGATTGCGAATTGCCTGAGCTCGTGCTTCGCGCCGTGAAGCGGCTTGGCTGGTGCATTGGTGGTGCTTACCACGAGGTCCTCCCGTAGCTTGATGACGCCTTTTTGCAATGAAAAGACCATTCTGGCCGCGATGTTGGTTTTTGAATATGATATTTCTGCAATAATCAGAATTTCAACCAGCTTTTGTCAATTGCGCATGATGGAACTGGCCTGCCCATGAAGATCCATCAAAAACAAGCTGCTCAACTTGGAGGTGTGATGGTCGATGCGTCGAACACCTTTGGTAAATATTGGCTTCGGTTCTAAGAGAAGCCTGACCGGCGTGCAGCTCTCCTAATATTTTCTGGAGTGAGCCACGGCTTTCTGGTATCTCAAATTTGTTTGGAAGACTTGTGAAGCGTTGACCTAGATTAGCGACTGCCTTTCAGGAGGTGCGCCCCAGGAAGAGTCCAACC